>CAYVVB010000349.1:0-1915 GCA_964454955.1 uncultured Bradyrhizobium sp. | reverse complement strand
CCTCATCAACGCATTTTCACGGTTCCGATTGAGCCTGCTTGGCCGACATTGCTCGCGGATCAACGAAGCAATGATGGTGAACATCCATTCAAGAAAGTTTCCTCGCGGTTTTTGCAACCGCTGTCGCCGGCATTCGTTCTCCCTGTGCCTAGAGTGACGGAGGAGGACTATGAGAAAAGTTGCTTACGTACTTGCCGCGTTGACGACGATTGCGGTCGGAGCGCCGACCATCGCCAGCGCGACAGAGTTCGGCGTGCATGTCGGGGGCGATCGCGACTATTACCGCGATTACCGCGGACCGCGCGCTGAGTTCTATGGGCACGACCGCGGCTGGCACCGCGGTTGGTACCACCATCCCGGCGACCGCGTCATAATCCGGCGCCACTACTACTCGGACGAATACTAAGGAAAATGGCCCCGTCCCCGGGGCCATTTTTTTGCAGCAACCCGGCCCGATGCGCTTCGCGGGTCGGAGCCAATCGTTGGTTACGCCCGTCCCTTTGCCGGCACTTTCTGCCTCACCGGCTTGCCTGGGCCGCGCGGGCCGTCACCGTCGTCGCGCGGCTGCCCGGTCGCCATAATGGCGCTTCCCATCACGGCTGAGCCGAAGGTGACGACGAAGCCGAACAACAGCAGGCCAATCGCGACGGCCGGGGAGCGGTCGGTGAAGATCAGGTGACGCAGCCCGCCTGGATTGAGTACGAGCAGGCCGCCGACCAGAAGCACGGCCAGCGCCACGCCGACGCCTAAGTTGATGGCGAGCAGCCGGAACAGCGGCACTCGCCAGAAGCCGGTTTGCCGGGGTTCGTTGCTTTGCATCCGACCTCGCTTTCGCCCCGGACGCAAACTAGCACCGGTGTAACGGCGGCGGAAGCGGTCAGGCCGCGGGCGCAAAGCCGGGAGCGGGCTCCTTGCCGGCAGCGCCCTGCTGGGCCGCGATCACCTCTTGCCAGAGCGCTGCGATGCTCGCCTGCGTCTGCGGCGCGATGAAACAGTGGCCCTCACTGTCGAAGCCGCAGAAGCGAACCGACGCATCGCCGCGCAGGCGCGCGAAGGCTTCGTTGATGGCTTCGAGACAGGTCATGATCTGCCCGATGTTCTGCAGCTTGGTGTGATGGAGCAGGTCGATCAGGCGGAAGGCCATCGCCGGCGGCTGGCCGAGGGTGACGCCGGGCCGGGCAAATTCGAAGAACACGTTCACCGCCGGCAGCATGCCACGGATTTGCGCGAGGATCGCGGCCGCTTCTTCTTCAGTGCATGCATCGAGATGCGCGGCCTGCACCGGCTGCGGAGCCGGCGCTTCGGCGGCGAGCCCAGGTGCCGGCCCAAGTCCAAGACTCGCGATCACCTCATGCTCGATCCATTGCCGCACGTCTTTCGGCGCGTTGCGGATCTGGTCCGTGGTCAGCGTAATTCCGATCATATGACTCTCCTTCCCGTTGGCCCGTCGCATCCTAGGAACGGGACGGAGGCGGGTGTTGACGCGGATCAAGGCTCATGGAAAAGGCGAGGCGGAGAAACGGAACCTCGATTTTTGACGTGCCGGTTTTCGCCATGGCATGATCGGCAGCGGGCGGGAAATCCTTCAGGAAACCAATATGCTCAAGCTTCGTCTGGCGGTCTTTCTGGCTGCCGTTCTTGTGACCGGCGCGGCCCAGGCGGCCCGTTGCGGCGGCGATTTCAATTCCTTTCTGGCGAGCATGTCTTCGGACGCGCAGGCTGCCGGAGTGTCCTCCAGCGTGGTCTCCAGCGCGTTCGCCGGCCTGACGGAAGATGGGAGCGTGCTCGCCTTCGACCGTCGCCAGCGCTACACCTTCAACAAGACCTTCGAGCAATATGTCTCGACCCGCGTCGGCGCGGTGCGCATCAATGGCGGCAGGGCGATGCTCGCCCGGCACGCCGCGCTACTCGCGCG
>CAYVVB010000348.1:0-1710 GCA_964454955.1 uncultured Bradyrhizobium sp. | reverse complement strand
TTGCGCTCAGCTCGCCCCGACCTCAGCCGACCGTTCGTGGCAACCTGTGCCGACGACAACCTTGTCGCCACGCTCGCCCATATGTCGCAATGACACCCCTGCTTGGACAACGAACGCGGTCCTGCGGATCAGGACAGCCCTACGTCGTTTCCTGACAAAGCCGGCCCGAGCCCTTCACGACACTAGAAGGCGGCGGTTTCGTCGTCAGATGATTCCGGCGTCTATTCCGCTTCCGCCCGACGGAAGCTGGTCCGGTATTGGACAGGGGTCACGCCGAGACGTGTGCTGAAGACGATCCGCATCCGGTCCGCGGACCCGAAACCGCAATCGAAGGCGACGGCCTTCAACGGCCGGTCGCTTCCTTCCAGCATCATGCGCGCCGCATCGACACGCGCGCGCTCGATGAACTCGTGCGGGGTGATGCCGGTTGCCTGAACGAAATGCCGGGCGAGGTTCCGGGGGCTCATGCCGACGACGGCGGCAAGCGACTCCAGCGTGTGGCGATCCCCGATGTTGGCCATGACGTGGTCCTGGATGCGGGCGATCGGCGATTCCGGATCGGCCGGTGCCGTGAGATACGGGCTGAACTGCGATTGTCCGCCCTGGCGCTGGGCAACGACGACCAGGCGCTTGGCGACCTTGAGCGCCGTTTCCGCACCGTGCCGCTGCCCGACGAGTGCCAGGCCCAGATCTATTCCCGCGGTCACACCGGCCGCGGTGATCAGCCGGCCATCGCGGACATAGATCAGGTCCGGCTCGACCTTTGCTTTTGGGAACTTGGCCGCCAGCGCCTGCGCGTCCTGCCAATGGGTCGTGACACGCCTATCGTCCAGGAGGCCGGCATAGCCAAGTACGAAAGCCCCCGTGCAGATCGATCCATAAACGCTCGAGCGCCAGGGCAACTCTTTGACCCACTGCACCAAGTGCGGATCCGGCTCCGCTTCCGGCGGCGTCGGAGCGCCGGCCACCAGGATAATGTCAAAGCCGCCCGTCGCCTCCTCGAAGGTCAAGTCGGCTACCAGCCGTATGCCGTTCGACGCGCGCAGCGGATTGCGGTGCGCGGCAATCAAGACCGTTTCATAGCGGTCGCCGCTGCCGAGAAACGTGTTCGCCTCGCTGAACACATCCATCGGGCCAGCGACGTCCAGGGCCTGGACGCCCTCATAGACCACGATCGCGACGGCCTGTACCGGCATCTCTCACCGCCTTCCGGCCTCACGTCGCCCGCTATGCGTGCTTGCCAGCGGCGTCATCTTTCGCTCGCGCGCTTGTCGAAAGCCCGACGCGCGGTCTCCACCTTCGCCAAATTCTGATCGGCCCAAATCCAGACACCGCAAAAGGCCTCGCTGAGCGTCGAACCAAGATCCGTGAGCTGGTATTCCACCTTGGGCGGCACCACCGGATAGTCGGTCCGGCTGATCAGACCGTCTCGCTCCATCTGCCGCAGCGTCTGTGTCAGCATCTTCTGGCTGATGCCGCCGACGAGCTTGCCGAGGCGGGTGAACCGGACTGTCCCGTGCTCGATAAGCACTTCCAGGATGAGCATGGTCAACTTGTCGGCAACGCGCCCAATGAGGTCCGTGACCAGAGCTTCGACGCGCGGGTCGATCTCCTTGGGCGGAGGTGGGATCGTCCGCCTGCCCGTCGTGGCCACAGCCCGGCGTGTCGCTTGTCCAGCCGTCATTGGCTCACTCTCCTTTTGGTACGTAT
>CAYVVB010000347.1:0-2023 GCA_964454955.1 uncultured Bradyrhizobium sp. | reverse complement strand
GGTTCACCGGGAAGAGCGCGAAGTAAGCCGTAAACCACTGCGCAGGGAAGGCCGGAGTGTCTCCGCCTGTACCTGTGGTCAACGCGCTCGCGCAAATTCCTTTTTGCGCGGGGGCCCCGGGTGCAAGCGGGCACCCGGCCTTCCCTGCGCCCTCTGTTTCTGGAGGGTGAAATATTGCAAAGCTCGGACGCGAAATGCGCCGCGAGAAGGCGAGATGCTGGCCTGCGTTCGCTGTTCTCGACACGGCACTGCCACAGACTCCCACCCACCCCTGGAGGCGGGTCGATCGCGCATGACATGCGTGATCGGGGCGGGGTGGCAGTCCATCCACGAGGTCGGTCCATCGCTGGCGGGGAGACACTCGTTGCGATTCACGGCGAAACCATTTTTCGTGGCTCTCACCCCACGTCGCTCGCAGTTCGCTTCGCTCACTGCGCGCGATCCTCCCCGTCCAGGGGACGATGGGACCGTGCGTTTGCCGAGAGCTACCCCCTTGCCGCCTTCTTGCGCCAGGCGAGATGGACGGCGCAGGTGCAGCCCGGCGGGTGGGAGGTGATGTCGTTGGCTGGCACGGCAGTCGGCGCTGTTGTCGGAATCACCTGCTGCACGGCGCGGTCTGCCGACGAGCGGTCTTGCGCGGGGATGTAGTTCAGGATCGGCGCGAGCCAGCGCTCCACTTCAGGCACGCTCATGCCCTTGCGGCTGGCGTAATCCTCGACCTGGTCGCGCTCGATCTTGCCGATGCCGATGTAGAAGCTTCCGGGGTTGCTGAAATAGAGCCCCGACACGGACGAGCCCGGCCACATCGCAAAGCTCTCGGTGAGTTTGACGCCGGCGTTCTTCTCGCCATCGAGCAGTGCAAACAGCGTCTTCTTCTCAGTGTGGTCCGGCTGTGCCGGATAGCCGGGCGCAGGGCGGATGCCCTGATACCTCTCCAGGATCATCTCTTCGTTGGTCAGCGCCTCGTCGGGAGCGTAGGCCCAGAACTCGCGGCGCACCCGCGCATGCATGCGCTCGGCGAAGGCTTCCGCGAGCCGATCGGCCAGTGCCTTGCACAGGATCGAGGAGTAATCGTCGTTGGCATTCTTGAAGCGATCGGCGACCGCGTCCTCGCCGATGCCCGCCGTGACCACGAAGCCGCCGATGTAGTCCGGCACGCCGGAGCAGCGCGGGGCGATGAAATCGGACAGCGCCGCATTGTAGCGACCTTCGCGCTTCTCGAGCTGCTGGCGCAGCGTGTGCAGCGTCGCGATCCTTTGCTTGCGGCTCTCGTCGGCGTAAACCGCGATGTCGTCGCCTTCGCTGTTGGCCGGCCAGAAGCCGATCGCCGCGCGGGCCGTGAACCATTTCTCCTTGACGATGCGGTCGAGCATCTTGTGCGCATCCGCATAGAGCACGCGGGCGGCTTCGCCCACCTTGGGATCGTCGAGGATCGCCGGATAACGCCCGGCCAGTTCCCAGGTCTGGAAGAACGGCGTCCAGTCGATCGTGTCGACCAACTCGGCGAGGTCGTAATTGGCGAAAGCCTTGATGCCGAGGAACGTCGGCTTCTTCGGCGGCGGCTTGGCAAAGTCGATGGGCACGGCGTTGGCGCGGGCATCGGCAAGCGACAGCCGCCTCTTCTCGGTCTGCGCACGGAAGTGGGCCGCGGAAATCTTGCCGTATTCTGCGCGGATGTCGGCCGCATACGCCTCCCGCCTGTCGGAGAGCAGCGAGGACACGACGCCGACCGCGCGGCTCGCGTCATTGACATGGACGACCGGTCCGCTCCGATAGTTCGGATCGATCTTCACCGCCGTGTGCACCCGGCTCGTCGTGGCGCCGCCGATCAGGAGCGGAAGCCTCAAGCCCTCGCGCTGCAGCTCGGAGGCGAGGAACGCCATCTCGTCGAGCGAGGGTGTGATCAGCCCGGACAGCCCGACGATGTCGGCGCCTTCGGCCTTCGCCGTCTCGATGATCTTTGCCGCGGGCACCATCACGCCGAGGTCGATGACCTCGAAATTGTTACACTGCAGGACGATGC
>CAYVVB010000346.1:0-7084 GCA_964454955.1 uncultured Bradyrhizobium sp. | reverse complement strand
CGATCAGCTTGTTGAGCTTCCAGTGCCCGGCCATTGCGATCGCTTCCTGCGACACGCCCTCCATCAGGTCGCCGTCGGAGGCGAGCACATAGGTGCGGTGGTCGACGATCTTCTTGCCGAACTCGGCGGAGAGCATCTTTTCCGCAAGCGCCATGCCGACCGCCGTCGAAATGCCCTGGCCGAGCGGCCCGGTGGTGGTCTCGATGCCCTTGGTGTGGAAATTCTCGGGATGTCCGGGGGTGAGCGAGCCAAGCTGCCGGAAATGCTTGAGCTGGTCGAGCGTCATCTCCGGAGCGCCGGTGAGGTAGAGCAGCGCGTAGAGCAGCATCGAGCCGTGGCCGGCCGACAGCACGAAGCGGTCGCGGTCTGGCCAGCTCGGATGGGCGGCATCGAATTTCAGAAACTGCGAGAACAGCACGGTTGCGATGTCGGCGGCGCCCATGGGCAAGCCCGGATGCCCCGATTTCGCCTTCTCCACGGCATCCATCGCAAGGCCGCGAATCGCATTGGCCATGGGAGAAACCATGGGGGAGGGGTCGACCTGCGTCATGATCAAGATCCGTCGGAAATGGGAGCTGGTTGGGTGGGCACCACGGGCGAGGGGGTTAGCCGGGTGATTTTTCGGCTGGATAGCACCTGAGTTCCCGGAGTCCAACGCCTTCTGGGGCCGAAAAGTTGCTTTGCGGTGCATAGCTTCGACATGGCGTTGCGCAAGCCGCCCCGGCCACGTAAATTTCGTCGCGTAAGCGCTTGCCCGAACGCGGGTTTTGCCGCGCGGGCGGCGCCTGGGATCTCTTGCATGAACGATCGTCCTGCGAATTTCCCCGGCCCTGCCGAGCCGCCCTCTGCCGACCTCGAGGCTGCGACCCGGCGGTTGATGACGGCGCTCGACGCGTTGGAGAGCGCAGTGGAGCGGCGGCGCGAAGCCGATCGCGACGAGGACGAACTGGCGACCCGGATCCAGGCCCTGGGCGCGGACCGGTCGCGGCTCGCTGACGAACTGGACAGTTCACTGGTGAAATCGCGCAAGCTTGAACGCGCCAATCGCGAGATCGCCGAACGCCTCGATGCGGCCATCGACACCATCCGCACGGTCCTTGGGGTCGAAGAGGAGGCAGAGGCCGACGCGGACGCCGGAGAGGAAGAATGAACCACATCAACGTCACCATCAATGGCCGGCAATACCGCATGGCCTGCGAGGAAGGGCAGGAGATCAGGCTGCTCAAACTCGCCGAGAGCCTGGAAGGACGCATCGAGATGCTGCGCGGCAAGTTCGGCGAGATCGGTGATGCGCGCCTGACGGTCATGGCCGCGCTGACCGTGTGCGACGAACTGGTTGACGCCGGCGCGCGCATCCGCAGCCTTGAAGAGGAACTCAACTCGCTGCGCGACGTGCGGACCTCGGCGATCGACCGTGCCAAGGCGACGCAGGCGGCGGTCGCCAATGCGCTGAATGCCGCGGCCGAGCGGATCGAAAGGACGACCCAGGTCCTGAACCGCACGATCGGGGGCGGCGTCGCGCTCGGATAAGCTGCTCTCCCGCTGGCGAACCGGCTGCGCCGTTGCTAGATTAGGGCCTGCGAAGCTGCGTCGCGCGTCAGGAGCAACATATCCCCGGGGCCTTATCGATCCTTAAGGGAACTGTCCCTGGCCGGGTCCGTGGACCCGGACATACGGTGCCCACCTACTGTCGTAGGCAATCCCGGGATCGAACGCTCCAACGGCGAACGCGGCCTCGCGCTTTTCTCTCTTGTGTTTTCCAGCCGCCATGCCTCGCGGAAACAGAGCATCCAGTACGGCGAGACGTCTCCGTTGGTCACCGCTGCCGCTCCATCGAAAGCCGTTCTCCGCAGAGCCGCGCTTGCCGCGCGCGACGCGTTGAGCCCCGAGCAGCGTGCCGCTGCTGCGCAGGCGATTGCGGCGCGTGGACTGCCCTTCGCGATCGAGCCGGGTGTGGTGGTCGCCGGCTATTTCCCGATCCGTAGCGAGATCGATCCGCAGCCCTTGATGAGAAATCTCGCAGCGCGCGGCGCCAGACTCGCTTTGCCCGCGGTCACCGCGCGCGGCCAGTCGCTGATTTTCCGCAGCTGGTCTGTCGAGGATCGTTTGATGCTTGGAGCGCTCGGCATCCCCGAACCGTCGCCCGCCGCAGCCGAAATCCTGCCCGACATCATGCTGGTGCCGCTCGCCGCATTCGATCGGTTGGGCCATCGCATCGGCTATGGCGCCGGCCATTATGATTTTACGTTCGCCCATTTGCGCAAGATCAAGCCGGTGGTCGGCGTCGGGCTGGCTTTTGCAGTGCAGGAAATCGAGACAATTCCGGCATTAGCGCACGACGTCGCGCTCGATTATGTGCTAACGGAAACGAAACTATTCGATTTCCGGAGCAGTTAGGTTGCGCATTCTCTTCGTAGGCGACGTCGTCGGCAGGACCGGACGCAATGCCGTCGCCGAACATCTGCCTGCCATGGTCCGCAACTGGTCGCTCGATCTCGTGGTCGTCAACGGCGAGAACGCAGCCGGCGGATTCGGCATCACCGAGGCGATCTATCAGGAATTGATCGACGCCGGCGCCGACGCCATCACGCTCGGCAATCATGCCTGGGACCAGCGCGAGGCGCTGGTGTTCATCGACCGCGCGCCGAGACTGATCCGCCCGGTGAATTTTCCGAGAGGCACCCCGGGCCGCGGCGCGGCGCTGATCGACACCAAGAACGGCAGGCGGGCGCTGATCGTCAACGTCCTTGGCCGCGTCTTCATGACACCGTTCGACGATCCGTTCGCGGCGCTCGAGCGCGAGCTTGCCGCCTGTCCGCTGCGCGAGGCCGCCGATGCCATCGTGGTCGATGTCCATTGCGAGGCGAGCAGCGAAAAGCAGGGCATCGGCTTTTTCTGCGACGGCCGGGCAAGTCTCGTTGTCGGCACCCATACCCATGTGCCGACCGCAGATCACCAGATTCTCCACGGCGGCACCGCCTACATTACCGACGCCGGCATGACCGGCGATTACGACTCGATCATCGGCATGCAAAAGGAGGAGCCGCTGCGGCGGTTCACCACCGGCATTCCATCGAGCCGTTTCGAACCGGCGCAGGGCGTGGCGACGCTCGCGGGGCTGGCGGTCGAGACCGACGATGCGAGCGGGCTTGCGCGCAAGGTCGCGCCGGTGCGGATCGGCGGTCGGCTCGAGCCGGCGCTGCCCGCCTTCTGGAAAGCCGGCGGCTGAGGCGGGAACACGCTACTCCTGCCGGAAGCCCATGCGGAAGGCGCCCCAATGCCGGCCCTGGACGAAGATCGGCGATGACAGGTCCTTCATCAGCACGAAACTGCCGCCACCCATGTCACGGCGGTAGGTCTGCAGCAGAAACGGTTTGGTATTGGCCGCAACCTTCTTCACCGCGCGGTCATTGAACAGCCGTCGATTGCGGCAATTGGCGTTGTTCCAGACCGGGTCTTTTCCCTGCGGCAGGCGATAATTCGGATTGTGGGTCGGCAAATAGCCACCCTTGGCCCAGGCGACACAGAACACGATGCGCGGATCGGTTTTCTGGATCGGATCCTGGATGGCGGGCAGGATGCGGTCGGTCAACTCGACGTAGTCGGTCATGTATTGCTTGGGATTGGTGCCCGGAATCTCGCGGTAGTTCTCGTCCATCAATTGTGCGAGCGTGATTTCGCCGCGCGCGACCGCCGCTTCGAAAGCCTCCGATATGCGCCTGGCGGTTTCGGCCACCAGCCGGATCAAGGGCGCGTCCGAGGTTGCAACGCCGCTCTCGGCAATCATCGCGATCAGGTTTTCGGAAAGGTCGAGCAGCTTTGCCACCCGCTCGTCTGCATGCTGCAGGTCGGTTGAGGAGAGATCGACGCCGTTGACGAGATTGGCTAATTCCTCGATCACCATATCGCAATGACCGAGGTTGGATGTCGCGGCTCGGGCCACGCCATCGATCTCCTGCCCGACCCTGGCAAAACCCTCCTGCACGCGGGCGATGATGCCTTGAATCTGCCGGGCGCCTTCGCCGGCATGCTTGGCACGGGCGGTGGCCCCGCTGCTTTCGCCGATCAGATTGCCGAGTTCGCCGTCCAGGCCGCGCACCGTATCGCCGATCTGCTGGGTGGCGCGCCGGGTGGCTTCCGCGAGGTCCTTCACCTCGCTCGCAACCACCGCAAAGCCCCTGCCGCTGGCGCCCGCGCGCGCCGCTTCGATAGTCGCGTTCAGCGCCAGCAGGTTGGTCTGTCTTGCGATCGCCTCGATCGAAGTCGACACTTTCGCAACCTGAGCCAACGCCGAGGAGACCGCACCGAGCCGGTTTTCGATGCGGCCGACGGCCTCAACCAGTTCGGCAATGTGCCCGACCGCGATCTCGACCGCCTGGCGCGATTGGGTGATTTCGCCGACGGCCTCGGTGCTCGCCGACTGCACCGCCTTTGAGGCTCCGGCAATTTCATGGTTGGCCGAGACCATGGTTTCGGCGGTCTTCTGCAGGTGTCCGAACCGCTCGGATTGAGTGGAGACCCGTCTTGCGACTTCCTGGACGTTGCCGGCCACGTCCGCCAACTCCACCCCGAGGGTGCCTATACGGTTGGCGAGTTGATCGATCAGTTGCTCGCTTGCGGAAGGATTGACCGCCGCGACATCGGCGCGTTCGGCCGCAGCAATGGGCTCCGGCGCCTCCGGCTGCAGGGCAGGCGCGACCAATTCCGGCACTAGCTTCCGAAACAAACCGAACGCCGCCATTGGCTGTTCTCACAATCGTGAGTTGAGCGTTCGATCCTTGCACCGACGCATGAAGTGATCGTTAACGATTGCCTATTCTCCTGCGGGATCGCTACCCTTATACCGGAGCGGGTCCAAATCTTTGATTTTGGCCGGATCGCAGCCTATAAGGCCGCGCTTTCCACCCCCGGCGCTGGTCCGGGAGCGATTCGAAGAGACACCGCATGGCCGGACATTCCCAATTCAAGAACATTATGCACCGCAAGGGCCGGCAGGATGCCCAGAAGTCGAAGCTGTTCGGCAAGCTGGCCCGGGAAATCACGGTTGCCGCGAAACTCGGCACTCCCGATCCCGCGATGAATCCGCGGCTGCGCGCCGCCGTGATCGCGGCGCGGCAGGAAAACATGCCCAAGGACAATATCGACCGTGCGATCAAGAAGGCGATCGGCGGCGATAGCGAGAACTATGACGAGATCCGCTACGAGGGCTACGGTCCGGGCGGGGTGGCCATCATTGTCGAGGCGCTGACCGACAACCGCAACCGCGCTGCCTCCGACATCCGCTCCTATTTCACCAAGTCGGGCGGCAATCTCGGTGAAACCGGTTCGGTCGCCTTCATGTTCGATCGCACCGGCGTCATCGACTATGACCGAAGCGTCGCCTCCGACGACGCCATGCTGGATGCGGCGATCGAGGCCGGCGCCGACGACGTGGTCTCGAACGAAGGCGGCCACGAGATTTATGCCTCGACGGAAAATTTCCGGGACGTCGCCAAGGCGCTGGAGGCCAGATTCGGCGAGCCGCGCAAGGCGGCGCTGATCTGGAGGCCGCAGAACACCGTCGCGGTGGACGATGAGACCGGCGAGAAGCTGTTGAAGCTGATGGACATGTTGAACGAGCACGACGACGTGCAGAACGTGTTCGCCAATTTCGAGATCTCCGACGCGCTGCTGGCGAAGATGGGCGGCTAGCGGCCTTCGCGCATTTGGCGCCGTCATTCCGGGGCGCCTCGAAGAGGCGAACCCGGAATCTCGAGATTCCGCGTTCGGCCGCTATGCGCCCGCCCCGGAATGACTACCACAATAATCGCGCCGGCTTTCCCCGGCTAAGTCCGCCTGTTCCTGTTTCGTTGCTGCCTGCCAGGCGCTATCAATCATCCATGGCACCAGCAGCGATTCGCTCCCCCTTGCGCATTCTCGGTATCGATCCGGGCCTGCGCCGCACCGGCTGGGGCGTGGTCGAGAGCGAGGGCAACCGGCTTGCCTTCATCGGCTGCGGCTCGGTCGAGCCGTCGGACGCGCTGCCGCTGGCGAGCCGGCTGCTCGCGATCCATGACGGCCTGGCCACGGTGCTGCGCGAATTTGGTCCAGCGGAAGCCGCGGTCGAACAGACCTTCGTCAACAAGGATGGCGTGGCCACGCTCAAACTCGGCCAGGCGCGCGGGGTTGCCATGCTGGTGCCGGCGATGTTCGGCATTTCGGTTGCGGAATATGCGCCCAACCAGGTCAAGAAGACCGTGGTCGGCGCGGGCCATGCCGACAAGAACCAGGTCATGGTGATGCTGAAAATCCTCTTGCCGAAGGCCGAGCCGACATCGCCCGACGCGGCCGATGCGCTGGCGATCGCGATCACGCATGCGCATCACCGCCAAAGCGCCGCGCTGCGGCTGAAAGTGGTGGGCATATGATCGGCAAGCTGAAGGGCTTGATCGATTCTTACGGCGAGGATTTTGTCATCCTCGACGTTGGCGGCGTCGGCTACCAGGTGCATTGTTCGGCGCGCACCCTGCAGGCGCTGCCGGCGCCGGGCGAGGCGGCGGTGCTGTCGATCGAAACCTATGTCCGCGAGGACCAGATCAGGCTGTTCGGCTTCAAGAGCGACATCGAGCGCGAATGGTTTCGCCTGCTGCAGACCGTGCAGGGCGTCGGCGCCAAGGTCGCGCTTGCCGTCCTCGGCACGTTGCCGCCGGCCGATCTTGCCAACGCGATCGCGCTGCGCGACAAGGCTGCGGTGACGCGCACGCCGGGCGTCGGCCCGAAGGTCGCCGAGCGTATCGTGACAGAGCTGAAGGACAAGGCGCCCGGCTTTGCCAATGTCGATCCGGCGGTGGTTCATCTGGCAGGTGCGATCGACGAGGCGCAGGCGCCGACCCCGGCGCGCGACGCGATTTCCGCGCTGGTCAATCTCGGCTATGGCCAGCCGCAGGCCGCCGCCGCCATCGCCGCCGCGCTGCGCGGGGCGGGCGAGGGCGCCGACACCGCGCAACTGATCCGGCTCGGGCTGAAGGAATTGGCGAAGTGAGGGCGCTCGATCGATCGCCGCCATTGCCTGCAAAGGCGTCGCATGCGCTGCGCGGCGGCTCCC
>CAYVVB010000345.1:0-1911 GCA_964454955.1 uncultured Bradyrhizobium sp. | reverse complement strand
CTTGGTCGCCGGGTCCATCTGCGCCAGGGACGGCCCAAGCTCCTCTTCGGCGAGCGCGACGTCGCTCTGGCGGATCTCGGCGCCGTTAACCTTCGCCAGCACCTTGTCGTCGGCGCGAGCGGGACCTGCGAGCAGCCCCAGGACGAGAGAACCCGCAAGACAACCCGCAATGGCTGTGGCGAGGAACGGGCGCGGGCCGGGTTTCGCTACCGCGAACGAAGTGGTCATGGAAAATCCTTGGCTGTTCAGGATGGCAATGGGCGGCCGGACACTCGCCCAAACGGTCGGGCTTGGCAACGTGAAAAGTCTGTCAAAATCATGAAATCCTTGACAGCTCGGCGAGAGTCTGCCGCCGTTGACAAGCCACCCACCGCCTCATATCTGTCCGCCGTCGTGTAAGCGGTGATAGCGCTTATTTTACTGCGTTTTTTGCCGTTGAAACCAAAATTGCTTAATTCCCACTCATTCGGCGGATGGCGCCTGAACCGGGGACGGCACGGCGCCGCGTCACGGTGAGTTGATAGGGCAAGGTCAGGTGTTACGGCTGCAACGCGTTAATCGCGAGAACAGGAAGAATACGGCATGATCGGCGCGCTCGCCCGCAAGTTCTTCGGCTCCGCCAACGATCGGCGGATCAAGGGGTACCAGTCCCGCGTCAATGCCATCAACGCTCTCGAAGGCGAGCTTGCCGCCCTCTCCGACGAGGCGCTGAAGGCTCGGACCGCAGAGTTCCGGAAAGCGCTCGCCGAGGGCAAGACGCTCGACGACATCCTGGTTCCCGCCTTCGCCACCGTGCGCGAGGCTGCCAAGCGCACCCTTGGTCAGCGCCATTTCGACGTCCAGCTGATCGGCGGCATGGTGCTGCATGAGGGCGACATCGCCGAGATGAAGACCGGCGAAGGCAAGACGCTGGTGGCCACCCTTGCGGTGTACCTCAACGCGCTTGCCGGTCGCGGCGTCCACGTCGTGACCGTCAACGATTACCTGGCCCGGCGCGACGCGGGCTGGATGGGCCAGATCTATTCCTTCCTCGGAATGACGACCGGCGTGATCGTGCACGGGCTCGACGACAACGAGCGCAAGCAGGCCTATGGCTGCGACATCACCTACGGCACCAACAACGAATACGGCTTCGACTACCTGCGCGACAACATGAAGTACCGCCTGGAGGATATGGTCCAGCGCGGTCACTACTTCGCCATCGTCGACGAAGTCGACTCCATCCTGATCGACGAGGCGCGTACGCCGCTGATCATTTCCGGTCCGCTCGACGACCGCTCCGATTTCTACAACACCATCGACACCTTCTTCCCGCGGCTCGAGAAGGCCGACTACGAGGTCGACGAAAAGCAGCGCACGGTCACGCTCACCGAGGCCGGCATGGAAAAGATGGAGACCCTGCTGCAGCAGGCCGATCTGCTGAAGGGCGAATCGCTCTACGACGTCGAGAACGTCTCGGTCGTGCATCACGTCAATCAGATGCTGCGCGCGCACACGCTGTTCACCCGCGACAAGGACTACATCGTCCGCGACGGCGAGGTCGTGATCATCGACGAGTTCACCGGGCGCATGATGCCGGGCCGGCGCTATTCGGAAGGCCTGCACCAGGCGCTGGAGGCCAAGGAGCATCAGCCGGTGCAGCCGGAAAACCAGACGCTCGCCTCCATCACCTTCCAGAACTATTTCCGGATGTACGAGAAGCTCGCCGGCATGACCGGCACGGCGGCGACCGAAGCCGACGAGCTGTTCGACATCTACAAGCTCGAGGTCCTTGAAATTCCCACCAATCTGCCGGTCGCGCGGTTGGACGAGGACGACGAGGTCTATCGGACGCAGAAGGAAAAATACACCGCGATCCTGGCCGAGATCGAGCGGGCGAATGCCCGCCTGCAGCCGGTTCTGGTCGGCACC
>CAYVVB010000344.1:0-2128 GCA_964454955.1 uncultured Bradyrhizobium sp. | reverse complement strand
CTAAAGCAGTACATCGACGTGATTCATCAGCCGGGGCTGCTGTGGGGCCTTGATCCCCGGACAGGTTATTTCGGACTGCTGAAGCACAGGAAAGCAGTGCTGGCGCTCACGAGCGGTGCCTATGGCCCATCGATGCCATCGCCGGCTTTCGGTGTCGATCATCACTCGACCTATCTGCGCGACTGGCTGAACCAAGCCGGCGTCACCGACATCGAAGAGATCCGCTTCCAGCCGACGCTTCTCGATCCCGACCCCGAAGGCGGGTTCAGGGCCGCCGTAGCGGCGGCCCGACTCCTCGCGGCTCGCGCGTGACGCATCGAAAATCGAGGAGAATGATCATGGACCGCCGCCTGTTGGTATTGGCCATCGGAATGTTTGCGCTCGGCACAGACAGCTATGTCGTTGCCGGCGTGCTACCGGAAATCTCGCGTGCTTTCGATGTGAGCATCGGAGCCGCCGGCCAAATGACAACCGTGTATTCGCTCACCTTCGCCTTGCTGTCGCCGACGATTGCCGCGGTCGCAGCGAGCGTCCCGCGCAAGAGCCTGCTTCTTTCAGGGGCCGCCATCTTCGTGCTCGCCAACCTCGCAACCGCAATGGCTCCGAGTTTCGGGATCGCCTTGTTGGCCCGGTCCTTCGCTGGCCTGGGCGCGGCGATGTTCTCGCCAACGGCCACGGGATCGGCCGCCGTGCTCGTTTCGGCTGAGCGGCGAGGCTTTGCCCTTTCCGTCGTCGTCGCCGGCCTCACTTTGTCCACCGCGCTCGGGTCGCCGACCGGGGCCGTTATCGGCGGCCTCGGCGACTGGCGCTGGACCATGGCCTTCGTGGCCGCTCTCGGCACCATTGCCGGCCTCGGCGTTTGGGTCTTCCTGACCGAGGTGCCGCTGCCCCCGGCGGTCTCCCTAAGCAAGCGCCTCGCTCCGCTCGCCGATGTGCGTGTCGGATTGACGCTCGCGACAACCTTTCTTGGTCTGACCGCAATATTCACCGTCTACACGTACTTCGCCGTCGCCTTCGACCGTGCGATCGGCGGAAACGCCATGGTGCTGGGTGCCCTGCTTGTGCTGTGGGGCGCCGCTGGCACGTTCGCGAACCTCGCTTCTGGACGCCTGATTGACCGGATCGGCTCGCGCAAGGTGATCCTGGCGATGTTGACTGTGCTCGCGATCGACAGCGCGCTGCTGCCGTGGACCAGCAGTCAGCTTTGGACCGCCGTACCCGCGATCGTGATCTGGGGAGCCGCTGGTTGGGGGCTGCTCGTACCACAGCAGCATCGGCTGGTTGGCCTCGCTCCGTCGATCGCGCCGGTGCTGTTGGGCCTCAACACGGCAGGTTCCTTCTTCGGCATCTCCGCGGCTGGCCTTGTCGGTGCTGCGGGAATCCAAGTCCTCGGCGCGCACAACCTCGGAATCATAGGAGCTGGGCTGGCCGTCATCGCACTGATCGTTGCCGAGTTCACCACAACCCGCATCGCCGCCGCAGATCTCTCGCGGTCAATAGAGCTTTCTCCCTCGACCTGATCCACATCGTCGACCAAAGATGGAGTAAGGACCCATGAGTAAAGCAGTTCAAATAGTCCGGGCCTTTTACGACGCCGTATCACGGGCTGATGCAGCTGCGGTCGTAAGCTTGTTACATGCCAAGCTGCACTGGACCGAGGCCGAGGGATTTCCCTATTACAGCGGCACCTGGCATCAACGGCAGGAGGTTCTCGACAAGCTCCTGGTCCCGCTGATGCGCGACTGGGAGAATTTCTCCGCCGTCGCTGACGATTTCATCGTCGAAGGGGATCGCGTCGTCAGCCTCGGAGCCTATTCCGGGATCAACAAGGCGACGGGCAGGACTATGCGCGCACCCTTCGCACACGTCTGGCGCGTCGCTGACGGCAAGCTCGCTCGTTTCGACATGTATACGGACACGCTGCTGATCCATCGGGCCATGGAACAGCGGCAGTCCAGTGGCGGCGACGGTGCACAGATCAGCTCAATCTTTCGAAATCATCTTTGAGACCGCAAGGCCGGGCTCGCTCAACGGCTCATTGACGACTTCGTGCGGCGAAGGACTGGATAAGGTATTGCAGGTTCGGCAGGCGTAGGGAGACGCGGCGGCGCTCCACCGCCGCGCCGGC
>CAYVVB010000343.1:0-2248 GCA_964454955.1 uncultured Bradyrhizobium sp. | reverse complement strand
GAGCGGCGCGCCGCGATCGAGCGCGCGCAAGCGGAAGTTGCCGCCGCCGTGGATGCCGAGATCACGCGCCTTGGCATCGAGCACGACGAGCACGGCAACCGCGCCAAGGCTTACCTCTACTGCCTGGAGGCGCGCTGCCCGGAGACCGGCTGGCGGGTGCCGCTTGCGCCCAGTTGGGTCATCTCCAAGACCCGCAAGGTGATCGCGCGGCTTAAACCCAACCCCGCTGAGCGGCGCTTCGAGATTGAGATCGCAAGCGGCGTGTCGGAAGCCGAACTCAAGGCCGCCGAACAAGGCACGGTGCGAGATGGCGATATGGTCTATGAGCTGGACGGCAAGACCTACCGCACCCCGATCAAGACCTTGCGTGGCGACTATCGGCTACCCGATGGCACGACGGGCAACCGTTTGCGCCGGTGGGACAAGGACGAGTTCCGGCCGAGACCCGATGACATCTTCCAGGAGCGGCTGTACTGCGTCCAATGGATCAAGAAGGAAACGATCGAGGCCGCCCGCCAAGAGACCTGGTTTGCCGCCCCCACGGAAGCGGACCTGGAGCGCGAGCGCAAGGTGGAGACCATCGTCGCCAAGAACCTTACCCGCTGGCAGGAAGAAGGCTTGGCGCCGGATATGGCGATTGAATCGGGATACAATACTGACCAGCCAATTCGCGAGCGCGGCTGGACGCATTGGCATCATTTGTTCAATGCGCGGCAGTTGCTGTTGCAAGCGCTGATGCTCAAGTACTGGCGCGCGACTGACGCGGCCCCGCTGGGCTGGCTGAACGTGGCCAAGGCGGCGGATTTCAACTCTAGGTTGAGCCGCTGGAAACCGAGCCAAGGCGGAGGACTGGGCGGGCCTGTGGGCGTGTTCTCAAACCAAGCCCTCAATACCTTCTACAACTACGCCACGCGGGCCTGGCTGGGATTCGGGGTATCGTCCTTCAAGATGGCGGAAGTGCCGCTCCCCCCCGTGGAAAGCACCATCGTCTCGGCAACCGCCGATCAACCACGGCAGCACTGCGAGTTCTGGATCACCGATCCGCCCTACGCCGACGCCGTCAACTACCACGAGATCACCGAGTTCTTCATCGCCTGGCTGCGCAAGAATCCGCCCAAGCCGTTCGACGAATGGGTCTGGGACTCGCGCCGCGCGCTGGCGATCAAGGGCGCGGGTGAAGAGTTCCGCCGTGGCATGGTGGCGGCTTACAAAGCCATGGCAGAGCACATGCCCGACAACGGAATGCAGTGCGTGATGTTCACGCACCAGGACACTGGGGTGTGGAGCGATCTGATCGGCATCTTCTGGGCGGCGGGCCTACAGGTGGTGGCCGCCTGGTACATCGCCACCGAGACCACCTCCGAGCTCAAGAAAGGCGGCTACGTCCAGGGCACGGTGATCCTGTTGCTCAAGAAGCGCCCCGAAGGCGAGCGCACGGGGTTCAAGCAGCGTATCTTGCCTGCCGTGCGGCAGGAGGTGGCGCGGCAGATCGAAACCATGATGCACCTCAACGACACGGTGAAGGCGCATCACGGCGAGCCGGTGTTCAACGACTCCGACCTGCAAATGGCGGGCTATGCGGCCGCGCTCAAGGTGCTCACCGCCTACACTCACATCGGCGGCGAGGACGTGACGACGTTTGCGCTGCGCCCGCGCTCGCGCGGAGAAGTGACGATCGTGGACGAGATCGTCCAACAGGCGGCAGAGACGGCGTCGAGCCTGCTGGTGCCCGAAGGCCTGGCCCCGGACACCTGGGCCAAGCTCACCGGCATCGAGCGCTTCGTGTTGCGCATGCTGGACATGGAGACGACCGGTTCGACCAAGCTGGACAACTACCAGAATTTCGCCAAAGCCTTCCGCGTGGAGGACTACAGCCGCGTGATGGGCGACATGCGCCCCAATCACGCGCGGCTCAAGCGCGTGACCGAGTTCGCCTCCCGCGATTTGACCGAGTCCACGGAGATCGGCGTCACCAAGCTGGGCCGGCTCATCATCGCCCTGCAACAGATGCTGAAGGACACCGAGCCCCAGGTCATCGTCGAACAGATCAAAAACGAGATGGCCGACTTCCTTGAGGTGCGGCCTCTACTGGTGGACATGCTGGCCTTCATCGAGCGCAAGTCGCCGGAGGCCGAGGTGCGCAGCGCCGCCGAGGTGCTGGGGGCGCGGCTGAAAAATCTGCGTTTCGGGGCATAAGCGACGTCACAGGAGGACTGCCACGATGAATATCAACGCATCGATCATCGAC
>CAYVVB010000342.1:0-1925 GCA_964454955.1 uncultured Bradyrhizobium sp. | reverse complement strand
ACGCAACCTGAAGGAAACGATGGCGGCCGCGCGCGAGGTCATGGACCCGAAATTTTCCAGCTTCGCCATCTACGAGCACTGCCTTCCCTTCAACGTCTCACGTGCCTTCGACGAAGCATCGGGGATCGACGATCCCGTCATTTGGACCGCCGAGCGCGATCGCGAAATGTGGGCTGCCTTGCAAGGAGGATGACATGAACATCAACGCCTCGCCTGACAAGATCGCACGGAGCTCCGTCCAGATTACCCCGGGCTACATGTCCGGATTCGGCAACAGCTTTGAGACCGAGGCGTTGCCGGGCGCGCTGCCCATCGGGCGCAACTCGCCGCAGCGCTGCGCCTATGGGCTTTACGCCGAACAGCTCTCCGGCTCGCCCTTCACCGCGCCGCGCGGCACCAATGAACGCTCCTGGCTCTACCGCATCCGCCCGTCGGTGAAACATTCAGGGCGCTTCACCAAGGTCGATGCGGGGCTGTGGCGGACGGCGCCCTGCCATGAAAATGAAATGCCGATCGCGCAGTTGCGCTGGGACCCGACGCCGATCCCGAGCCAGGAGATCACCTTCCTGCAGGGCGTGCAGACCATGACCACCGCGGGCGACGCGAACACGCAAGCCGGCATGGCTTCGCACGTCTATCTCATCACCCAGTCGATGGTGGACCAGCACTTCTACAACGCCGACGGCGAGATGCTGTTCGTTGCGCAGCAGGGGAATCTGCGGTTCATCACCGAGTTCGGCCGCATCGATATCGAGCCGGGGGAGATTGCGATCATCCCGCGCGGCGTCAAGTTCCGCATCGAAATCCCGGCGGGTCCTGCGCGGGGCTATCTCTGCGAAAACTACGGCGGCGCCTTCACGCTGCCGGAGCGCGGACCGATCGGCGCCAACTGCCTCGCCAACGCGCGCGATTTTCTCACGCCGGTTGCGGCCTATGAGGACAAGGACACCCCGACCGAGCTGTTCGTGAAATGGGGCGGCTCGCTCTGGAAGACGACGCTGCCGCACTCCCCGATCGATGTGGTCGCCTGGCACGGCAACTACGCGCCTTATAAATATGACTTGCGCACCTTCTCGCCGGTCGGGGCAATTGCCTTCGATCACCCGGATCCCTCGATCTTCACCGTGCTGACCTCGCCGTCGGAGACCGCGGGCACGGCGAATATCGATTTCGTGATCTTCCCCGAGCGCTGGATGGTCGCGGAAAATACCTTCCGCCCGCCCTGGTATCACATGAACATCATGTCGGAGTTCATGGGGCTGATCTATGGCGTCTACGATGCAAAGCCCCAAGGCTTCGTGCCCGGCGGCATGAGCCTGCACAATTGCATGCTGCCGCATGGCCCCGATCGCGACGCGTTCGATCACGCCAGCAATGGCGAGCTCAAGCCCGCAAAACTCACCGGCACCATGGCCTTCATGTTCGAGACGCGCTTTGCGCAGCGCGTCACCGAACATGCGGCAAAATCGGCGACGCTGCAGGACAACTACGCCGACTGCTGGAAGGGGCTGGAAAAGCGCTTTGATCCGAACAGGCCGTGAGTGATAGGCCCGCCGTCGCGTCATGGCCCGGGCCTGTCCCGCGGGGCCGAAGTCCCCTCGGCGAGGCGAAGGCCCGGCCATCCACGACCTTTCCTGACTGCTGCAAAACGTGGATGCCCGGGACAGGCCCGGGCATGACGAGACCGAAATCGGAGAAGCCCGTTGTCTCACCCCAATGACCCGAAGCTGCGCTCTTTCGTTCCTGTCGATCCGGCCTCCGACTTTCCGATCCAGAACTTGCCGTACGGCGTGTTCTCGGCTCGCGACGGCCTCGCGCCGCGCGTCGGCGTCGCGATCGGCGACTACGTGCTCGATCTGTGGGAGCTGGAGCAGAATTGCCGTCTCGATGTCGGTCCGCTCGGCGTGTTCGCCAACCACTCGCTC
>CAYVVB010000341.1:0-1982 GCA_964454955.1 uncultured Bradyrhizobium sp. | reverse complement strand
GTGCTGCCGATGCTCCCGGTGCGGGCGCCGTCGGCTGAGGCCCCGCACCGATATGGTTGATGTCGCCGCCTTTGCGCGGGGTCGATCTGAGACCTGCAACCTGCTTTGCCGGCACGGTCACGTCGAACGCGATTGACGGCTCGCTATCGGATCTGTCGCCGAAAACTGCGGTCCAGCCCGCCGCAGCGAGCAGGATTACCGCCAGAAGCAGCCAGGCGAGCAGCAGAGCACGCGGAAACCCGCGCGTGCCTCCTTCATGATCGGTTAATTCCGCCGCCGCCATGCCGCGCTTCATAGCGCGGATTGCGGTACCAGTGGGTTAATTCGAGCCCTTCTTGGCGGTCTGCTTGGCCGGCGGCTTTGCCGTATCGGCGTCCGCGACCACCGGGCCGCCTTGCAGCATGCTGACCGCGTAGGAAAGCTGGAAGTCATCGAACTTCTTGCCTGCGGGCGGCATGATCGGCTTGGGTGCCGGGGGCGGCGTCGGCCCTTCCGCATCCAGATGATGGGGCAGATTGGCTTCACGCTCATCGAATTCCGCATAGGGATCGTTTGCATCGCCGCCCTGCGAAACCACCACGTCAGGAATGATGCCCTCGGCTTGGATCGTGCGGCCCGACGGCGTGTAGTAGCGCGCGGTGGTCATATGCAACGCGCCGTCTTCGCCATTGTTGAGCGGGATGATGGTCTGTACCGATCCTTTGCCGAACGACGTCGTGCCCACGATCCGCGCGCGCTTGTGATCCTGCAGCGCGCCCGCCACGATTTCCGAGGCGCTGGCCGTGCCGCCATTGACCAGGACCAACACCGGCTTTCCGCCGGTGATATCGCCGGGATGGGCATCGAAGCGCTCGGTGTCTTCGGGCTTGCGCCCCCGCATCGATAAGATCTCGCCACCTTCGAGCAAATCATCGGACACGGCGATCGCCTGGTCGAGCACGCCGCCGCCATCATCGCGCAGATCGATGATGTAGCCTTTTATGCCAGGCCCGATTTCTTTCTTGAGCTTGGCCACGGCCGCCTGCAGGCCGCTGTCGGTGTGATCGTTGAAGGCGGGTATCTTTATGTAACCAACATTGCCCTGGCGCTTGGATGTCACCGGTTCCACCGGCACCTGCGCCCGCACGATCTTGATGTCGATCGGATCCTTTGCGCCCGAGCGCGAGACGGTCAGCGTCACCTTCGTTCCGCTCGGTCCTCGCATCTTCTTTTGCACATCGTCGAGCTTGAAGCCCGTAATCGGCGTGCCGTCGATCTGCAGAATCGTGTCGTTGGCCTTCACGCCCGCTTTTTGTGCCGGAGCGTCGTCGATGATGGCGACCGCCTTGATCGATCCCTTGTCGGACTGAATCACGATGCCCACACCGCCATACTCGCCTTCGGTTTTCACCGTCATGTCGGCAAAAGTCTTGGGATCGAAATAGCTCGAATGCGCATCGAGATTGGTAAGCATGCCGCCGATGGCGTTCTCGACGAGCTGCTTGTCGTCTGGCGGTTCGACGTAGTTCGCGCGCACCTTGGCGAACGCCTGACCGAAGCGGTCGAGTTCGCTGTAGGGTGAGGGGGTATCCGGCGAAGCATACGCAAAATGCAGGAAGGTGCCGGCGACGCAGAAGCCGAAGGCAGCGCCAGCGAGCGTGAGCGGTATGCGGTTGTTCATCAGGCGATCCCGAAAGCTCATGTTCTATTGTGCGGCCGGATCGGCGGCCGCGCTTTTGACGAAGGCTACGGTCGTGCGGCCGTTCAACTGATCCAGCGCATAGGACAGCTGGAAATCGTCATATTTCTTGCCGGGCGCCGGCTTGATGACCTGCGTGGCCTTCTTGGCTGGACCCGAGCCTGCGAGATGACCGGGCAGGTCGGCCTCGCTCTGGGCCGCGAGCTTCACCGCGGACTCGTCGCCTTGCGCTACGGCGATATCGGGCGTGATGCCGAGCGCCTGGATCGAATGGCCGGATGGTGTGTAGTAGCGCGCTGTCGTG
>CAYVVB010000340.1:0-14707 GCA_964454955.1 uncultured Bradyrhizobium sp. | reverse complement strand
TCCGGAACCGCCGCGACAATGGAAAATCGTCGCCACGGAACCTTGACCATGTCCTGCACATCCCGTCTCTCGCAACTGTCGTCGCCACCTCGATTGTCGCGGTCAGCCCGCCGGCTCGGTCTGGGCCTTGTGCTGGCGCTGGGCGCGACCGGATCGGCCGCGGCCGGCGATGGCAGCGCTCCTTGCGTGCCCGGCAGCAAAGCTTCCCCGCCTGACGTAATTGTCGCCTGCAGCCTTGTCATCGACAACGCGGCCGCCCCGCGTCCTGTTCGCGCGTCGGCGCTCGTCGTTCGGGCCGAGGCGCGGGCCAAAAGCTTCAGCGGTCTGACCGAGGCGCTCGCCGATCTCGATCGCGCGATCGCGCTCGACGGCAAGAACGCCTCCGCCTACCGACTGCGCGGCGACCTCACCCGCGAGGCCGGCGGTGATCTCGGCCGCGCAGAGGCGGACCTGAGCAAGGCGATCGCGCTCGATCCGCAGGACGCCGAGGCCTATGAGCGGCGCGGCGTGATCCATACCAATCAGCACAGGTTCGATCGTGCCATCGCCGATTACGACCAGGCGATCAGGCTGAAGCCCGACGACGCGCAAGCCTATTCCGACCGCGGCGCAACCTACTATCTCGACGGGGACTACGAAAAGGCCTTGCACGACTTCGACGAGGCGCTGCGCCTCGATCCGAACCGGCCGCGCACCTACACCAACCGCGCGGCGGCCTACAAGAAGCTCGGCCAGCTCGACAATTCGCTTGCCGATGACAATGAGGCCATCGCGCGCGATCCGAACGTGCCGGAGTATTTCGACAACCGTGGTCTCACCTATGCGGCGATGCACGACTACGACAAGGCCATTGCCGACTACGACCAGGCGATCCGCATGGAGCAGCGGGCGAACTTCCTCACCAACCGCGGCGATGCCTACCAGTACAAGGGCGCCCTCGGCCCAGCGCTCGACGATTACAACGCCGCGCTGCGCCTCGATCCGAAATTCGCGCTCGCCCACAACAATCGCGCCGTGCTCTTCAAGAAGATGGGCGAGCGCGCCAAGGCGCTGGCGGATTATGAGACGGCGCTGCGCCTCGATCCGGGTAACGAAAATGCCGCCGAGGGACGCCGGACCATGATTGCCGAAATCGCCCGCCTCGGCCCTCAGGGGCTCCACCCGCTCAGCGCGCCTGATTCCGATCCGTCGTTCGATTGCGAGACGGCCAAGCTCGCCGTCGAGAAGGCGATCTGCGCCGATCCGCAGCTTGGCGCGCTCGACCATCAGATCGCCAACGCTTATGCGCGCCTGATGACGGCATCACGCGGCCGCTCTGCCGCCGCGTTGCGCCTTG
The DNA here is from genome assembly GCA_964454955.1 of uncultured Bradyrhizobium sp. Classification (GTDB taxonomy): domain Bacteria; phylum Pseudomonadota; class Alphaproteobacteria; order Rhizobiales; family Xanthobacteraceae; genus Bradyrhizobium. Next base: position 13,371 of record CAYVVB010000340.1, on the reverse strand, counting down.
GCCAGCGCAACTTCATCGCCGCGCGCAATGCAGGTTTCGGCCAACCCGGCTACGACCTTCGCCTCGCCATGCAACGACGACTCGATGCACTTACCACTGCTGCGCGTTAGGTCCGGCTCAAAGCCCTGTATAACCGTCCTTGACCGGATCGGTCGAGCCGTCGAGCTCGCGCAGGTAAGTGAGGCCGCACACGACGAGCCGCTGCGCATCCCGCTCGCCGCCCTCGAACAGCGTGTTGATGTATTCGGTGACCTTGGCCCGCGCCTCTGCGCTGGCCGCGCCGGAGCGGTTCCTCAGGAGATCGTAGGTGTGCATGATCCGATCAATCGCCGCTTGCATAGAATCCTCTGCCATGTCCTCACGCAATTTCAGCATCGAATTGGGTAATCGCCTTGTTGGCGAGCTTGAGCTTGTTGGCTTCTCCCCGGTGAAACAGCTGCACGATGATGCCGAGCAATTGCTCGTTGGTCACAAAATCATCGGCGATTGCGCCGCGGCGGCGCAGGTAATTCGAGGCGATGGCGTACGCATCGCCGACCACCCCGGCATTCATGATTCGCATTCCGCGCTCAACCAGCATGTCCTTCAATGCTCCGTTGCAGGGGGATAAGCGAATAGAGGGGAACAAGTTCCACCCTCGCCGGGCTTTTTGCTGCTGCACACAAAGAAAGCCCACCGGCTGCGCAGCGCAACCCGGTGGGCTTGGAGGGGAAGTTCTGCGAGATCGACCCGCCGGTCTTGAGGCCGGCTTGGCCTTGAACTGCTTAGAGCCGGTACAGGATCTGGTCGGTCCAGAACCGCTCGAGCCGATGCAGCGACTTGTTCAGGGTCGCAAACTCCTCGTTCGAGATGCCGCCGACCTGTTCCACGGTCTTGACGTGCTTCTGGTAGAGCGCGTCGACGATGCGACGGACCTCCTGGCACTGCGGGGTCAGGCGGATGCGCACCGCGCGGCGATCAACCCGCGAGCGCTGATGATCGAGGAAACCGAGCTCGACCAGCTTCTTCAGATTGTAGGAGACATTGGAGCCGAGATAGTAACCGCGCGTGCGCAGCTCACCCGCGGTCAGCTCCTTGTCGCCGATATTATAGAGCAGCAGCGCCTGCACCGAGTTGATATCGGAGCGGCCGCGGCGGTCGAACTCATCCTTGATGACGTCGAGCAGACGGCGATGCAGCCGTTCCACCAGCGTCAAGGCTTCGAGATAGAGAGGCTGCACGGTCGGCTGGCCGGGCACGCGCTCGACCGCTTCCGCCGCCATGGCAACGGCTTTCATCATGACACTTCCCCTGTTGTCGCTTTATCGACTTATTCGACGAAACTTTGGTTTCGCCTGATAGCGTCAACTTAAGGGGGCGGTTTGAACATCCGCTTAAACAAGACAATAAAGAGAGAATGAATTTCAGACGGTGAATCGCCGATTAAGCCCATAAACCAAGGGCTTTTCGCAACTTTCCGTTCACGGTGGCAGGCCGATGTTCACGCTTCGTCTCGCAAGCACTGTCGCATTCCAAAACAGGCATCGCGAAGAGGAAAGGTCCGCGTAACGGCTGTGGCAAACCGCCCAGGTTCAGACAAAGGCGAGACGGCGATTGCCGAAAATTTTATACATTGCACACATCACTTTGGCCGAGGAGCCGCACCAGTCGGACCACGAGCGTCGAATCCTCTCCACCGGCTATGGTGGACGTTCGCGCGCCGCCATCCACGCGAGCGCAAGATAGGCGGCCAGCATCGCCGCCTCTGCCGCCACGACCAACAGACTTCCGCCGTAAATTCCGGGAAACATCAACTCGATCACCGCCATCGACACCACGGTGGTCAGCCAGACCACAGCGCCCCACGGCGTTGCCAGCCATAGCCCGACCGCGGCCACCAGCTCGATCACGGCGAAATAGACAGTGGCGGCCTGCCATGCGGTCGGCTGGTTTTCGAACGCATCTTCCTCACTGCCGACGAAGCCGGTGACCTGGGCCCAATGATAGAGGCCCTTGAGAAGGGCCAGCACCGCCATGATGCGCAGGAACAGCACGAGGCGCCGGGTCCACACATTTTCGTCGGTTTCGATGCGTTCGGACGAGATCGCCGCGACGGACATGGCTTTGTCCCGCGTCTGATCATGCGTCGAAGCGTCCGGCGCGTGTCGCGCCGAACGTGACAGGAAAAACGCTTTCATTAGAAACTCATGACCGCTTACCGCGGCAAAATCAATGAGCAACCTTGCGACAGGTCAAGTGACCGCGCCGAGCCGCGGTGCTAGAATTAGAAAAATTCAATACGCCGCCAGGAGACAGAGCATGGCGATCAAATTCGGCCGTCCGATCGAAGTGCGCGAGCCATTGCGGCAGCCGGCCACATCCGGGGCCCCTGCCCTCGACCTGACCATTCGCCCGCGCCGCAACCGCAAATCGGAATGGGCGCGGCGCTTGGTGCGCGAGAACGTGCTGACCACGGACGATCTGATCTGGCCGCTGTTCGTGGTCGATGGCACCAACGCTCGCGCAAGCGTCGCCTCGATGCCCGGCGTGGAACGCCTCTCCGTCGACCAGGCGGTGCGCGATGCCGAGCGCGCGATGAAACTCGACATCCCCTGCATCGCGCTCTTTCCCTATACCGAGCCCTCCTTGCGCGATGAGCAGGGATCGGAAGCGGTCAATCCGGACAACCTTGTCTGCAAGACGGTCCGCGCGATCAAGAAGGAGTTTCCCGAGCTCGGCGTGCTCTGCGATGTCGCGCTCGATCCCTTTACCAGCCACGGCCATGACGGCCTGATCGACAAAGGCCGGATTCTCAACGACGAGACGGTCGCGGTGCTGGTGCAGCAGGCGCTGGTGCAGGTTGAAGCCGGCTGCGACATCATCGCGCCCTCCGACATGATGGACGGAAGGGTCGGCGCGATCCGGCAGGCGCTCGACCGCGCCGGATTCCTCGATGTGCAGATCATGGCTTATGCCGCGAAATACGCCTCTGCCTTCTACGGTCCATTCCGCGATGCAATCGGCTCGGCGAAGACCCTGACCGGTGACAAGCGCACCTATCAGATGGACAGCGCCAATTCGGATGAAGCCCTGCGCGAGGTCGAGCTCGACATCGCGGAAGGAGCGGACATGATCATGGTAAAGCCGGGCATGCCCTATCTCGACATAGTGCGGCGCGTCAAAGACGCGTTTGCGATGCCGACCTTCGCCTACCAAGTCTCCGGCGAATACGCGATGATTGCGGCAGCCGCGAGCAACGGCTGGATCGACGGCGAAAGGGCCATGATGGAAAGCCTGCTGGCATTCAAGCGGGCCGGCGCCGACGGCATTCTCACCTATTTTGCGCCGCAAGCGGCCGAACGGGTGCGCAAGCACGCCTAACCGGCGCCGCAGTTTCCGCGGAATATTGCAGCTTCGTCTTCCGGGTCGGGCCTTGCAACTGCTCGGCCCGCTCCCATGTCCTTGGCTGGCGAGCGCAGTCAGGAGAGCTTACCATGTCATATACCGGTTCGGGCGGCGGCTGGCGCAACGATGGGCCGCCGGATTTCCAACCGCATGCGTTCGACCCTTACCTGCAGCCGGAGCTGTTTCGCGGTGTGCTGACGCGGCGCGTGATCGCCTTCATTATCGACGTGCTCGTGCTTTCCATTCCGGTGATCCTTGCAGTGCTCTTCATCGCCGTGTTCGGCCTGGTCACGCTCGGACTTGGTTGGGCGCTGTTCTGGCTGGTGTCACCGGCTTCCGTGATCTGGGCCTTGGTCTATTACGGCGCCACACTGGGCGGCCCGCATTCAGCTACCATCGGGATGCGAATCATGGATCTGGAACTGCGCACCTGGTACGGCGCCCCCGGATATTTCCTGCTCGGCGCCGTTCATGCGGTGCTATTCTGGATCTCAATCTCGGTGCTGTCCCCGTTCGTGCTCCTGGTAGGGCTGTTCAACAGCCGCAGACGCCTGCTGCATGATTTTGTGCTGGGAACGGTGATTATCAACAACTCGGTCCGTGCTCCGGTCGGCCAAGCGGCGCGGACCTATTAATTGAGAGGCTCGCCAAAACAATTGACCGTCAGCCTCGGCGGCGCGATGCTGATGCGATTTCCTGAGGTCTGACGACGCCCCGTGACCCAACACTCGCGTGACACCCCGCAATTCTATCTGACGGCGCCCTCGCCGTGCCCCTATCTGCCGGGACGGCATGAGCGCAAGGTGTTCACGCATCTGGTAGGCGACAAGGCGGCCGACCTCAACGACCTGCTCACCCATGGCGGTTTTCGGCGCAGCCAGTCGATCGCCTATCGACCGGCCTGCGACCAGTGCCGCGCCTGCGTCTCCGTGCGCGTCATCGCCAATGAATTCCGGCCCTCCCGCAGCTTCAGGAGAGTGCTGGCCCGCAACGCCGATATCATCGGCGAGCAGCGCAGCGCAGTGCCGACATCCGAGCAGTATTCGATCTTCCGCGCCGATCTCGACCAGCGGCACCGTCACGGCGGCATGGCGGACATGACCGTGCTCGATTACGCGATGATGGTGGAGGACAGCCATGTCGAGACCCGGATCATCGAGTACCGCCGCCGCGGCGAAGGCAGCGGCATCCACGGGCGAGGCGAAGAATTGATCGCTGTGGCGCTCACCGACGTGCTCAGCGACGGGCTGTCGATGGTCTATTCCTTCTTCGACCCGTCCCAGGACGGCCGCTCGCTCGGCACTTTCATGATTCTCGACCACATCGCGCGGGCAAGGCGGCAGGGGTTGCCGTTCGTCTATCTCGGCTACTGGATCGAGGGCTCGAAGAAGATGGACTACAAGGGCCGCTTCCTGCCGCAGCAGCGGCTCGCCCCCTCAGGCTGGCTCCGCGTCGACGCTTCGGGCGAGGTGGCTTCGGAGCCGCAGGATTGAGCCTCGCTCCACTCCAACCCTGACGCCCCGCACATGCGGGCATCCAGTACGCCGCGCTTTCGTTATCGAGCACTGCTGTCTCTGGAATAGTTGGTCACCCGCCCTCGCGCGGGTGACGACAAGCGGCGTTAGCCGCTCACATAGTCGAACACCAGCTTGGCATTCAGCCCGATGATCAGCGCAGCGACGGCGGCCGCGAGCGCCGTGAGCCAGCGCGGTGCGACGAACGGGCCCATCTTCGCCTTGCTGGCGGTGAACATCACCAGCGGCACCACCGCAAACGGCAATTGCAGGCTGAGCACCACCTGACTCAGGATCAGGAGCTGCCCGGTTGCCCTTTCACCGGCAATGATGGTCACGGCTACCGCCGGGATGATCGCGATCGCCCGCGTCAGCAGCCGCCGCAACCAGGGCGCGATGCGCCAGTTCTAGAAGCCCTCCATCACGATCTGGCCCGACAGGGTCGCGGTGATGGTCGAGTTCAGCCCGCAGCAGAGCAGTGCGATCGCAAACAGCGTCGGTGCCAGCGTCGAGCCGAGCAGCGGCGCCAGGAACGAATGCGCCTGATCCAGTTCGGCAACGTCGGTCCGGCCGGCACGATGAAAGGTCGCGGCCGCGAGAATCAGGATCGAGGCGTTGATGACGAAGGCGAAGCAAAGCGCGATCGTGGAATCGATGGTCGCAAGCGTGATCGCCTCGTGCTTTTCCGAAACGCTCTCGCCATAGCCGCGGGTCTGCACCAGCCCCGAATGCAGATACAGGTTATGCGGCATCACGGTCGCGCCCAGAATGCCGAGCCCGAGATACAGCATGTCGCGATCGGCGAACAGGTCGCGGCTCGGCAGGAAGCCCCGGATCACTCCGCCCCAATCGGGATCGGCGAGCGCGATCTGCACGGCAAAACAGGCGGCGATGGTGCCCAGCATCGCCACCACAAAGGCCTCGATCCAGCGAAAGCCGAACGCCTGCAGCGCCAGAATGAGGAAAACGTCCAGCGCGGTGATCACCACGCCGATGGCGAGCGGGATCTGAAACAGTAGATTGAGTCCGATCGCGGTCCCGATCACTTCGGCCAGATCGGTCGCGGTGATCGCGACTTCCGCCGACAGCCACAGCGGCCAAGCCATCCAGGGCGGATAGGAATCACGGCAGGCCTGCGCGAGGTCACGGCCGGCGCCGACGCCAAGCCGCGTGCACAACGACTGCAGCACGATCGCCATGAGGTTGGAGAGCAGTGCGACCGCGAGCAGGGAATAGCCAAATCTCGAGCCGCCGGCCAGCGACGTCGCCCAGTTGCCGGGATCCATGTAGCCGACGGCCACAAGGTAGCCGGGACCAAGAAACGCCAGCAGCTTGCGCCAGAACGAGCCGCCCTGCGCCGTCCGCACCGAGGCGAATATGTTCGAAAGCGAGGGCTCGCCGCGCGCGGCCCGCCATCCCGGGGTCAGCGGCCGGTCCCGGACATCTTCCGCCTCCTTGGCGGAGGCAAGGCGGGGCGATCTAGCGTGCATCAAGGCAGGATGACCCGAATCGATTTTTATTGCAACTCATTTGCAAGTGCATCTAGGCCCACTCTGTTCCTATCGGGATAAGCCACTTTATCGGCAAGCGGGTGGGTTTGACCGCTCCTACCCCGGAAAATGCAATCAACAACAGCAATTCCGGGAACCCGCCATGTCCTCGATCAAAGAGTCCTCTATCAAAGACGCCCCCGTTCTGCCCGCGACCTTCAACCGGCTGGCGTGGTCCAACCTTGCCGCGCAGTCGGCCGAGCAGATCGCGCTCGCCGCCGCTCCCATCGTGGCCGTGCTGTCGCTCGGCGTCGCCGAGGGCGAAACGGGTCTCCTGCAGACCGCCCTCACCGCCCCTTTCGTTCTGTTCTCGATTCCGGCCGGGCTGCTGGCCGATCGCATCTCGCGTCGCGCCCTGATGGCCGGTTCGGAAACGCTGCGCACAGCGGCGCTGGCCGCGATCCTGCTGCTGATCTGGGTCGGCTGGCTGACCCTGCCGCGGCTGGCGCTGCTCGGTTTTGCCGCGGTCTGTGGCACCGTCGCCTACAGCGTCGCCGCGCCGGCGCTGGTGCCCTCGCTGGTGTCGCCGGGGCAGTTGCCGGCCGCCAATGCGCGGATCGAACTGGCGCGCACGATCGCCTTTGCCGGTGGTCCGGCGCTCGGCGGCGTGATGGTCGGCTGGGTCGGTGCGGGGCCGGCATTCGGATTCGCCGCCGCGCTCTCGGCGATCGCGGTGGTGCTGCTCGCGGGAATCCACGAGCCTTCGCGCAAGCAGACCGTACGCCGGCACCCGCTGCACGAGGTTCGCGAGGGCGCAAGCTTCGTATTCCGCCACGCGCTGCTGCGCCCGGTGTTCATCACCCAGTTCGTCTTCAACACCGGCTCATTCTTGCTTCTCGCCGTCTTCGTGCCCTATGCCGTGCGCCATCTCGGCCTCTCGGCAACGGGCGTCGGCACCACGCTGGCGATGTATGGCCTCGGCATGGTCGTCGGCGCACTCGCCGCGACGCGGGTGATGAGCCGCCTCGCTTTCGGCGTCGTGATAGGGCTCGGCCCGGTGACCGGCTTCATCGCCGCAGGGATCATGGCGTCGACGAGCTTTGTCGCAACGCCTTACCTCGCCGGCTTGAGCTTCTTCCTGCTTGGCGCCGGCCCCATCCTTTGGGTGATCTCGACCACGACCCTGCGGCAGGCGGTGACGCCGGCGCGGCTGCTCGGGCGGGTTTCCGCGATCAACATCCTGAGCTACGGGGCGCGCCCGCTCGGCTCCGCGCTCGGCGCCATCGTCGGCGGGCTGTACGGCGCAGAGACCTGTCTCTACCTCGCCTTCGCCATTTTCGGCGCCCAGGCGCTGGTGATCCTGGTCTCCCCTGCGGTTGCGCTGTCGCGGCAGCCGGAAATGGTCGGCGAGTCTGCGCAGACCTGCGGCTGAGGTTTTCAGCTCTTCAAGTAGCGCTCGTAGCCGCCCGCCACGACTTCGTTCGCGGCGATGTCGGGATCGAGCGTGTAGAGATCCTGGGCGTGTCCGATGCCGCGCAGCGCGTAGCGGCCGGTCGAAACCAGATAGCGGCGGCCCGTCGCATCAAGCCCGCCGCGAAACTCCGACGAGGCGAGCAGATCGCGGTCGACCGAGTTGCACATCGAGGCAATGCGGCTCACTTCGTTGACCGCGGGTCCCACCACGGTGAAATCGAGCCGGTCCTCGCTGCCGATATTGCCGTAAAAGACTTCACCGACATGCAGGCCCACATAGGCGGACGTGACCGGCTGCCCCGCGGCGGAACGGCGGGCGTTGAGCGCATTGATGTTCAGCCTGAAGCGATGTTCGGCCCGCAACGCCGCGCGCCGCGCCATCGTCATGTCGTCGCCGGTGAAGATCGCGAGCACACCATCGCCAATCAGCTTCAAGACGTCACCGGCGGCGTCATGGATGGCGTCGATCGAGGCCTGCGCGTAGTCATTGAGGAACGGAATGATCTCGTCGGGCCCGACGCTTTCAGAAATTCCGGTCGAACCCCGCAGATCGGAGAACCACAGCACCGCGCTGATGCGCTCGGTCACGCCGCGTGAGATGCGGCCGCCCAGCACCTGCTCCGACGCATCGCGCCCGAGATAGACGCGCCCCAGCGTGCTCGCGATATCGACCTGCTGGGCGGATTTGATCGCAAGCCCGAGCACGGGCACGAGGTCGCGGAGTGCGGCGAGTTCCGGTTCGGTGAATCCGCTGTCGCGGCGCGTCAGCCAATAGGAATAGAAGCAGTCCATCTGTCCGAGCGTGCCGGCGTCGTCGAAGCGGTGCACGAAAGCCAGGAAATGCCGGTGGCCCTTCTCGGCAAGCTCACCCACCATCGAGAAATCGTGCGAACCGCGGTCGGCCAAGTCCATCCTGAACTCGTCATGGCCGTTCTCGAGCATGTAGTGGAAGGCGGAACGGCGCCAGTTCCTTGCGGAATCGCCGTCGGTGGTCGACATGTATTCGAACGTGTCGCTCTCGTTGGTCTCGCGGTCGTTCCAGCGAAAGCCTCGTCCCTCGTAGATCGGGTGCAGCGTGTCGATGAAGGCCAGCCCGCGCGACAGGTCGAGGCCGCCGGCGCGGCAGCGCTCGCAGAAGCCACGAATCAGATCGGTCTCGGCAAGGCCTGTGAGCCCCTGTCCGACCAGCCAGTTCATCAGGTTCAGGCGGGAGGCTAGTTCCATGCATCGATTATGCCGCGCAATCGTGTCAGACGGAAGGTGAGCGCGGCGGCATGCACGCTTGACGCGCGTGGCACCGGCAAGACAAATGCGAACTGACGAAACGAGATGAGCATGCTGCAAGCACGGGCGCCCACGGCATGAACGGGCGCCACTATCCCCTGATCATAGCGCTCGGAACGACCCAGACGCTGGCCTGGGCGTCGAGCTATTATCTGCCGGCGATACTGGCCGATCCGATCGCCCGCGATCTCGGCATCTCTTCCAACTGGGTGTTTGCCGCCTTCTCGGCATCGCTGGTCCTGTCGGCCGTACTCGGCCCGCGGGTTGGCCGTCAGATCGACTTGTTCGGCGGCAGGCCTGTGCTGTCGATCTCCAATCTGGCGTTGGCGGCGGGCCTGGTCCTGCTCGGCCTCACCCATTCGATACCCATGCTGATCCTAGCCTGGGTGTTGCTCGGCATCGGCATGGGCTACGGCCTCTATGACGCGGCCTTCGGAGCGCTGGGGCGCATCTATGGTGAGGCGGCGCGCGGGCCGATCACCGGCATCACCCTGATCGCGGGCTTTGCCTCCACCGTCGGCTGGCCGCTCACGGCGCTGGGGCTGGCCCATATCGGCTGGCGCGACACCTGTTTCGCCTGGGCGGCAGCGCATCTTCTGATCGGCCTGCCGCTGAACCTCCTGATGCTGCCGCCGGTCCCCGGCGCGAAGCTTGCAGCGGCAACCGCGATCAAGCCGCACATCCCGATCGACCGCACCATGGTGCTGATCGCCTTTGCGTTCGCGGCTGCATGGACGGTGACGGGCGCGATGGCGGCGCACTTCCCGCGCATTCTGGAAGCCGCGGGAGCCACGCCGGTCGCGGCGGTGGCGGCGGGGGCGCTGATCGGGCCTGCACAAGTCGGCGCACGCATCATCGAGGCCAGCATTCTGAAGCGCTACCACCCCATCGTCTCGACACGCCTCGCCTGCCTGACGCATCCGCTCGGCGCTGCCATTCTCGCACTTGCCGGCGGCTCGGCCGCGGGCGTATTCGCGGTCTTCCACGGCTCGGGCAACGGCGTCCTGACCATTGCGCGCGGCACGTTGCCGCTCGCGATCTTCGGCCCACAGAACTATGGCTACCGCCTCGGCCTCATTGGAGCGCCGTCGCGGATGGCGCAGGCTGCGGCGCCCCTGGTCTTCAGCCTCCTGATCGACGTGATGGGGAGCCGCATCCTGATCGTCTCATCGGCGCTCAGCCTCGCTGCGCTGGCCGCACTCCTGCTGCTTCGGCAAAGGCCGTGGCAATCATAGGCCGCAGCGAGATTGTTGTTTCCAAGCCCCCCTATTTGGCGCACAAGCCTCATATGGACAACCAGACCGGCCCGGAGAGTGGCTTCAGAAGACTGTGGCGCTGGCTCAGCACGCCGCCGCAGATTTACGTTTTCTATCTGACCCTGCTGATCCTGGTCTGGCTGGTCTCGTTCTACGCGGGAACGCTGAATCCCAGAAAGACCGTCACGCCGCTGTCGCCTCCGGTCACCGCGCCGGTGAGATAGGCCACTGCAGGCGCGCGGCCGCCAGCCGGTCACGAGCCTCAGTCGTAGAACTCAGGCGCCATCTTGAGACTATCGCGCTGGGCCTTGTCGTGGTTGATCCAGAGCTGAGCGTTGTCCTTCTTCAGCAGATTCGACAGCCTCTCCATCGACGCCAAGGTCTGTTCCTTGTCGTAGTTCAGGGCGGGCACGCGCCGGTTGTCCCAATTGCTTTGGAAATGCACGGCATCGCCCGAAAGGACGACCGCGCCCGTCTTCGGCAGCCTCACCAGCAACGACTGGTGACCGGGCGTATGTCCCGGCGTCGAAAGGATCACCACGCTGCCGTCGCCAAAGAGGTCCCGATCTCCTTCCAGCTGAGTGACGGGATGTTCGGGCTTGAAGCGAGGCTGGTTGTTGGCGCCGGGCCACTCATACTCGGCCTTCTGCACGTACAGCATGGTGGAAGGAAACATTTCGACATTGCCGATATGGTCTGGATGGGTGTGCGAGACCGCCATCGCCTGGATGTCCGAAGGGCTGATGCCAAGCTGCTCGAGCTGGGCGGCGAGCGTCTTCGGGCGATGCCAGTGCACGCCCTTGGCATCGGCCGGTGCGAGCCCATCAGGCATCGCTGCAACCCCATCCGGGATTCCGGTGTCCCACAAGAACCAGCCTTGGACATGCTTGATGAGGTAGCAATTGTCGACGAAATCCATCGACTTTCCCTCGTTGATGCCGGGCGACCATCGCGAGATGTCGCCCGCAACGCCCTCGCCGCAATTGAGGATGTAAAGTCTTTCCACGCCGGACTGTGCCTGGGCCGCCGTACTGGACAAGCCAATCGCCAGCGCCAGGGCGATGACACCGATTGTTCGTGTCATGTCGTGCCTCCCCTCCAGAACCGTAAAGGAGATGCTACACCACCCGCGGGCGCCCTCATCGCCGGTTACGGCTTTTTGATATGGCCCGCGGCGGCCCAACCAGACGGCAAGGCGAATTCGGATGGAGGCTACACCACGTCCGCCGGCGCGAGCCTGCAGGCTTCGGCGTTCGTTTCGATCTGCAGGGTGGCATGATGAATGCGGAAGCGGTGAGAGAGTTCGCCGCAAACCTCGTGCAGGAAGGAATCGTCGGAGCCGCCGGGGCGCACAAGATGCACGGTCAGCGCGGTCTCGTTGGTGCTCATCGCCCAGATGTGGAGATCATGCACCTCCGAGACGCCGTCGAGGCCGGCCAGATAATCCCTGACATCGGCGAACTCGATATCCTTTGGCACGGCATCAAGCGCAAGGTTGACGCTGTCGCGCGCCAGCCCCCATCCGCTCGCCAGGACCGCTGCGGCAACGACGAGGCTGATCGCCGGGTCCACCCAGAACCAGCCCGTCAGCATGATCACGGCCGCCGCGACGACCACGCCGAAGGATACGGCCGCGTCCGCCGCCATGTGCAGGTAGGCACCGCGGATGTTGAGATCGCTATGGCGGCCGCGCATGAAGAGAAGCGCCGTGATCCCGTTGATGAAGATGCCGAGCGCGGCGACCAAAATCACGGTCAGACCGGAAACGGCCGCCGGGGCGAAAATCCGCCCTATGGCCTCCACGATGATCCCGCCGACCGCGACCAACAACAGAGCCGCGTTGATGAGGGCCGCGAGGATCGACGCCCGGCGGTAGCCATAGGTATGCAGCTCGGTGGGTCGCTTGCTCGACAGCCATCCCGCGCCCCATGCCAGCAACAGCGCAATCACATCCGAGAAATTGTGAAGGGCATCAGATACGAGCGCCAGCGAATTGGCGAGATAGCCGAACACGAGCTCAGCAACCACGAAGGCCGAATTGAGGGTGACGCCGACCGCGAACGCAAAGCCGAAGCTTTGCGGCGCGTGGCTGTGGCCGGGATGGTCGTGCGCGTGGGAATGGCCGTGAACATGCGACATCGCGGGTAAACAACCCTCGTCCGACAGTCTGAGAGTTATAGCCCGCTCAGATTCGAATACTATTACAGGCTACTCCACGCCCTTTCCGAACTTGTTCGACTTCGGCAGCCCATGCGCCAGCCGGCCCGCGTCGGCACGGTTGCCGCGCCAGTCGGCCAGATCCTTGAAGCTCATGCCCTGGTCGCGACCGGCCGAATCCTTCCAGGTGAGCCCGGCCTTGGAATCGAAGGTCGTGATGTCGGAGAGCTTTGCGCCGGTATATTTCTGCAGCCTCACGCCGCGGCCGCGCGCCATCTCCGGCACCTGGTCGAGCGGGAAGATCACCATCTTGTGGTTGGTGCCGAGCACCGCGACCGTGTCGCCACCAACGGTGGCAATCGCGCACGCCTCGTTCGGCATCTGCACGTTGAGCACCTGCTTGCCCTTGCGGGTGGTGCCGACGCAGTCCTCTTCCTTGACGATGAAACCCTGGCCTTCGGAGCTTGCGATCAGGAACTTGCGTTCGCCTTTGTTGACGAACAGGGAGACGATCGCGGCGTCCTGCTCCATGTCGACGAACATGCGGATCGGCTCGCCATGGCCGCGCCCGCCCGGCAGCTTTGCCACGTCCAGCGAATAGAATTTGCCGTTGGTGGCGAACAGCAGGAGCTTTGAGGTCGTCTCGGCAAAGAAGGCCTGATCGAGCTTGTCGTCGGTCTTGAAGGTGAGGCCGGAGAGATCGGCGACATGGCCTTTGAGCGTGCGCACCCAGCCCTTCTCCGAAACCACGACCGTCACCGGCTCACGCTCGACGAAAGCCTCTTCGATCGCGGCCAGATCGTGCTCGGGCGC
>CAYVVB010000339.1:0-3817 GCA_964454955.1 uncultured Bradyrhizobium sp. | reverse complement strand
CCTCTGGGATGTTCCGGTTGTCATATATGAATCCCCATCCCGCCTCAGTCGGTGATAAAGCCGTAGGTGCCGCGATAAGTCCGCGCCGGTTCGGTGCGTCCCGGCACGCCGTAGATGCGATTGATGTTGCCGAGCAGGTCGGCCTGCGGATCGGAGGCGGCGACGAAGCCGTCGTCCGGACGCGACAGGTCCTTCTGCGGCACGGCGCGCACCACATAGGGCGTCACCAGCACCATCAGCTCGGTCTGGTTGTTGATGTAGTCGCGGCTGCGGAACAGCGATCCGAGCACCGGAAGCTGCATGATGCCCGGTACGCCATTGACCGCCTGCTTGGTCTGGTCCTGGATCAATCCCGCCATCGCCATCGCGCCGCCGGAGGGAATTTCCAGCGTGGTTTCCGCGCGGCGGGTCTTGATCGAGGGAATGGTGATGGAGTTGAAGGTCGTCGATGAGAGCGCCTGCGACAGCGTCACCGAATTCTCGTTCGACAGCTCCGAGACTTCCGTCATCACGTGCAGGCTGATGCGTCCCTCGCTCAGCACGACCGGCGTGAAGTTCAGCGAGATGCCGAATTTCTTGTAGGATATCTGGGTGGTGCAGACATGCGTGGTGGGATCGCAGGAATAGCCGGCGGGAATCGGAAACTCGCCACCGGCGATGAAGGTCGCGGCCTCGCCGGAAATTGCCGTCAGATTGGGCTCGGCCAGCGTGCGGATCACGCCCGCGCTCTCCATCGCGCGCAGCGTGGCCGCCACCGACGGCTTGGTGCCGAAGGAGGTCGTCAGCGCGTTGTTGGCCACCAGAGGGCCGCCGCTTTGCGTGAACGGGTTGGTATTGGTGAAGTTGACGACCGCAGTGCCGTAGTTGAGGTTGGCGGAAAGGTCGATGCCGAGCTGCTTGATGACCGAGCGCGCGACCTCGGCGACCGTGACCTTCAGCATCACCTGGTCGCGGCCGCGGATGGCGATCGAATTGACGACCTTGTCGGGGCCGCCCGCGAGGCGCGCCGCCAGATCGACCGCCTGCTGCGCTTCGACCGGGTTCGCAGCCGTGCCGGTCAGGACCACGCCCTCGCCGACGCCGTCGATCTGGATGTCGGAGTTCGGCAGCATCTGCTTGAGCGCGGCGCGGACGCCGTTGAGGTCGCGCTTGACCGCGATGTCGTAGGCAGCGATCTGCTGACCGGCGGAATCGAAAAACACGATATTGGTCTGGCCGATCGCGGCGCCGATGATATAGGCTCGCTGCGAGGAGCGGACGACCGCGTTCGCAATCTTCGGATCGGCGACCAGCACGTCCTTGATCTCGCGCGGCAGGTCGATCACGGTCGATTTGCCGATGCCGAGCGAGAGGAAATGCGCATTCATGGCGTCGCCGTCGGCGGGTGCGGCGAGGCGATAGTCGGCGGCCGACACCGGCGCCAGAGCCGGGCTGAGCGTCAGCGCGGCGATCGCCGAAAACGACAGGGCGCGGACCAGCGAGGTCCGCATCTTCGATTGTCTTGCTCCGCACTTCATCGGGTGTGCCCTCGTCATGGCCGCCTCGCCGCTGCGGCTGGGAGCTGCGCTGCAGGGGCGCGCCCCCGAGGAGGCTTGTTGTCCATGCCGCTGGCAAGACACGCGGCAACGCCGCCGGCACTGGGAGCGATGGCCAGGACCACGATGCGTGCGGTATTCATACGCTTCACTTTCCACATTACGCCGCGACGCGCCGGTCGCCGTGATGGGAGTTGACCAGCTATTCGTCAAAGCATGGTTAATGAGGCGTATCTAAATCGCCTTAACGCCGGGTTTATCCGGCTTCAGTTGAAGGCGAAGTGTGCAAGGTCGACGGATCGGATCCATTCCGTGTCCGGGTAGATGACGAGCGCGCCGAGCGCGAGCGCAATGCCATAGGGAATTCCGCTCTCCTTGGCATGCAGCCTCGCCAGCCAGACCTGTCCGGCCAGTGGAGAGGGCAGCGACCATTGCCGGAATTGCAGGAGCAGAAGCGTCAGCGCGCCGCCGAACAACGAGGCAAAAAGCAGATAGTCCATCAGGTGCGCGAAACCGAACCAGAGCGCAACGCTTGCCGCGATCTTGGCGTCCCCGCCGCCGACCCATCCCATCGCGAAGCAGCCCAAGGCCACGACCAGCACTGTCGCGCCTGCACCGGCATGGAGGAGAATGTCGTAAGCGCCCATGCCGCCCGGGAGCGCCACCACCAGGAAGCAGGCGGCCAGCGCCAGCGACACCCGGTTCGAGATTGTCATGGTGAGAAGGTCGCTCGCCGCGGCGAACGCCATCAGGGCCGGAAACAGCAGAAGCCGTGCGAGGTCAAGGATCATGGTGATTCACGCTGCGCGGCGGCTGGAACGAGGTCGGGATCGCACAAGACTTAAGGCCGAGACATGAACATTCGGCAAATGCGGTGCATCCGATCTTACAAGATGCTGATGATGCGGCAGAGCAGGGCGGCGAGCGCGGGCACAGGCGTCAGGCAGACGCGCCTGACGCAAACACTCCTGCGCAAACGACGAAGGCCCCGGATGACCGGGGCCTTCGTGATTCTGTCTCTCGCCCAGAACTAGCCGGCAGGCGCGGTCTGCTGGAGCTGGGTGTTGATCGAGTTGAACTTGGCCAGCAGGGTGCTGCCGATGCCCTGGACGACAGCGATGATCGCGAGGGAGATGCCGGCTGCAATCAGGCCGTACTCGATCGCGGTCGCGCCGGACTCGTCCTTCACGAAACGCGCAATCAGGTTCTTCATGAGTTAAACTCCATATACACGTGGCTGGTCGAACTGTGGGT
Organism: uncultured Bradyrhizobium sp.; assembly: GCA_964454955.1. Taxonomy (GTDB): domain Bacteria; phylum Pseudomonadota; class Alphaproteobacteria; order Rhizobiales; family Xanthobacteraceae; genus Bradyrhizobium. Next base: position 1,028 of record CAYVVB010000339.1, on the reverse strand, counting down.
CTGGTCTCACCGGCGTTCTCAGCACCGTGACCATGCGCGAGCCTAAGGTCCGACAATTGCGGCGCAGTTAATTCGATCACGCAAATGCGGGGGTATTTGGTTGTTCTCTCGCACAGTAAACCCGTCATTAAGAACGTCGCTGCAATTCGCCGGACCGTCGGACAGCGGCTTCGCGCCCGTCCGCTTTGCAGTTCGTTCACCAATCAATGGCAGTCTTCGATAGCCGGTGCGGGCCGCGTATCGCCTTGGCTGATCAGTGAAGGCGCGGAAGAGTAGCGTATGAAGACCTCGCGTATTATCGTCCTGATTATCGCTCTGGCCGCCGGGGCGATCGCCGCGTATCTGGCGAGCGGATCCGACAACAAGCCGCCTCCGACAGCGCCGGTTGCGCAGTTGCCGACCGTGGACGTGCTGGTCGCCAAGTCCGACATCGGTCTTGGCCAGAGGCTCAAGCCCGAGGACCTGCAATGGCAGAACTGGCCGGCCGCAACGGCCAGCAACAGTTTCATTCGCCGCAACGAGCGTGCTGACGCCGCCACCCAGCTCGCCGGGTCGATCGCGCGCGCGCCGTTCATCGCCGGCGAGCCGATCCGCGAGCAGAAGCTGGTGAAGGCCGACGGGTCCGGCTTCATGGCCGCGATCCTGCCCTCCGGCATGCGCGCGATCTCGACCGAAATATCGCCGGAAACAGGCGCGGGCGGCTTCATTCTGCCCAATGACCGCGTCGACGTCATTCTGTCGAAGCATCAGAAGTCCGGGGGAGACGGGCCCGACATCATCGTTTCGCAAATCATCCTGTCGAATGTTCGCGTTCTCGCGATTGACCAGGCCCCGAAGGAAAAGGAGGGCCAGAACGCCGTGATCGGCAGGACGGTCACGCTGGAGCTGATGCCGCAGCAGGCCGAGATGCTCGCCCGCTCGCGCCAGATGGGCTCGCTGACGCTGGCCTTGCGCAGCATTGCCGACATCAAGGGGAACGAAACCCAGGTCGCCGATGGTCAGCTCGTCACGGTCTATCGCGGTGTCGA
>CAYVVB010000338.1:0-5473 GCA_964454955.1 uncultured Bradyrhizobium sp. | reverse complement strand
TAGCAGCCGGGCCGGCGTTGCCTCTCGGGGCGCCGGCCCACGGCCTTTCCGAAAGAGGACGGGAGTTGGCGATGACGCCGTTCCGATTTGACGATCTCGCGCAATATTCCGACGCGTTGCGCGCACGCAGCGGCGAGGAGGTGACCGTTCGCTTCGTCGAACCGCGCGATGCCGAGGACCTGCAGAACTATTTTCGCTCGCTGTCGACCCGTTCGCGCTACAACCGTTTCCTGGGCGCAATGAGCGAACTGCCGAAACCGCTGCTGGACCGGTTCACCCATGTCGGGCTGGACGATGGCTTCACCGTGATTGCGACCATCGAGGTCGATGGCGCCGAGACCATTGTCGGCGAGGCGCGCTATGCGTTCCACACTGAGGCCGGGAGCTTCGAGTTCGGGCTCTCGATCGATGACCCGTGGCAGGGTCATGGCATCGGCGCGGCGTTGTTGAAAAACCTGGAATGCCGCGCGGCTGCGCTTGGTGCGGCCAGCGTGTTCGGCGACACGCTGCGCTCCAACGACGTCATGCTCACTCTCGCGCGCAAATCGGGCTTTACCTTCCGCAATCATCCTGGCGACTGGAAGCTGGTGCGCTTCGAGAAGCAGATCAGGATCGAGCCAAACGACATTCCCTGCGCGAGCTGGCGGCTTGCGGCGCAAGCGCGGCAGCCTGCTGCGGCCTAAAGGTCAATGGCCAGGGAATACCGGCTTGCGCTTCTCGATGAAGGCCTGCACCGCCTCGCGGTGATCGGCGGTCGTGGTGAGGCGGATCAGCCGCTCCGCCTCCTGATCGCGGGCGGTGGCGAAATCGAACGACAACGCCTCGTCCAAATTGTCCTTCATGTAGCGCAGCGCCAGGGTCGGGCCTTCAGCCATCGATCTGGCGAGCGCGAAGGCCTCGCTTTGCAATTGCGCGTCCGGCACCACGCGGTTGACGAGGCCGATCCTCTCGCAGCGCTCCGCGTCGACCTTTTCGGAGGTGAACATCAATTCGCGCGCCCGCGCCGTTCCGACCAGGCGCGTCAACAACCAGGCGATGCCGTAGTCGCCGGAGAGCGCCACACGGAGATAGCCGGTCGAGACGAACGCCGACTGCGCGGCGATGCGGATGTCGCAGGCCATCGCGAGCGCAAGCCCGGCGCCGACCGCGGGGCCGGGAAGTGCCGCGATGGTCGGCTTGCGCACCGAAACCAGCGCGCCGGTGAGCAGCCTCTGGCGCTCCTGCAGGTCGGCGACCTTCTCGTCAAACGGCATGTCCAGCTTCTGCTTGTCGCGATGTGCGCCCATCCCCTTGACGTTGCCGCCGGCGCAGAACGCCTGGCCCGCGCCGGTAATGAGCAGCGCGCCGACATTCGGATCTTCTCCGCAAGCCTTGATCATGGTCCGCAGCGCCGGCGTCAGCGTGTCGGACAGCGCATTGCGCACCTCGGGCCGGTTCAAGGTGATGATCGCGACACGGTCGCGGATCGTGCAAAGCAGTTCGTCGGTGCCGGTGTCGAGGATGGTCTCGGTCGTCATGCGTATTTCCCCCGGCTAGAATTTCTCAACCCACGGCCGCAATTCCATTTCCCAGGTCCAGGCGCTGCGCGGCTGTTGCAGGACGTTCCAGTAGCTCATCGCGATGGCATCGGGATCGAGCATCGAATCGGGGCGGTCGGGAGCCTCGGTGCGCGTTGCGCTGCGGATGCCGCCATCGATCACGAAATGCGCGACATGAATGCCCTGCGGCGACAATTCGCGCGCCAGCGATTGTGCAAGTCCCCGCAGGGCGAACTTGCCCATCGCAAAGGGCGCCGATTGCGCATAACCCTTCACGCTGGCGGAGGCGCCGGTGAACAGGATAGCGCCATGCCTGTTCGGCAGCATCCGCTTCGCCGCCTGCTGCGCCACCAGGAAACCGCCGAACGCGCTCGTCATGATGCTTTGCGCAACCTCCGCTGGCACCAGATCGAGGAAGGGACCGCGCGCCCGCGCGCCGGCATTGTACACCACGAGGTCGGGCGTGCCGATTTCGCGCTCGACGAGACCGAACAGCCGTTCGACGTCGTCCGCTTCCGCTGCATTGCAGGCATAGGCCAGCGCGCCGGTCTCGCGGCAGAGCGCGCCGAGCTTCTCGATCTTGCGCGCGGCCAGCGCAACGCGAATGTGTTCGCGGGCGAACAGGCGGGCGAGCGAAGCGCTCAACCCTTCGCCGGCGCCGACAATGAGCGCAATCTTGTAAGCGGGGATGTCCATGGCGCCGTCCTCCGATGTCTATGGCAACCTGTATCTAGGGACGCAAAGGGGCGAGGCAACCGGCTTCAAACATTGGAACGGGCGCAGTCCGGTCGGATGCCGCTGTCGTCCGCAGGCCGTCGTTGCGCAAAGTCCATTGATACCGGATCGCTTTACAGCGAAAATGGTAACGGGCCTTGACCGGGTAGGGCGCCGTCTCCGACCCGAAAATGCCATAGGGTCCATCATGGGATCACGCCTACCTGCGAACGTTGCGGCTTCGTCGGCGAACATGATCTACATCATCCAAACGCGGCGGGACAGGGCGGAAACCAGTCAAGGGCAATCAAGAATGCATCAACTCATCAAGCAGGGTGTCGTAAGCTCTACCGGTCAGTCCGGATTGCTCGCGCCGGATACCACCGGCATGAATTTCTATCGGGCCGATCCGGTGCTCGCTGATCTCCTGCGCATTCACCTTAGCGATCCGCTGTTCCGTCATATCGAGCCGCATCTCGACAGGCTGGGGGAACTGGCCGGCGGCCATCTCGATGAATGCGCACGACTGGCCGACCGTCATGTCCCGGTGCTGCATCAGCGCGACAAGTTCGGGCGCGACGTGCAGTCGATCGAATATCACCCCGCCTATCGCGAATTGGAGCGCGCCGCGTTCGGCGAGTTCGGTATTCACGCGATGTCGATCCGCAAGGGCATTCTGGGCTGGCCCGACAAATATCCGGTCGTGGCAAAGCATGCCTTCACATACCTGTTCAACCAGGCCGAGTTCGGCCTGGGATGCCCGATCAACGTCACCGATGGCTGCGCCAAGTTGCTTGCGAATTTCGGCAGCGAGGAACTAAAGGCAAAATATCTGGACGGGCTGACGCAGACCGACATGGCCAGGCTGACCCAGGGCGGCCAGTTCATGACGGAGAAGGAGGGCGGCTCCGATGTCGGTACGCTGACGACGACGGCCGTGCTGGAGGGCGATCACTGGCGCCTGTCGGGCGAAAAATGGTTCTGCTCCAACGCCGATGCGAAAGTCGTGATGCTGTTGGCGCGGCCGCAGGGCGCGCCACCCGGCACGCGCGGTGTCGGCCTGTTCCTGATGCCGCGCTTCCTCGACGACGGCTCACAAAATAACTACCGGATCGTGCGTCTGAAGGACAAGCTCGGCACGCGCTCGATGGCCTCGGGCGAGATCAGGCTGGAAGGCGCGATTGCCTATGCGGTCGGCCGGCTCGACCGCGGCTTTGTGCAGATGGCGGAAATGGTCAACTCCTCGCGGCTCTCCAACGGCGTCAAGTCGACCGCATTGATGCGCCGTGCCTGTCACGACGCCATGACGGTCGCGAAAAGCCGCGTGGTGTTTGGCAGCCGCATCATCGATCTTCCGCTCGGACGACGGCAATTGATGAAGATCATGCTGCCGACCGAACAGGCGCTGTCGATGAGTTTCGTGACGGCCGACGCGCTCGACCGCGCCGAAGCCGGCAGTCAGGATGCCGCGGCGCTGTTGCGTATCCTGACGCCGACCCTGAAATTCCGCGCCACCCGCGATGCCCGGAAGGTCTGTGGCGACGCCTTGGAGATGCGTGGCGGCGTCGGTTATATCGAGGAGTTCGCCACCGCGCGGCTGTTGCGGGACGCCCATCTCGGCTCGATCTGGGAGGGCACTGGCAACATCGTCGCGCTCGACGCGCTCAAGCGCGCGGTCGGCCGCCACGGCGCGGAATCGGCGCTCGCGGCCGACCTGCATGCGAGGCTCGATGAGAGCGGCGAGGTGCCGCAGGCTTGGCGCGACCGCCTGCGCCATCTCACTGATCGCGCGATCGGGTTCGCTCGCGAAGTCGCCGCCCGCCCCGACAACGAGGCCGATGCACGACGTGCCACCAGCCTGCTCTACCACGTCGCAAGCGCGGTGGCGCTGACATGGGAAGGCGCGCGCATCAGCAGATTGCGCGGCGACGCGCGGCGATTGTTGTGGTCACGCCTGGTCGTCGATCATCGTCTGGCCGCCGGCGATCCGTTCCGACTTGCGGAAAATCCGACGCAAGTTGCGATCGCGAACCTTCTGCTTGGCGAGCACCCGGCCGGCATGGCCGAGATTGGCGAATTGCTCCTGGCGGCGTAGCCTCGATACCGCGAGATCAATCATCAAACATCGGCGGCGGCGCGAAGCCGCCGAAGTTGCGCTCGATCAGCTCGGCGAGCTTGAGTGGCGTGCGGTCTTCCAGCCAGGGCCCGACGATCTGCACACCGATCGGCAATCCGTTCGCCGCAAATCCGGTCGGGATCGCAGTCGCTGGCAGGCCGGGCAGAGTTGCGATGCCGGGCCAGGCGAGCTGGTCGACATAAGGATAATCCGTGCCGTCGATGTTGATGCAACGGGTCTCCTGCTCGGGCGAGTGGTCGTGCGGGAACGCCGGCGTCGGCATGATGGGGCAGATCACCGCATCGAACGTGCTGAACAGCTCGCGCCATTGCGCGCGTAGCCGCACCCGGCCGCCGTCGGCCATCAGCCAGTCCCGATGGCTGAGCACGACACCGCGCAGCCGCTCGGCCGCAAGACTCATGTCGTCAGCCTTGAGCTTTGCCGCGGCCTCCGCCGCGCCGGCATAGTCCTCGGGCGCGAAGGAGGCCGCAAGGAAAGACATCAACATCCGCATGTAGAGGCGCGACGAGGCGGCGAAGTCGGGCAATAGCGGGCTCTGCCGCGTCACCGTGACACCGGCCCTGGCGAGGTGAGCGGCGAGCTCCTGGATCCCGCCGCGCACGGCCTGGTCGGTCGGCAGCAGAGGGTCGCTGTCGATCAGCAGCACGCGAAAGTCCTTCAGGTCCTGGTGGCGCGCTGGCGGCAGCGCCAGCCGATAGGCCTTGCCGGCCTCGATCGGGTCGGGACCTGCGATCACGTCCAGCAAAAGCGCAAGATCGGCGGCGCATCGTGCCATCGGGCCGACCACCGAAAGGTCGCGCTCGAAGGGCAGCGGCGGCAAAGGCGGCGGCGTGTGGCCGCGGGTCGGCACCAGTCCGTAGGTCGGCTTGTGCGCATAGACCCCGCAATGGAACGCTGGCACGCGCAGCGAACCGCCGATATCCGAGCCGAGCGACAGGGCGCCGTAGCCCGCCGCGAGCGCCGCAGACGAGCCGCCGGAGGAGCCGCCAGGCGTGCGGGACAGATCATAGGGATTGTTGGTGGTGCCGTAGATGTCGTTGTAGCTCTGCCAGTCGCCGAGGCCGAGCGGCACATTGGTCTTGCC
>CAYVVB010000337.1:0-10050 GCA_964454955.1 uncultured Bradyrhizobium sp. | reverse complement strand
GGCGTTGGCGATCTGCTCGTCCGTGTAAGGCACGCCCACCTCACGCAACGTGCGCATGTTTTGCGCAGTCATCGTCGTGTCGATCTCGGACTTGGCGAGGAACGAATATCCCGGCATCACCGATTGCGGCACAATGGAGCGCGGATCGGAAAGATGCCGCACATGCCAGTCGTCGGAATACTTGCCGCCGACCCTCGCGAGATCAGGCCCGGTCCGCTTCGATCCCCACTGGAACGGATGGTCGTACATGCTCTCGGCGGCCAGCGAGAAGTGGCCGTAGCGTTCGACCTCGTCGCGCAGGGGGCGGATCATCTGCGAGTGGCAGAGATAGCAGCCCTCGCGGACATAGATGTTGCGCCCCGTCAGCTCGAGCGGCGTGTAAGGCCTCACTCCATCGACCACCTCGATCGTGCTCTTCAGGTAGAAGAGCGGGGTGATCTCGACCAGGCCGCCGATCGCGATCACGACGAGAATGCCGACGACCAGGACGATCGAGTTCTTTTCGAAGATATGGTGGCGTGTCCAGAAAGACATAGTCGGATTCCTCATTCCGCCGGCTGAAGAGCAACGGGCGCCTGCACCTCGGCCTCACCGACGCGTACCGTCATCCAGAGATTGTACGCCATGATCAGCGAGCCGATCAGGAACAGCGCTCCACCCGCGGCACGGATGATGTAGAAGGGATGCATCGCCTCGACGGTCTCGATGAAGGAATATTCGAGGAAGCCGAGCGAAGTGTAGGAACGCCACATCAGGCCCTGCAGGATTCCCGACACCCACATCGCCGAGATGTAGAGCACGATGCCGAGCGTCGCAGTCCAGAAGTGCCAGTTGACCAGCTTGAGGCTGTAAAGGCCCTTGCGATTCCACGCCCAAGGCACCAAGCAGTACAGCGCGCCGAAGGAGACGAAGCCGACCCAGCCGAGCGCACCGGAGTGGACGTGACCGATGGTCCAGTCGGTATAGTGGCTGAGCGAATTGACCACCTTCACCGACATCATCGGCCCTTCAAAGGTCGACATGCCGTAGAAGGCGACCGATACGACCAGCATGCGCAGGACCGGATCGGTGCGCAGCTTGTCCCAGGCCCCCGACAGGGTCATCAGGCCGTTGATCATACCGCCCCATGAGGGCATCCAGAGCATGATGGAGAAGGTCATGCCGAGGGTCTGCGTCCAATCCGGCAGCGCGGTGTAGTGCAGGTGGTGCGGACCGGCCCAGATGTAGAGGAAGATCAGGGCCCAGAAGTGCACGATCGACAGCCGGTAGGAGTAGATCGGCCGCTCGGCGCGCTTCGGCACGAAATAGTACATGATGGCGAGGAAGCCGGCGGTCAGGAAGAAGCCGACCGCGTTATGGCCGTACCACCACTGGAACATCGCGTCCTGGACGCCGCCCCACGCGATGTAGGACTTCGAGCCGAAGATCGACACCGGCAGCGCAGGGTTGTTGCCGAGATGCAGCACCGCGATGGTGATGATGAAGGCGAGATAGAACCAGTTGGCGACAAAGATATGCGGCTCCTTGCGCTTCATGATCGTCACGAGGAAGACGAGGAGATAGGTCACCCAGACGATGGTCAGCCACAGGTCGGCATACCATTCGGGCTCGGCATACTCCTTGCTCTGCGTGACGCCGAGCAGGTAGCCGGTGCCGGCGATGAGAATGAAGAAGTTGTAGCCCAGCACGACGAACCAGGGCGCGAGATCGCCGGCGAGACGGGTGCGGCAGGTCTTCTGCACCACGTAGAACGAGCTTGCGAGCAGGACGTTGCCGCCAAAGGCGAAGATCACGGCCGAGGTGTGCAGCGGCCGCAGGCGACCGAAGCTCGTCCACGGCAGGTCGAAATTGAGAAACGGCCACGCCAGCTGGCTTGCGATCAGGAGGCCGACCGTAAATCCGGCGATCCCCCAGAACATCGCCATGAAGGCGGAAAACTTGATCGGGCCCAGATTATAGTTGGGCCGCCCGTTGATCTCCTGCGGAGGCAGGGCCGCCGGGCGATCGAAATAACGATTGAGAATGGCGAATACTGCCGCGACGCTGGCCGCTGCGGCCAGAGAGGCATGGAACGCGAAGGGCGCATCGACCGCCTTGGCCGCGCCGATCATGCAGAGAAAGGCGGTGGCGGCGAAAATGAGCGCCAAGCTACTTTCACCGATGGTCATGGATTTGGAAGTTGAGGGCTGACTCATGCGGATTCTCGCTGAAATGACACGCGCTCAACAATCACATTCCGTTGCAACGCGAATTGATCGAGATCAAGATTGATCGGCTGCGCAGATCAATCGCCACGAATCCGCGTCTGATCGCTCCGCGCGACGCAGATCGGTTCGGCGAACTGTGGGTAAAGCTCGAGAGGCCCTATGGATCGCGGGCCGCGACCGCGAGCGCCTTGAGGACGTCTTCGCGGGAAATGATCCCGGCCAGCCTGTGATCGACGTCGATCACCGGGATGCTGCGGATACGGTGCTGGACCATGAGCTGGAGCACCCGCGTCAACTTGGTGTCCGGGCGCACATAGATGAATTCCGAGGTCATCAGGTCCGCGACCGTGCGGCCCATCAGGTCGACATAGCGCGGGACCATCTGATTCGGCGTGAAGGCGAAGCACTTCAGGAGGTCGAACTTGGTCACGATGCCGACCGCCTGGCCATCCTCTTCCACCGGATAGGAGTTGAAGTCGTCGCGTTCGAACATATCGTTCACTTCGCGCACGGTGAGATCACGCGTGACCGTCTTGACGGCGCGTGTCATGTAGGTTCCGGCAGTTTCCTCGAGAAATCGGTACACGGTTTACGTCCCACTGTTTTCGCAGCACTGCGTCAGTGCGAGAGCAATACGCAACGGCTGGACTGGGTGATCAGGTGCTGCGTCATTCCGCCAAGGATGAGTTCGCGGAAGCGCGAATGACCGTAGGCGCCGGCGACGATGCGGCCGGCGCCGACGTCGCCGGCAATTACGTCGAGCGCGGCCGCCGCGTCCCCCTCCTGCCGGCGCTCGTCGATCCGCGTGGCGGCAGCGATGCCGTGACGGGAAAGCCAGGCGACCACGTCGCGAAGACGCGCCTCCGCCTCGCTGCGGCCATCACCTTCTTCCAGAATTTCGGCAACCGTGACGTTCTTGGCGAGCCGCAGCAGAGGTATCGAATCGGCAACCGCCCGCCTCGCCTCCATGGTGTCCTTCCAGGCCACCAGCGCGCTGCGCGGATCCAGCCAATCGACCTTGTCAGGAACGACCAGCAGCGGCCGCCCCGCCTGCATCACCAGGTCCTTAGGGCTTGCCAGTGCAAACGAATCGGAGAAGGCCGGGCTGTCCCCGCCACTGACGATGAGATCGGCGCAGCGCCCCTGCTCGGCAATGAAGCGGGCCGGAAAATCGAGCGCGCTGCGCCACTCAACGCCGCCGGTGCGATTCTTCGCCGACTCGCGAAATTGCGCTTCCAATTCGCGCAGCCGTTTCCTGACCGCCGCCTCTCCCTGGTCGATCAGGTCCTGCGCCACCTCGCCGTCCGTAAAATAGAGCGGCGGAGCAAACTGCGCCGCGGCGATGCCGATCAGGCCAGCGCCCAACCGGTCGGCGAGCTGGCCTGCAACCTCCAAACGGGCTTGACTCGACTGATCAAGCGCCAGGCAAACCATGATGGTTGCGATTGTCATTCCAGGCTCTCCGCTGCCCCACGTTCTCATCGCTTCTAGGCGCACCAACGCCCAGCAGGATGAGTTAGATCAAACCGCCTTGAAACTCCGGAATATCCCTGAGGCTCCCTCGGCCGCCGGACCAGGAACCAGTTATCCCCGGCTCGCCCTCTGCGAAGCTTGCACCGGGGCCGCCCATGGGCGAAATTGAGCAAATGCCGCTCCGATCACAGAGCAAGAGGTGGCGACAGCGCCGGGAATTCGATCGCATGCAAAGCCTCTTCACTATATCTTTCAATATGTTAAGGCCTGACCCAGGATTAAGCTTGGAATTGGAAGCCTTGGCGTGACCGATGTGACCCACTCTTCCAAAGACGACGCGCTCCGGGACGAGCACTACCGGCTCCGGATCGAAGGATTTGGCGTCGGCACCTGGGACCTCGACCTGGCGACACGCGAGCTCGAATGGTCCGAAACGGCACGCAGCCTGTTCGGCGTTTCTCGCGATCAGCCGGTCAGCTACGAGCTGTTTCTGTCCCTGCTCGAACCGACCGACCGCGACCGCATCGATGAAGCCATGAAGAGGGTTGCCGAGGGGCATGGCAATCTCGACGTTTCGTTCAAGATCGGGCTGGCGTCCGGACGCGTGCAATGGATTCGCGCCCGCGGCGGCCTGGTCAGGGACGAGGCCGGGGCCGCGCGGCACATCAGCGGAATATTTCTCGATGTCGGCGAAATCAAGCTGCTCGAGGAAGCCTTGCGGACGCGCGAAAGCCACCTTCGCTCGATCCTCGATACCGTTCCCGACGCGATGATCGTCATCAACAGCCGCGGCATCATGCAATTCTTCAGCACGGCGGCGGAGCGATTGTTCGGCTACGGCGAGCGCGAGGCGATCGGACAGAACGTCAGCATCCTGATGCCAGAGCCGGATCGGTCGCGTCACGACAGCTATATCTTCCGTTACCGTTCGAGCGGCGAGCGGCACATCATCGGCATCGGGCGGATCGTGACCGGCAAGCGCAGGGACGGGACGACGTTCCCGATGCATCTGTCGGTCGGAGAGTTTCAATCGGCGGGCGAGCCCTATTTCACCGGTTTCGTTCGCGACCTGACCGAGCATCAGCAGACCCAGGCGCGGCTGCAGCAACTCCAATCCGAACTGGTCCACATTTCGCGCTTGAGCGCGATGGGCGAGATGGCGTCCGCGCTCGCCCACGAACTCAACCAGCCGCTCGCCGCCATCAGCAACTACATGAAGGGTTCGCGCCGCCTGCTCGAAGGAAGCACCGATCCCAATGCGGCCAAGATCGAAAGCGCCATGGACCGCGCGGCCGAACAGGCGCTGCGCGCCGGCCAGATCATCCGCCGCCTGCGCGATTTCGTCGCGCGCGGCGAATCGGAAAAGCGCGTCGAAAGCCTCTCCAGGCTGATCGAGGAAGCCGGCGCGCTGGGGCTTGCCGGCGCGCGGGAGCAGAACGTCCAGCTTCGCTTCACGCTGAACCCGGATGCCGATCTGGTGCTGGCGGACCGGGTCCAGATTCAGCAGGTTCTGGTCAACCTGTTTCGCAATGCGCTGGAGGCGATGGCGCAGTCGCCCCGCCGGGAATTGATCACGACCAACGCCAAGGTGGCGGACGACATGATCGAGATCGAGGTGTCCGACACCGGCTCCGGATTCCAGGACGACGTCTTGCCGAACCTGTTCCAAACCTTTTTCACCACCAAGGAGACCGGCATGGGGGTCGGCCTTTCCATCAGCCGCTCGATCATCGAGGCCCATGGCGGCCGGATGTGGGCTGAAAACAACGCTGCCGGAGGCGCAACTTTCCGCTTCACCCTTCCGGCAGCGCCGAACATGAGTTGAGAGATGTCGAAGGGAAACGTCTACGTCATCGACGACGAGGAGGCGATGCGGGATTCGCTGAACTTCCTGCTGGATGCCGCCGGCTATCACGTCAGGGTGTTTGATACCGCGACAGGCTTTCTGAAGGCCCTGCCGGAACTGGAATTCGGCTGTGTCATCTCCGACGTGCGCATGCCGGGTATCGACGGGATCGAACTGCTCAAGCGCATGAAGGCGGCCAACAGCATGTTCCCGATCGTGATCATGACCGGCCATGGCGATGTGCCGCTCGCGGTCGAGGCGATGAAGCTCGGCGCCATCGATTTTCTCGAAAAGCCCTTCGAGGATGAGCGGCTCACCGCGATGATCGAAATGGCGATCCGCCAGGCCGAGCCGGCCGCCAAGAACGAGGCGGTTGCACATGACATCGCTGCCCGCGTCGCGACGCTGAGCCCCCGTGAGCGCCAGGTCATGAACGGGCTGGTCGCCGGACTTTCCAACAAGCTGATTGCGCGGGAGTACGACATCAGCCCCCGCACCATCGAGGTCTACCGCGCCAATGTGATGACCAAGATGCAGGCGGGCAGCCTGTCGGAGCTGGTGCGGCTCGCCATGCGTGCGGGCTTGCTTGGTGATTGAGCTACATCAACGCACGCCTTGTCACAGCGAGTACACAAAGGGCATGATCGAAATCGGCTCAGAAACCATGCCGGCTGTGACAGCGCCTGCCACCCAACCGACCGTCTATGTGGTTGACGATGATGCAGGCGTGCTCAGTTCGCTGCGCTTCCTCCTGGAGACGGACGGCTTTGCCGTCCGGACCTTCCGGAGCGGCGGCGCGCTGTTGGGCGCGCCTTTTTCCGGCGAGGTCGATTGCTTCGTGATCGATTACAAAATGCCGGATATCAACGGCCTCGACCTCGTCGGACAACTGCGAAGCCGCGGGATCGAAGCGCCGGTGGTGTTGATTACCGGCTATCCGGACAAGAACATCGGGGCGCGGGCAGCCGCGGCCGGCGTTACGCATGTGATGCGTAAGCCCCTGCTCGAGGACAGTCTGGTCAAGCACATCCGGGGCGCCATCTCGGAGTATCGCCGGAGCGACGGTTCGCCGGCGGCCTGACCTCCGGTAACCTACGTAGGTAAACCCCCTTAAGATATCGCTCTCAATTTCCAGGAACGCGGGCAGAACGTAACAAGGGGCCATCCGCCGCACAGGAGATGGTCAATGCTGAACCCCTCGCTCAATACCCACAACAACGTCGTTGTCGGCCAGAAGGTACCGCCCGCTCCGCCTGCGGCAACCGATCAGTTTGCAGCTATTACCGGGCATGCCGGAGTGGTGGCGAGTGAGTTCACCTACCGCAAGGATGAAGAGATTTACGGCGAGGACGAGCCGGCAGAATACGTCTACCAGGTTGTTTCTGGCGCCGTACGCACCTACAAGCTGTTGTCCGACGGGCGCCGCCAGATCGGTACCTTCCATCTCCCCGGCGACGTTTTCGGTCTCGAATCGGGCGCCAAGCACCGGCTGGCCGCCGAAGCGATCATTGACACCACCGTGCGCCTGGTGAAGCGTCGCAGCCTCGAACAGGCCGCGGGCGTCGATGTCCAGGTCGCCCGCAAGCTTTGGGCGATGACCGCAGGCGAGCTTCGTCACGCCGAAGACCACATGCTCCTGCTCGGACGCAAGACCGCGATGGAGCGGGTGGCGACTTTCCTGCTGGAGATGGATCGCCGGCTGGCGGTCGCCGGCATGATGGCGCTGCCGATGTGCCGGCGCGACATCGGCGATTACCTCGGCCTCACGCTGGAGACGGTTTCGCGTGCGCTGTCGCAGCTCCACGCCCAGGGTGTGCTCGGCTTCTCCGGCGCCCGCCAGATCGTGCTGCGCAACCGCCAACTCCTGCGCAACATGGACGCCTGATACACTTCGCCTGATACGAGTCTTTGCCTGCCCTCAAGAGCGCGATGACGTCCCAAGCCGTCACCGCGCTCTTTCTTGTTTGACCGGGATCGTTTGAAAAAGCCGGGCTCAATAGGTGCTGCGCCGCGTCTCCGGCATGACGAGCGCGATCAAGGCAAGGCCAAGAGCGGCAATGCAGGCAAGGGTCAGGAAAGCGAAGGGGCTCCCGAGCTTGTCGCTGATGTAGCCGGCAAGCACGGTGGAGAGCGAGGCGCCGATGCCGGTTGCGGTCCCCAGCACGCCCTGGGCCAGGTTGAAATGGCCGGTTCCGAATGCGACGTCGGCCACGATCAACGGCACCATCACGCTGAACGCCGCCGCGGTGATGCCGTCGAAGATCTGCACCGCGACCAGCAAATAAGGATCATGCACGACGGCAAATAACAGGCCGCGCAACGTCAGCGCGGCAAAACCTATCAGCAGGATCGGCCGTCGTCCCCAAGCCTGCGCCTTGGCCCCGACCGAAGGCGAGAGCAGCGCCACGATCGCCTGCGGCACGATGATGCAGGCAGCGATCAGCACCGGCGCCCATTGGCTCGACCGGGTCGTCACCACCCCCGCCATCAGCGGAAGCATCGCCGCATTCGCCAACTGCAGCAACAGCACGCTGCCGGCGAAGATCAACAGGGGACGCTGGCGCAGCAGGCCGAAGATGCTGGTGGCCTTGGCGTCCGCATCCTCGCGCAGCACCGCGCCATGGCAGCGCGCCACGTCAACCTCGCTTTCGCGGATGCTCCCGAGCGCGAGCAACGTCGGGATCGCAAGCAGGAAGGTGACGAGAAACACCGAACGACTGGAAATCAGATAGCCGGCGGTGCCCATCGCCGCCGCGGCAACGCCATTGCCGAGCGATGCAAAGCGGGCGTTACGGCCGAGCCGCTCGCCCATCGCATGCGGGCCGACCAGGCCCAGGCTGATGGCGGCAATCGCCGGGCCCAGCACGCAGCTGGCCGCCGCATGCAGGGTGGCAGCCGCAACAACCACCGGGAAGATCGGCCATGCCGCATAGGCCAACGCGGCGCAGCCGATCGTCGCGATCGCCAGCGCCGCAACCAGCCGCTCGGACCGGGCCGCATCGACGATCGCGCCGCCGGGCATCTGCCCGATCAGGGCGACGACGCCGCCGATCGACAGCACGAGGCCGATCTGAGCCTGGGTCCATTTTTGCGTGGTGAGATAGACCGCAATGAACGGGCCGAATCCGGTCTGAACGTCGGCGAGAAAGAAGATGAACCAGTCGAGCCCGCGCAGGCTCCGCCGCGAGGGCGCCGGCAACGCCAGGATGCCCGGCGCAGCCTGCCGCGGCGCGGCCCTGTCGCCATTGACCGGTCGTTCGCGGCGATTTCCCTCGATGCGGTCAAGGGAACCGGATAGGAGGTGCATCACCAAACGGTTTCCTGGTATTGCTCAATGATCATCCAGCGGCTGCAGGTTGCCGGCCGCCCCAAGCACCACGATCGCGTTGTCCTCCTTGAATTCCGGTGCCGCGGCCACCTGCGCCTTTGTTAATTCGAGTGAGATGGCTTCGCTGTTGTTGGCGACCTTGCCAAAATGCAGGGCGTTCCAGTCGACGACGATCTTCCGGCTGCCGACGCCGAGAAAGCCGCCGAAATCGATGACCGCGGCGCGTACCGTGCCGGTGCGATCCACGATCACGTCAACGATGTGCCCCATATCTTCATTCGTGGGACTGCGGACATCACGGCCGAGCACACCGTGCGCGTCTTTTGGACCGATGATGGTCACCGACGGCGGGGGCGGCGGAGGGGCAGGCTGCTGTGCAGCGGGCGGTGCAGGCTGTTGCGGGGCAGGCGGCGCGGGTTGTGCGGCAGGTGGCGCAGTTTGCTGCGCGGCAGGCGGCGGATTGCTGGCCGGCTGCGCGTCTTCGGCGCCCGCGCGAGCGGCCGCAGCCGCGGCGAGCGCGACCGCGAGCAAGATCATCCTCTGCCTGTTGCGCATCCGTCCTCCCCGGCGATCGAAGGCCACGCGTCAGCGAGCCAAAACGATCGAAACCTGGATTTGTCCGCTCCTGCGCATCACCTCCAACGACACGGTCTCGCCGTGCCTGCGGATCCGCAAGTCGACGCTGGAAGGGCCCAGTTGCAGTTCGCGCAGGATCACCTCGTTCAGGAAGTCCGGCAGGCGCGGATTGCGCAGCCGGATTTCGCTTCGTTCCACGTCGAACTCGAGCCCAAGCGCCGCCTCGAGCAGCGTGAATGGTGTCGCGCTGGCCCAGGCCTGCGGCGCACAAGCCACCGGATAAAGCGTCGGGCCCCTGCTTTTCTCGCGGCGGAAGCCGCAGAACAATTCCGGCAAGCGCCGCAAATCCATGTAGGTCGCAGCGTCGAACAAGCCGGCAAAGACCTGCTCGACCGGCCTTTTCAGGCCGTAACGGGCGAGCCCGAGCGCGATGAGCGCATTGTCGTGGGGCCAGATCGAGCCATTATGATAAGACATCGGATTGTAGCGCGATTCGCCCAGCGCGACCGTGCGGATGCCCCAGCCGCTGAAGAAATGCGGCTGCATCAGGTCGGCAGCGACCCTGCGGGCACGATCGTCGCGTATCATGCCGCTGAACAGAAGCTGTCCGGCGTTGGAAC
>CAYVVB010000336.1:0-7289 GCA_964454955.1 uncultured Bradyrhizobium sp. | reverse complement strand
GTACGGTGGGAAGATGGTCTCCTGCCAGCCGGGCATCAGGCTCGCGGCAAAGTCCATGCCGACCACGCTGTGCAGCGAGACGACGAGGGGCACACCGAGGCTGGCCAGGGCCAGATGAAGGATCTCGTAGGCGTGCCACTGTCGGGACGAGCCGCACCAACCGAGCGCCAGCGCACCATAGATAGCGGCCTGCATCCGGGTCTGGGCGCGATCCCGCATGGTGGCCAAATCCGGAATCAAGCCGACATACCAGAATAGGATCGAGAACAGGATGTAGCTCAGGATCGCCCAGAAATCCCAGATCAACGCACTGCGCCACTGCGGCCAGAGATGCATCGTGTTCGGATATGGCGTCAGCCAATAGAAATACATCGGCCGGCCACGATGAATGATCGGAAAACTGCCGGCGATCGCCGCGGCGAACAGAGTCATCGACTCGGCGAAGCGATTGGTGGACGCACGCCATTGTTGCCGCATGAGCAGCAACATTGACGAAATGAGCGTCCCGGCGTTGCCGATGCCGATCCACCAGACGTAATCGGCAATGGCGACGCCCCATACA
Source organism: uncultured Bradyrhizobium sp. (assembly GCA_964454955.1). Lineage (GTDB taxonomy): Bacteria > Pseudomonadota > Alphaproteobacteria > Rhizobiales > Xanthobacteraceae > Bradyrhizobium. Next base: position 6,727 of record CAYVVB010000336.1, on the reverse strand, counting down.
ACAGTGGTGTTCACGCCCCAGATGCCGATGCCGCGATAGAACACGAGAAACACAGCGAGGAGAAACCCGGTCGTCAGCAGGAGGCTCAGGCAGACGCCGATCCACCACGCGCGCCAGCTCCAGCCTGATCGCTCAAGCAGCGGCGCTGCGACGATCGCATTGACCGCCTCCAGGCTGCGCGCTTCGGGCAGCGTCCATCGCTCTTGCTCGCCGGCAGTTTCCGCAATGCTGACCGCCATCGCCATCAGCTGGCCTTTCCATAGTCCGGATTGCGGTTTTGGAGACGTGCGAGATAGGACGTTCGCGGGCGCGTTCCGAGCTTGCCGAGAAGCGCATAACTCCGTGGATCGACGCGCAGAGCGCTGATGCGCGAGGTCGGATCCGCAATGGAACCGAATTCGATCGCTTTCGTTGGGCATGCCGCTTGGCAGGCAGTAACCACTTCGCCGTCGCGGATGGTCCTTCCCTCTCTCTCGGCTGCGCGCCGGGCGATACTGATGCGCTGGACGCAATATGTGCATTTCTCCATCACGCCACGGCTTCGCACCGTGACATTCGGATTGAACACGGCTTTCACTATGTCGGCGCCGAGATTGCCGTGTTCATCGCCGTCGGCATACCCGAAGAAGTTGAAGCGCCGGACTTTGTAGGGGCAATTCGACTCGCAGAAGCGTGTACCGACGCAGCGATTGTAGACCTGCAGGTTCAGGCCCTCGCTGTCGTGGATCGATGCTCCGACCGGGCAAACGGGTTCGCAGGGGGCATGATCGCAATGCATGCACGGCACTGGGCTGAAACCAGGGCGCCCCTCAATGACGTAATTGTCGATGCGGAGCCAATGCATGTCCCGTCCCTCGGCAACTTCTTCGGGACCGACCACGGGAACGTTGTTTTCGGCCTGGCAGGCCACGACACAGGCGTTGCAGCCGATACAGGCCGAGGTGTCGATTGCCATGGCCCACTGGTAGGTATCGTGATGCGGCGCGGGGTAGAGTGTGGGCGGGTTTGTGTCCGGCCGATCGAACTTGAAATTGCCTCTTGCGAGATCATCAAGGGTCAGGCGCGGCTGCAGGTCCTCCGCTTCACCTTCGAGACGGAAGTAATGCTGCGTGCGCAGCAACTCCTTCCGCCGTCCCGTCTTGGTGATGGTGAAGCCGCCTGTCAGCCAAGGCGTGTCAACGCCGCGCAGGCGATAAACATCGAAACCGATATTGCTTCCGATGCTTCCCGCGAATTTTCGGCCGTAGCCAAGCGTCGTCGATACGACACCCGCCGCCTGACCTTCCCGCACCATAACCGGCGCCTCGAGCGAGGTTTCACCCCGCTTGAGCTGCACGATATCGCCATCGTTCAACCCAAGCTCGGCCGCGTCGCCCTCCGCCACATGCAGCGCATTTCCCCAGACCTGGCTGGTAAAGGGCTTTGGGCATTCCTGCAGCCAGGCATTGTTCGCCATGCTTCCGTCGAAGACGGAGGGATCCGGCGCGAGCATCAGCGTATGGCCTTGTGCGGGACCGGACGGCGCAACGTCTGGCAAGTTGGCTGATGGCAGCGCTATTTTTGCCGAGGCAGAATTTGCGACGATTCCGTCATGCAGGGTTTGTCGCCACCAATCCTCCCACTCACGCTCCGCAGCGGTTCCTCGCCATTGATGGCGCACGATATCGAAGGCGGACGAGCCGATCTCGCTCTGCAGCATCGCAAGGACATTGTAGGGATTGCGGCTATCATAGAGTGGACGAATCAGCGGCTGGATGATGGATGCGGTCCCGTCGAAAGCCCTGATGTCGGACCAGGCTTCCAACGCATGCGCCAGCGGAAGATGCCAGGTGCAGCGTTCGCTGGTCTCATTGCGGTAGCAGCCGAAATGCGCTGTGAATGGAATCGCCGCAACAAGGTCGTTGAAGCCCAGAACGCCCGGAGCGTCGTAGACAGAGTTTGTGCCGAGCATCAACAAGGTTTCGACATGACCGGCCCGGGCGTCTGCGGCGAGATTGCGCAGGGCTTCGGCGTGTCCCAATGTCGCGGGATCGACCGGTGAAATAAAATCCACCGGAGCCTGCAGCTGCCCATTGATCCAGTGGCAAAGCGCATGCACTTCCGCCGGCTGCCGCCGGCCGGCCATCGCCAGCGCCGCACCACGTCGTGCCTTGAGGTCGGCCGCAACGGTCGTGACAAAATGCGCGGTCTCTTCGCGCAGCGCCGCCTGCCCCATCGTCGCGCCCAGCGCTCGCGCCACTTCGATCGCCACATTACGGATCAATTCCGGGGCAGCAGCAACGCGGTGGTCCGCCAGCGCTCCGGTCAGGCTCCAGTCCGGCTCAATCGAATAGACGCGCAGCGAGTCGCCAGGCACATGCGGGCGTCGCGCCTCGACGATCTCGCGCGCATTGCGTATCTGCTCCGCACCGGCGCCGATGGGATCCGCGTCGAGTGCAAGCAGAACCCGCGCATCCTTGAAGCGCGGCAGGGCGGTCGCGGGCCGCCCAAACGCCAGCATGGCGCCGCCCCGCACGGCGTCATCCTCGACAGGCTCGTACCGATACCACTTCATCTGCGGCATCGATCGGTTCAACGCTCCAATCTGAGCGAGCAGGCTCGGCGACGTGATGCGTCCGGTCAGGATCGCGAGCCCTTCGCCCTGTCGCCCGCGATGCCGATCGATCCGCGGACGCAGGACAGCCTCGAAGGCGCTCCACGACTGGATCCGGTTGCTGCTGTAGGGCGCCTTGGAGCGGTCCGGATCGTAGAGGGACAGCACGGCGGCTTCGGCATAAAGGTCGGTCGAGCCCAGGCTGGCGGGGTGTCGCGGGTTGCCATTGATCTTGATGGGACGCCCCTCGATCGAGGTGACCATGACCCCGCGGCCGTAGCCGGCAAGCGGCAAGGTGGTGGCAAACTGCAGCGGCACGCCGGGAGTTTGGCGTTCGGGCATCTCAACATAGGGCACCACTTGCTCCGGCGGGCGGCCGCAGGATGCGAGCGTGGCTGCCACGCCGCTGACAAACAGTTTCAGAGCCGATCGCCGATCCATGGTCGGGTCGTGACAATCTTGAGCGCTTCTGGCTTTGCGAGACACTTTCATTTGCGCACTCATCGGTGGCAAACCGAGCAATCGGTCAGATGCTTGTTGTCCAGATATTGATGCGCCAGGGCGATCCCGCGTTCCGCCTGGTCATCCGGAAACGTCCAGAACGGATCAAAAATCGCGGATGCCGGCCTCATGTGCGGCGCCGGATTGCGATGGCAGTCGAGGCACCACCCCATGGTGAGCGGCGCAGCCTGCCTCATCAGCGGCATCGTCGCGACCGGTCCATGACACGTTGTGCAGCCGATGCCCTTCGCGATGTGAATTGAATGGTCGAAGTACACGTAACCCGGCAGCCTGTTGACCTTGTTCCAATGAATCGGAGTATTGCTGGCAAGGCTTTCACGAACCGGCGCGAGCATCGCGCTCTGTGTATAAAGCTGCGAATGACACGTCATGCAGGTGTGGGTCGGCGGGATTCCGGCCACAGGCGAATTCTCTACGGCGGAGTGGCAATAGCGACAGTCAAGGCCGAGACCCCCGACGTGATGCGCATGGCTGAACGGGACAGGCTGATCGACGGTGATGGATTCGCCGGTCGTATATTGCGAAGCCGATACCCAATAGGCGAGGCCAATCGCAAGAAACGGAAGAGTAACGATGGCCACCAACACGCAGCGTACAACTGTATCCGCCACGGGTCGGAACAGGTGCGGCATGCGCTTCTCTCACTGCTCTCATACCGGCCCCATGCCTGGCCTCCATAGCCTGGCTGGCCAACGCGCTCCGAAGACCATTGTTCCTATTTTGGAGACATGGCACAGCTGGCCGCGGAGGCCAGCCCTGGGGGCTTCCTTGAGCGACACCGCCCCCACTGCCCAGCCTGACCGCGGTCGAGGCAAATCCAGCGCTGCCCTGCTAACCTTCCTTAAGCGCCGACTTGACCTCACTCGTCGGCCAGCTCTCGCCGGCGGCGATGACTCGCACCTTACCGCTCGCCCCGACGAGCATGTGCGAGGCCACCTCGTCGTCGGAAGGAGCGATCTTGAGTTCGGTCTCCGGCGTCCAATCGAGGGTAAAATCAAGGTCGCCCGGATATATCTGCCACCGCGACCCGTCATCCAGTTCGACGATGTGGCTTTCGGAATGGGACCTGATTCTCATCACCTCAACGCTCCAGCCGTTATCGCGGGCACCTTCAGATATGCCAATTCGAATACGGCCGCTGCTCGCCTTGTCTCACAACCGGTTGAGTGGTGTCCTTGCGTCCGGAGACGTTCATGACCGATGAATGGCGCGGCGACGACGACGGCCGTTTCGATCACACACCAATCCCGCCGTCGCTCAAGCGTTCCGCTCGTTAGCGTTTCGAATCAGGAACCGCCACACTTGTTCCTATTTGCTGCCCGGCAACCGTTCCCGAAACAAGCTAGCCGCAATGCAACAAGCGGATGAAGGCGCGTGGGCAGGAACATGGCGGCGCCTTGCCGTTTCTGACTATCCGGAGACCTTCATACGAGCGCGGATTTGGCGATGGCGCGCATTCTGATCGGCACATCGGGTTGGCACTACGATTCCTGGCGCGGACCGTTTTTTCCGATGGGTCTGTCGGCCAAGGACCAACTCCGGTACTACACGACGCAGTTTACGACAACCGAGCTCAACGGCGTCTTTTACCGGACACCAACGCCGGAGGCCGTGAAAAGCTGGCACGATCAGACCGACAAGACGTTCGTCTTTGCCTGGAAGGCGTCCAAATTCATCACACATTGGAAGCGATTGTCGGACAATTGCGTCAACAGTATCGAGCTCATGGAAAGCCGCCTGTCGCTGCTCGGGGAGAAGGCAGGGCCGATCCTGTTCCAGCTCCCGCCAAACTTCGAAGCGGACGCGGATCGCCTGCGTTCATTCTTGAAGCTGATCTCGCGCAAGCGCCGTTGCTGTTTCGAATTCCGCCACTCGAGCTGGTATCAACCAGCCGTTTTCAAGCTGCTGTCGCAGCGAAATATCGCGCTCTGCCTGTCGGACCACTATGATGCTCCCGCACCCTGGAAGCGTACCGCTGATTTCATCTACATTCGCGGGCACGGCCCGAGTGGACGCTATCAAGGACGTTACAGCGCCGCCGCGCTTGCGAACTGGGCGACGCGGATCAAGTCATGGAAGCGGCAGGGCTTCGACGTCCATGTCTATTTCGACAATGATCAGAAGAGCGCGGCTCCAGCGGATGCGCTCAAGCTCAAGTCCTTGATCGAGTCGAGATAGACCTTCTTAGGCTTTCAGCTCACCCATCGCCGACGACGTCGAAGGCGTGCGTCGCCACCCGGAGATCAAACTCTCCACGAAACGATACGTGGTCCATTCAGTTGCCATTTCGGCCCCTGCTGCCATCAGCCGCAGATAGGAACAATCGATGCCATCCTCTCCCCATCTGACCACGGCAGCCAGCGACATGCCTCAACCAAAATCCAATTGGCGTGCGGCCGCCGAGCTCGGTCTGGTCAGCAGTACGTTTTCGACGGTCGTGAGTCAGCTTGCAGCGGCGCAGCTCGGACGCGACCCATCGGTCGATTGGATGACCGTCGCAGCGATCCCGATGCGCGATCGGGCACTAAACGCCGAACCGTCATGGGGCGCCAATCTGGCCGGTATCTTGTTTCATCAATGGGCTGACTTTTCCTGGGCGGTGTTCTTCTTCGGCCTGCTCGGCCGCTGGACCGCTGACCTGCATCCCCTCGCGATCCTTCTATTGGCGATCCCATGGGCTGCGTTCAGCTCCGCAACCGAGTGGTTCGTGCTGGTCCCGCTCCTTCCGTTCTGGCAACCGCTCTTTACGCTGCAACAGCCTTACTGGATCGGCTTTCTTGTCCATGCTTCGTCAGCGGCGATGTATCCGCTGTTCGCATGGCTGCGCTGGCCGTTCGGATCGGCGCCGAATTCGAGCGCCGTGCGCTTTGCAAAGACCTGGGGCATCGGGACGCTGAGCTGCCTTGCGGTTCTGGGATCGGTGGCGCTCGCCAGCGCATGGGACCGCGACATCCCCTATATAGGCGCCAATCAGTCGGCCGATCAGGATTATATCCGGCACATGACCACACATCATGCGCAAGGAATCGAGATTGCCGATCTGGGCATGGCACGCGCACGCGATCCTCATCTTCGCGCATTGGCGGCGCTCATGGCGGCAAGCCAGACCGGCGAGAATAGGATTTTTGATAGCTGGTGGCGTGGCTGGTTCGGCATTCCCATGCCAGCCTGCACCCCGCAGGAGCGCGTCGACATGCCGGGCTATCTGACGGCGGATCAAATGCAGCAACTGCGGTCAATCCCCTCCGACCAGTTCGACGCGCTCTTCGTCCAGCTCATGAGCCTCCATCACAAGGGCGCCGTCAAGATGGCCGATCAGCAATGGCACAGCCGCGGCGATGCCCGGCTGAGGATCATGGCGCACGCGATCCGTCACGAACAGCAGGGGGAGATCGCCTTGATGAATGGCGTCGAAGGGCTTTACGCCGTGCGGCAGGCGACGCGAAACATGCTGGCGGATAACGTCAACTAGACTAGAATGCAGGCTCAGAAATCAGCGCTCACCCTGACCGGTATCGATTTCGCTGCCGGCGTCTTGGCCTTTTCCTCGTGATGCCAGAGCGGCAACAGAGGATTGCATTCGGGGTAATAACCGGCAATGCAGCCCTCTGG
>CAYVVB010000335.1:0-15462 GCA_964454955.1 uncultured Bradyrhizobium sp. | reverse complement strand
CCGCACCCGCGCCATCCGCCGCGGCATCGTCGAGACCGGTCAGGATTCCGCTGCGCCCGACTTTGGTCGTCCGCACCCGCAGATCAAGAAGCCCGACTGAAAAACCCTGGCACCGGGGCGATGCGAAGCATCGAACTATGGTGCGCAATTGCGCACCTGAGAATCTCGAGATTCCGGGTTCGCCCTTCGGGCGCCCCGGAATGACGAAGCAAGTTGGCACCAAAATCACCTTCAAAACAGCGGCGGAACGTCGCCGACTTTCAGAGGTCCGAGAAACACCGCACCATCGGCAAAGCGCAGCGGAAAGCTGCGCGCCTTCCTGCCTTCGAGCACAGCTTCCTTGCCGAGCGCATTGATGCCGGCGGCAACGCCGGCATTGGCGTTCTGCCTGACCACCTTGCCGAGGCCCGGAATGGCGCGATCGAGCGCGCCGAACAGGTTGTTGATGTCCTGCGTCTTCACACCCGGGGCGACGCGGTCGAGCGTGGCCTGCGGCACGCCCTGCTCCAGCATCTTGTCGATGCCGAGCGCAGGGATCACCTTCTCGATGCCGGCGACCGTCATCTGCAGTTCGCCGTCGAGCCGGCCGCTCTCGGTAAGGCCCAGCGTCCCCGCCGCAACCGCGATGAGGTCGCCCTGCTGGACGCGCGATTGCAGGATCTCGATATGGCCACCGCTGGCCTGAATTTCACGAAACCGCTGCGGCCAGGGTTTTGGCGCGAAATCCTTCAGGCCGCTCACCATCGCCCGCACGTCGGCGTCGAACGGCTGCGCCAGCAGCGGGTGCAGGTCCTGGATACTGCCCTGGCGGATCTCCACCACGCTCTCGATGTCCGGATGGTCGCTGGGCGAGCCCTGCGCGATGCGCCCATGCAGCTCGATATGCTTGGCGCTCGCGAGCGGCACCTGCACGGAACTCTCGAGACGATCGATGGTAGCATCGTCGAACACGATGGATGCGCGCTGCGGCGGCGCCGGCAAGCCGACCACGCTGCTGCGCGCCTTGCTCCAGTTCACGACGAAGGAGGGCTGCCCTGCGCCTTGCTCGAAGATCTTCGCCGGCGCGGTGAACTCGGCGATCACGAGCTTGGGATCATAAACCTGCGCCACCGCCAGGATCTCGCCGAGCTTCGCGGTGACCGGGGCTTGCGCCGATCCGGCCGCCGTTTGCGAGACCAGCGAGACGCTGACACCGTCGCAGCGGATCTCGAGGCGGAACGGGAAACCGGCCACCGAACGGTGCGCGCAATCGAAGATGCGGCCGGATTTCGCCTCGTGCGCGCGCCAAGCATCGGCTGCGACGTCGACCTGGGATGCGGCATAGAACCAGAATCCGCTCCAGGCGATGGCGGCGATCAGAAGCAGGGCGGGAGCGATGAAAAGCGGCCAAAGCGGGCGCTGGCGCGACGCGAGCGTGATATCTGACATGTTGTCCAACCTGGGCCGACCCCTTTGCGCAGCAATTTTGTCAATAAAGCGGAAGCCGGTCCGTGTCCCGCAACTTAACCGATTTTGATCATTGGCCAAATTCTGCTAGCCGTTAATCGCAATGTCGGCAATGACCCCTCTCGAAACGGAATCCAGCAAAGGCGACCTCTGGGTGTTCGGCTACGGTTCGCTGATATGGCGGCCGGGCTTCGATTACCTCGAGCGCGTGCCGGCGCGGCTGATCGGCGAGCACCGTGCGCTCTGCGTCTATTCCTTCGTGCATCGCGGCACGCCCGAAAAGCCGGGCCTCGTGCTCGGGCTCGATCGCGGCGGCGCCTGCCGCGGCATCGCTTTCCGCGTCGCCGAGACGAATCGCGCGGCCACCATCGCCTACTTGCGCGAGCGCGAGCAGGTCACATCCGTCTATCGCGAGGTGACGCGCGCGGTGTGGCTGGAGGACGATGCGCGGCGCCGCGTCAGCGCCCTCGCTTACGTCGTGGACCGCGGCCATGTGCAATATGCGGGGCGGCTCTCGCTCGCCGAGCAGCTTCACCATGTGGTGCAGGGACATGGCCAGTCCGGCGCCAATCGCGACTATGTCCTGTCGACGGTGAAAGCGATCGAAGCGGAAGGCTTTCGCGACGCCCAACTGCATCAACTCGCGCTGAAGCTGCACGAGACTCATCCGCTGCATGTTGCGCCGGACGGCGAAAAAGAAATCACGCCTTGACCGCGTCCGGTACGCGGCCGAACAATTGCGCCTGCTCGGCGCGCCCGGCTGCGACAAGGCGATCGGTCGTCTCCTCGATCACCGTACGCAATCGCGTGAGGAACTCCTCGCGCGGCAGGCCCGGCGGCAGGGGATCGAGAAACTCGACCACCAGCGTCCCCGGATAGCGCATGAAGGTCCGGCGCGGCCAGAACAGCCCGGAATTGAGCGCGACCGGCAGGCAGGCCACGCCGCAGTCGGCATAGATCTGAACAACACCGCGCTTGTAGTTCGGCGGCGCGCCGGGCGCCGTGCGCGTGCCCTCCGGGAAAATCACGAACTGCCGGCCGCGGCGGACCTCTTCAATGGCGCGCTTCATCATGAGAATCAACGCCCGCCCGCCGGCGCTCCGATCGATCGCGATCATGTTCGCCTTCATCAGGAACAGGCCGAAGATCGGAATCCACTTCAGCTCGCGCTTGAGCACGAAGAACGGCGCATCGAAGAAGCGCAGCAGCGAAATCGTCTCCCACATCGACTGGTGTTTCGAGGCGACGAGCAGCGGCCCTTTCGGAATCTTCTCGGTGCCACGGAACTCGACCTTGATGCCGCAGATCACGCGCATCAGGAATATGTTGGTCTGCGCCCACCAGCTCGCGACCCGGAGCAAGGCCGCGCGCGGCAACACCAGCGTCGGGATCGCGATCACGGCCCAGAACAGGAAAACCAGATAGAAAAGGATGTTGAAGACCAGCGAGCGCAGGAAAATCGCAACCATCGAAAACCTTGATCAGTTCACTTGCTCAGTTCACTTGCTCAGTTCACTTGCGCCGTCGCAGGCCGGTGCGGCGTGGTCGGCCCCGCGGGCGCCTCGGGCAAGTCGAAGCTCAGATCGATGCCGAGGTCGGCCAGATGCACCCTGAACTCCGCGGCGACGTATTTGACGTATTCCGATAGCACCAACCGCAAGGTCGCACCACTTGCCCACCACGGTTCATCCCGCCATCTGTCGGCGACCACCACGTAGGGGACGAGCTCGATATCCGGCATTGCGTGCGACAATTCGACGATTGCGCGCGGCATGTGATAGTTCGACGTCACCACGATCAAGGACTTGAAGCCGCGCTCATGCGCCCAGCGCCGCGTCTCCGCCGCGTTGCTGCGGGTGTTGACGGCCGAGCGGTCGAGATCGACGCAGCAATGGAAGTAGGATTGGCTCTCCGGCAGCGAGCGCGAGATATCGCTGGCGCCGATCGAGGGATGTACGCCGGAAATCAGGAGCCTCTTGCCGTAGCCGGCGGCCAGCAGTTCGATCGCGTCGGAGACGCGCGAGGCTCCGCCGGTCAACACGACGATGCCGTCGGCCTTGCGGCCCGGCGTCGTCTCGGCGCCGCGCAACTGCGCCACGAAGCCGGCAAAGCCGGCGGCGGCGGCAAGGACCAGGGCCGCGAGAGCCCCGAGGGCCGCGCGCCAGGATCGCCGCCCCGCGCGCTGGGGCGCTTTGCGTGATAAATCGTCGGACGGCGTCGTCATGTGATCGTCAGAACCCTCTCCTCTGCGCACGATGTTAGAAAGGTTTTGGCGCGAAGGGGAGTCCGTCCGGCGAGTGCCCTCGCGTCGTCCCGCCTCATTCGATCTCGTCAAGCGTTGCGAACAGGGTCTGACGCGAGGCCCAGGCGGTAATCGCCGCGATCACGACCGCCTGAACCGCCAGTACGACATAGCCCACCGGCCGCAGCGAAAACGTGCCCAGCAGCGCCGCAAACTGGTCGCCGACCGGCGTGCCGGAGAACCAGCCTGCGATTGATTCCGAAAAGCCGAAGCCGAGCATGGCAATCCCGCCGCCGATCACGCCGCCCTGCAGCCCCAGCAGGAGAAAGTGCCAGAAGAACCGGTCGGCGATGTAGCGGTCGCCGGCACCGACGAAATGCAGCACTTCCACGATCGGCCGGTTGGCGGCCATCGCGCCGCGTGTGGCGAACGACACCGAGATGATGGTCGCGACGATCACCAGCCCCAGGATGCCTATGCCGGCGAACACCGTGGCACCGCTCATCGATCGCATCCGTTCGATCCAGGCGCGGTGATCGTCGACGCTCGAGGTTGGTGCGGCCCGCGTGACGGCCTTGCGCAGGCCGGGGAGATCGAGCGTGGTCCCGGGCTCCAGCCGGCCGACGATCACCCGCGGCACCGGCAGATCGTCGAGTGACAGCCCGCTGCCGAGCCATGGCTCGAGCAGCTTTGCCGATTCCTCCTTGCCGAAGGGGCGGACCTCGATGATGCCGGGCTGGGCGCGCATCGCATCGGCCGCCGCCGCCGAGTCGCGATCGAGGTCGCGGCCCGTTTGCGGGCGAACCTGGACGGTGATCTCGCTTCCGACGTCCGATTGCCACTCCGCTGCCGACGCGCTCACCAGGAGCACGGCACCGGTCGTGAGCGAAGCCAGAAACGTCATGATCGCGACCACCGCAACCAGCGCCCGGCCGGCGATGGTGGCGCGCGGCACGATCGGTGACATGTTGCGCGCCCGCGCGGGCACCTGCGGACGCTCGTTGCCGAGATCCACCAGAGGTCCGTGCTGCTCCACCCTACTCATAGATGTGCAAGCGTCCCTGATGCAGCACCAGCCTGCGCGCGTCGTACTGATCCATCAGCGTGATGTCGTGCGTGGCGATGACGACCGCGGTTCCCGACTTGTTCAGCTCGATAAACAGCCGCAGGAGCCGCCGCCCCAGCGTCGGGTCGACGTTACCGGTCGGCTCGTCCGCCAACAACAGTTGCGGACGCGAGATCACCGCCCGCGCGATCGCCGCCCGCTGCTTCTCGCCGCCCGACAGGATCGGCGGCAGCGCATCCATCCGCTCGCCCAGCCCCACCCATCTCAGGAGATCGATGACCTCCTTGCGGTAGCTCTGCTCGTCGCGGCCCATGACGCGGAACGGCAGCGCGACGTTTTCGTAGGTCGTCATATGGTCGAGCAGTCGGAAATCCTGCAGCACGATGCCGATCCGCTTGCGCAAGTTCGCAACCCCGTCCTTGCTCAGGAGCGAGACGTCCTGGCCGAACAGGTTGACCAGGCCGCGCGTCGGCCGCAGCGACAGGAACAGCAGCCTCAGGAGCGACGTCTTGCCGGCCCCGGATGGGCCGGTCAGGAACTGGAATGAATGGGCCGGGATGAGAAAACTCAGGTCGCGCAGGATCTCCGGTCCCAGCCCGTAACGCAATCCGACATTTTCGAATCGGACCAAGTTCAGCTCCGCGCGATGGGAAACCCGGCCGGAACCGGCGAACAGCGCCCGAATTCCGCGCCGCGAGACGGTTTTGCGTCCGTTATGGTTTCCGATTCGTTAACGGACGCCAGGTAGCTTCGCTCTACGGCGACCGGAGAATCAGGCTCCATGCACATCATCATCTGCCCCCATTGTACAACGTCCTACGCGATTGACCCGGCCACTTTGGGCGACACCGGCCGAACCGTCCGCTGCTCCCGCTGCAGGGAAGTCTGGGTGGCGCGGCCGGATGACATGGCCGAAACGGCCGCGCCCGCGATGGCGGAGGCAGGCCTCCTGCCCTCGGCGGATGCCGCAGCCGGATGGGAGGGACTGGCGCACGAGGCAGCGGGGGAACAGCCCCCTCACATCGAGAGCCCATCCATCGCAGGCGATTTCCCGGCCGACCGTGACTTCTCGTCTCATATAGACGACGCCGATGGTCAAACAACGGCGGACGAGGAGGAGCCGGACGTCGAAGACGGCCCGAAGCCCTGGTTCCGCAAGCTTTCCCGCCGGTCCGCGCAAGACAGAATGCCCCGCCGGACGCGGCTCAAGCCCACGACAGCCTGCGCCGCCATGGGCGCCCTAGTCCTGGCGCTGGTCGTCTGGCGAGCCGACGTGGTGCGGCTTCTGCCGCAGACCGCCGCCTTCTACAAACTGGCCGGGCTCGAGGTGAACCTGCGCGGGGTCGAGTTCAAGGACGTCAAGGTCACGACCGAAACCGTGGAAGGCAAGCCGGTGCTGGTGATCGAGGGCGCGATCGTCGGCGCGACCCATAAGCCCGTCGACCTGCCGCGCCTGCGCTTCTCCGTGCGCGACGCGCAGGGCGCGGAAATCTATGCCTGGAACACCGTGCTGGAGCAGTCGGTGCTCAAGCCCGGAGAGCGCGCCGCGTTCAGGTCGCGCCTGGCTTCGCCCCCGGCGGAAGGCCGCAGCATCGACGTCCGCTTCTTCACGAGGCGCGACATCGCCGGCGGGAGCGTATAACAATAAAGCGGGTTGCAGACCGCTTACGAGATTCGAGCCGATGCCGCGCGTCCTGATCGCCGACGACGAAGATTCCATGCGGACGCTGGTGGCCCGCGCGATCGCCATGGACGGCCACGAAACCGTCACTGCGCAGGATGGCGCCGAGGCGCTGGAAATTTTGATGCGGGAGGATGGCGCGTTCGACCTCCTGCTCACCGATATCCAGATGCCGGTGATGGACGGAATTGCGCTGGCGCTGTCGGCCGCGCGCGACTTTCCCCGCCTGACCGTCCTGTTGATGACCGGCTTTGCCGACCAGCGCGAGCGCGCCTCCAACCTCAACGCCATCGTTCATGACGTGATCACGAAGCCGTTCTCGGTCGCCGACATCCGCACCGCCGTGGCCGACGCGCTGGCGGCGAGGAAGGAATAGCGGGCCGGCCACTCTCTCACCCTTTCGGCGGAGTCAACGGCTGCACGATTTCCTTGAAGGCAGGCAGCGCCTCGCAGCGGGCGGCGTGCGCGGCCAATGCGGGATAGGTTTTCGCGCTGTACAGATGCGAATGCGCTTCGCTCGTGAAACGCAGGACGCAGGCGAGCGCGACGTCGGAATGTCCGATCCGCTCGCCGAAAAAGTAAGGCGTCGTCACCAGCGCGCGCTCCCGCTCCAGCGCGTCGAGCGCGCCTTTGATCTGCGTCTCGCAGCGATCGACCCAGAGCGGCAACCGCTCTTTCCGCAGCACGCTCTCGTAGACGAGGCTCACCGACTTGTCGCCAAGCCCGGTCGCGAGCGCGATGAGGCGCAAGTGCCGCCGGCGCTCGATGCCCGTCGCCGCGATCATCGCATTCTCGTGCCCGACCAGTTCGTCGAGATAGTCGAGGATCGCGGCGGACTCGATCAGCGCCTCGCCGTCGTCGAGCACCAGCGTCGGCACACGCCGCAAGGGATTATAGGGCGCGATCTTCTCGGCATCGCCGAAGGTCGACCACGGCTTGTGCTCGAACTCCAATCCGTAGAGCCGCAGCGCGATCGCGGTGCGGCGGACGAAGGGGGAGTCGTATTGGCCGATGAGGAACATGGCTTTCTCCGTCAGCTTCGCCGGAGATTGTCGCCGCATGCCTGTCCGGATCAAGTCCCGGCGGTGGCGGCCAGACGAGATTAACGACTTGTGATTGGCCGAGGGAGGCGAATCACCGGCTACATGGCGTGCCTGGGGAAGCGAGACCATGTCGCGCCATCACATCCTGCCACCGATCGTCTACACGCCGGAGCCGCCAAAGCCGAAGGAGACGAGGCGCCGCCGCGGCGTCGGCAGCGTCTACGGCAAGCCCGCAACCGACGAGACCGAGGACGAGACCGAGGACGCGAGCGACCTGGCGAACACGGGACCTTTGCGCAATTCACCCCTGCCACAGAACCAGACGCCCGTCGAAGCCGCCGAGCGCCGGATTCCGTCGACGACCGGACATCTCAGCGAGGACACGCTGAAGGCGCTGCTGGAGGCGCAGGAGGACGAGGGCGGGTAACGAACCGAGTCTAAGAATGCCTCCGCCGTCATGGCCAGGCATGACGGCTGAGCGAGAGGAGATGTCGGAGTTGCCCTACGCCGCATCGCTCGCCAGCACGCCGCGCACCGCCCGCGCCCAGCCCTGTAGCTTGCGCTCGCGGGTGGCTTGGCTCATCGCGGGCTTGAAGCGGTGTTCGAGGCGCCAGTTGTCGGCGAATTTTGCCGGCTCGGGATAGACGCCCGCGGCCAGGCCGGCGAGATAGGCGGCGCCCAGCGCGGTGGTTTCCTGGATCATCGGACGATCGACCGGCGCATCCAGCAGATCGGCCAGCCGCTGCATGGTCCAGTCGGAGGCCGTCATGCCGCCATCGACGCGCAGCACGATGTTGGCGGCCTTCGCCTCCGGCCAATCGGCGCGCATGGCTTGCCAGAGGTCGAAGGTCTGGTAGCAGACGCTTTCGAGCGCCGCATGCGCAAGCTCGGCAGGGCCGGTATTGCGCGTCAGCCCGAACAGCGCGCCGCGCACGTTCGGATTCCAGTACGGGGCGCCCATGCCGACGAAGGCCGGCACGAGATAGACGCTCTGGGCGGAATCGGATTGATCGGCCAGCGGCCCGGTCTCGGCGGCATGGCTGATGATGCCGAGCCCGTCGCGCAGCCACTGCACCGCGGAGCCGGCCACGAAGATCGAGCCTTCGAGGGCATAGGTGCGCTGGCCCTTGAGCTGATAGGCGATGGTCGTGAGCAGCTTGTTCTTCGAGGCAACCGGCGTCGAGCCGGTGTTGAGCAGCGCGAAGCAGCCGGTGCCGTAGGTCGATTTGATCATCCCGGGCGTGAAGCAGGCCTGACCGATGGTCGCCGCCTGCTGGTCGCCGGCTATGCCGCAAATCGCGATCGCACCGCCGAACAGTTCGGGCACGGTCTCGCCGAACCTTGCGGATGAATCCTTCACCTCCGGGAGCATCGAGCGCGGCACGCGCAGGAGTTTCAACAACTCGTCATCCCACGCGCCAGTGTGGATGTTGAACAGGAGCGTGCGCGAGGCGTTGGTGGCGTCGGTGGCGTGCACCTTGCCGCCGGTGAGCCGCCACAGCAGGTAGCTGTCGACGGTGCCGAACAATAATTCGCCGCGGTCGGCGCGCGCCCGTGCGCCGGGAACCTGGTCGAGAATCCAGGCGACCTTGGTGCCGGAGAAATAGGGGTCGATGATCAGGCCGGTCTTTTGTGAGATCAGCGGCTCATGGCCTTCCGCCTTCAGCCGCGCGCAGATGTCGGCGGTGCGGCGGTCCTGCCAGACGATCGCGCGATGCACGGCCTTCCCCGTGGCGCGATCCCACACCACGGCGGTCTCGCGCTGGTTGGTGATGCCGATCGCGGCGATGTCGCGCGCTTGCAGCCCTGCCTTTTCCAATGCCTCGCGGCAGGTTGCGATGGTGGAGGTCCAGATGTCCTCGGGCTCGTGCTCGACCCAGCCCGAGGCCGGAAAATGCTGCGGAAACTCCCGCTGCGCCACCGCCGCGATGGAGGTGTCGCCGCGAAACACCATCGCGCGCGAGGATGTGGTGCCCTGATCGATGGCCAGCACGAATGACATGGCGGTGAGTCCTCGGGTGTTTCCCGGCGTTCGTCCCGGAAGATTTGGTTTGGGAGAAGCAAGCGGATTGGGAGACGAAGGTCAATATCCCGCCGTCGTCCCGGGCAAGCGAGCATGCGAGCGCGACCCGGCACGACGTGTGGATGGAACACGCCGGAAAGCTACACCGCCGAGGTGGTCACGCCGCCGTCGATGACGATGGTCTGGCCGGTCATGAAGGTGGAGGCGTCGGAGGCGAGATAGGCCACTGCGCCGGCGATCTCGTTCGGCTCGCCGATCCTGCGCAGCGGCGTGGTGGCGCAGCGGCGTTTCAGGCGCTCTTCGTCTTCCCACAGCGCGCGGGCGAAATCGGTCTTCACGAGGCCCGGCGCGACGCAATTGACGCGGACGCCCTTTGGCCCCCATTCGCCGGCAAGGCTGCGGCACAGCGCGAAGTCGGCGGCTTTGGAAATGCCGTAGGCGCCGATCACGGTCGAGCCGCGCAGTCCGCCGATCGAGGAGATGATGACCACCGAGCCTTTGCCGCGTTCGGCCATCTGCGGGATCGCAAGCCCGCAGAGCCAGATGTTGCTCTTGACGTTCGAGCCCATGATCTTGTCGAAGGCTTCGTCCGTGATGTCGAGCAGCGGGCCGTAATAGGGATTGACCGCGGCGTTGCAGACCAGGATGTCGATCTTGCCGTAATGATCTGTCGCGCCGCCGATCAGCGCCTCGACCTCGCTACGGCGCGAGATGTTGCAGGGGATGACATGCGCCTCGCCGCCGGCTTTCCGGATGCCCTCGGCGACCTCATGGCAGGCATCGGCCTTGCGGCTGGAGATCACGACCTTGGCGCCGAGCTGCGCCAGCAGCTCCGCCGAGGCCCGCCCGATGCCGCGGCTCGAGCCGGTGATGACCGCGACCTGGCCGGAGAGATCGAACGGGGTGTTTTTCATTTCGCTTGCTCCGAGCTCCGCTGGCGTCACCGCAATGGCTCGTCATGCGCGGGGCAGGCCCGCGCATCCATCTTCAAAAGGATAGATTGCGGGTCAAGCCCGGCAATGACAACCGAGCTACACCAGCCCGCCGCTCTCGCTGACGCGGCGCAGGTGGTAGTCGGTGTCGCCGAAGGTGTTTTCGATCATGGTCAGCCGCTTGAAATAGTGGCCGATCTTCGCCTCCATGGTCATGCCGATGCCGCCGTGAAGCTGGATCGACTGCTGACCGACGAACTTGGCCGATTTGCCGATCTGCACCTTCGCCGCGGCGACCGCCGTGGCGCGCTCGCCTGCATCGGTGAAATCCGCCGCCATGGTCGCGAACATCGACATCGAGCGGGCCTGCTCGAACGCCACGAACATATCGGCGGCGCGGTGTTGCAGGCTCTGAAAGCTGCCGATCGCGACGCCGAACTGCTTGCGGGTCTTGATGTATTCGACCGTGGTCTTCAGCGATTCCTCCATCGCGCCGACCGCCTCCGCGCACAGCGCGATGCGGGCCTCATCGATCACGCGCTCGATCAGCGGCAGGCCGTTTTCGGGGTCGCCGATCGCGGCATCGGCGCCGACCTCGACGCCGGTGAAGGTTATGTCGGCGGCATGCAGGCCGTCCTGGGTCGGATAGGTCTTCTTCGCGATGCCCTTGGCGGAGGCGGGCACGAGGAAGACGCCGATGCCGGTCTTGTCGCGCTGCGCGCCCCTGGTGCGCGCGGTGACGATCAGCGTATCCGCGTTCTCGCCGTTGATGACGACGAACTTCTCGCCGTCGATCACCCACCCGTCGCCCTTCTTCTTGGCGGAGGTGGTTACGTCGTTGAGGTCGTAGCGCGAACTCTTCTCGAGCTGCGCGAAGGCAAGCGTCTTGCTGCCGTCGATGATGGAGGGAACGTAGGCAGCCTTCTGCGCGGCCGAGCCGCCATGGCGCAGGAAGCCACCGCCGATCACCACGGTCGCCAGATACGGCTCCAGCACCAGCGATTTGCCGAGCGCTTCCATCACGATCATGGTTTCCACCGCGCCGGCGCCGAACCCGCCGTCGGCCTCCGCAAAGGGCAGGCCGAGCAGGCCCTGCTCGGCGAGCTTGCCCCAGATGGCTTTGCTCCAGCCGCCCTTTTCCCTCATGTATTTCTTGCGCTGCTCGAAATCGTAGGCGTCGCTGAGCAATCCGTCGACACTTTCCTTGAGCAGCCGCTGCTCCTCGGACAAATCGAAATCCATTTTTCTATTCTCCCGGTATTCAACTCTCTTCTTGCCCGCGCTCGTCGCGGGCATCCACGTCTTCCCTCGCGGAAACGTGGATGGCCGGGTCAAGCCCGGCCATGACGACGGTGCGCATGGCCGAAGTGTGCTCGAGCTACAGCCCCAGCACCGCCTTGCTGATGATGTTGCGCTGGATCTCGTTCGAGCCGCCGTAGATCGAGACCTTGCGGTTGTTGAAATAGGCCGGCGCGATCTGCGCAGTCCAGTCCATCGCCTCGTTGGAGGAGTCGGGGTGCTCGTCGAACGGCGCGGCGAACGGCCCGATCACTTCCATCAGAAGCTCGGTGGTGGCCTGCTGGATCTCCGAGCCCTTGATCTTCAGCACGGACGAAGCCGGATTGGGCTTGCCCTTGCCGTGCTTGCCTTCATCGGCGACGACGCGGAGCTGGGTGAGTTCCAGCGCCTTCAGCTCGATCTCGCAAGCCGCGAGCTTTTCGCGGAAGGCGGGATCCTCGATCACCGGGCGTCCGCCCGACTCCACTTTCGAGGCGAGCTCTTTGATGCGACGGATGCGCTCCTTCGAGACGCCGACCCGCGCAATGCCGGTGCGCTCGTTGCCGAGCAGGAATTTTGCGTAATCCCAGCCCTTGTTCTCCTCGCCGATCAGGTTCTCGACGGGCACCTCGACATCGTCGAAGAACACCTCGTTGACCTCATGGCCGCCGTCGATGGTCTGGATCGGTCGCACCGTGACGCCCTTGCTGTTCATGCTGAACACGATGAAGGAGATGCCGGTCTGCTTCTTCGCGGCCGGATCGGTGCGGCAGAGGCAGAAGATCATGTCGGCATATTGCGCGAGCGTGGTCCAGGTCTTCTGGCCGTTGATGATCCACTTGTCGCCCTTGCGCTCGGCCTTGGTCTTGAGCGAGGCGAGGTCCGAGCCCGAGCCCGGTTCGGAGAAGCCCTGGCACCCCCAGTCGTCGACGTTGGCGATGCGCGGCAGGTACTTCTTTTTCTGCTCCTCGTTGCCAAAGGTGTAGATCACCGGGCCAACCATGCTGACGCCGAAGGCGAGCGGCTGCGGCGCCGGATAGGCCTGCAGCTCCTCGTTGAAGATGTAGTGCTGCACCGAGCTCCAGCCCGTGCCGCCATATTCCTTCGGCCAGTGCGAGACGCCCCAGCCCTTGTTGTTGAGGATGCGCCACCAGGCGACCATCTCGTCCTTGGAGGGGTGCCGGCCCTCGATCATCTTGCGCCGCGTCTCCGGCGGCACGTTGTCGCGGAGGAACGCACGCACTTCCTCGCGGAATGCCTGCTCTTCCTTGGTGAAACTGAGATCCATGGGAGTCTCCTGTGATGAACGCCCGCTTGCGCAGCGTCTGAATGTTTACTCGTCATTCCGGGACGACGCGCCAGCGTCGAACCCGGAATCCAGAGGTTGTGGCGCGAGATTCCGGGTTCGCGCTTCGCGTGCCCCGGAATGACGGAAAACGTTACTGCACAATCTCGAACAGGCCCGCGGCACCCATGCCGCCGCCGACGCACATGGTGACCACAGCGTATTTCGCCCTGCGGCGACGGCCCTCGATCAGGGCGTGGCCGGTCAGCCGCGCGCCCGACATGCCGTAGGGATGGCCGACGGCGACCGCGCCGCCATTGACGTTGATCTTTTCGGGATCGATGCCGAGCCGGTCGCGGCAATAGATCACCTGCACCGCGAACGCTTCGTTGAGCTCCCAGAGGTCGATATCGTCGACCTTCAGGCCGTGACGGCTCAACAGCCGCGGCACCGCGAAGACCGGGCCGATGCCCATCTCGTCCGGCTCGCAGCCGTGGGCGACGAAGCCGCGGAAGATACCGAGCGGCTTGAGGTTTCGCTTGGCAGCTTCCTTGTCGCTCATGATCACGCAGGCGCTGGCGCCGTCGGAAAGCTGGCTGGCATTGCCGGCGGTGATGGTGAAGCCCTCGCCTCGGACCGGCTTCAAGCCGGCGAGTCCTTCGGCGGTGGTTTCGGGGCGCGGACCTTCATCCTGCGACAGGGTGACTTCTTTGTAGGAGACCTCGCCGGTCGCCTTGTCAGTCACCGCCATCTTGGTGGTGATCGGGGCCAGTTCGTCCTTGAACTTGCCGGCCTGCTGGGCCGCTGCGACGCGGCGCTGGCTCTCCAGCGAATACGCGTCCTGCCTCTCGCGCGAGATGTCGTAACGCTTGGCGACCACCTCGGCCGTATCGATCATGGGCATGTAGACTTCGCCTTTGATCTTGAGCAGCGCCGGGTCCTGGGCGTGGAAGGTATTGGCCTTGTCGTTCTGCACGAGGCTGATCGACTCGCCGCCGCCGCCGACCGCGATCTCGACGCCGTCGAAGAGGATCGAGCGGGCGGCCAGCGCGATCGCCTGCAGGCCCGAGGCGCATTGCCGGTCGATGGTGGTGCCGCTGACGGTCACCGGCAGGCCCGCGCGCAGCAGCGCCTTGCGTGCGATGTTGCCGCCGGTTGCGCCCTGCTGCAGCGCCGCGCCCATCACCACGTCCTCGACTTCCGCGGGATCGAGGTTGGCGCGCTTGACCGCCTCCCCGATGGCATGACCGAGCAGCGTCGCACCTTCGGTGACGTTGAGCGCGCCGCGATAGGCCTTGCCGATCGGCGTGCGTGCGGTTGAAACAATGACGGCATCGGTCATGGCCGATCTCCTGTTGCGGGTTGCGGTATTGGCTGTTTGACTTCTGAAGAGGGCTGCTGCTTGCGCAATTCGTGACGCGAGAGCTTGCCGACGGGCGTGCGCGGCAGCTCCTGGACGAACTCCAGCGCCGCCGGCAGTTCATGCTTGCCGAGCTTGCCGGTCAGGAATGCGCGCAATTCCTCGAGCGTGAACGGCTTTTCGCCGTCGCGCAGCTTGATGAAGTCATAGGCGGCCTCGCCGCGGTAATCGTCGGGAATGCCGATCACGGTCACCTCGTGTACGGCGGGATGGGTATAGATCGCCTGCTCGATCATCTGCGGATAGACGTTGAAACCGCCCGAGATGATCATGTCCTTCTTGCGGTCGACCAGGTAGAAATAGCCGTCCTCATCCATGTAGCCGATGTCGCCGGTCAGAAAGCGGTCGCCGACAAAGGCCTCCGCGGTTTCCTTCGGCTTGTTCCAGTAGCCCTTGGTGACGTTCGGCCCCTTGATGCGGATTTCGCCGACTTCGCCCGGCGGCAGGACGCGCCTCGCATCGTCGAGCGCAACCACGTCGAGCTCGATGCCGGGCAGCATCAGTCCGATGGAGCCGGGCTTGTCCGGCCCCTCCGGCGGATGGCTGGTGCCGGGCGAGCAGGTTTCCGTCATGCCCCAGCCGCTCTTGAGCTTCATGCCGACCCTGCGCTCGAAGATTCGCGCCACCTCGACCGGCAGCGGCGCGCCGCCGGAGCCGCAACTGGCGAGGGAGGAGAGGTCGCGCTTGTCGAGATCCGGAAGCGCGGCGATGGCGATCCACATCGTGGGCACGCCGGGAAAAGCGGTGGCGCGCTTGACCTCGATATCGCGCATCACCGCTTCGACATCGAAGCGCTGGTGCAGCGAGATCAAATTGCCGCGCCGGATCGAGGAGAGCAGCACCACCGTCAGCGCATAAATATGAAACAGCGGCAGCACGCAGATCACGCGCTCGACCACGTCGCCGCGCTGGGCGCGCGCCGGCCGGCCCCAGACGTCGTAGATCGAAACCGCCGAGGTCAGGTTGCCATGGGTGAGCATGGCGCCTTTCGGCAGGCCCGTGGTGCCGCCGGTATATTGCAGCAGCGCGACGTCGTCGGCCGAAAC
>CAYVVB010000334.1:0-2241 GCA_964454955.1 uncultured Bradyrhizobium sp. | reverse complement strand
CCGATCCACCAGACGATCTATGAGACCGCGGGCTCCCTGATCCGGATGGGCAAGGTCGCAACCCCGGTCACTTTGAAGACATTCCTGCCTGCGGATATCGACATCGGCGGCCTGACGGTCGGCCAATATCTGGCGCGGCTTGCAGCGGAAGCCACCACAATCATTAACGCCCAGGACTATGGGCGCACGATCTACGACCTGTCGCTGCGGCGCGACCTGATCCAGATCGGCGAAGACATGGTCAACGTCGCCTACGAGGCGCCGGTCGATTTCGCACCGCGGACACAGATCGAGGACGCCGAGCGCAAGCTGTATGAGCTTGCCGAATCCGGTCGCTACGACGGCGGTTTCCAGAAATTTTCGCAGGCGATCACCGTCGCCATCGACATGGCGGCCAACGCGTACAAGCGCGACGGAAAGCTGTCAGGCATCGCCACCGGGCTGCGCGATCTCGACATCAAGATGGGCGGCCTGCAGCATTCCGACCTCATCGTGCTTGCCGGCCGTCCCGGCATGGGCAAGACCGCGCTTGCCACCAACATCGCCTACAATGTCGCCAAAGTTTACCGCGGTGAAGTCCAGGCCGACGGCACGACGAAGGCGGCCAATGGCGGCGTCGTAGGCTTCTTCTCCTGCGAAATGTCGGCCGAACAGCTCGCCACCCGTATTCTCGCCGAACGCACGGGCATCCCCTCTTCCACCATCCGGCGTGGCGGCATCACCGAGAGCGAATTCGAGAAAATCCGCGACTATTCGATCGAGCTGCAATCGCTGCCCTTCTTCATCGACGAGACCGGTGGCCTCTCGATTGCACAGCTCATGGCGCGCGCGCGGCGCCTGAAGCGCCAGAAGGGTCTTGACCTTCTGGTGGTGGACTACATTCAGCTCTTGTCAGGCTCGAGCAAACGCTCCTCCGACAGCCGCGTGCAGGAAATCACCGAGATCACCACCAGCTTGAAGGCGCTTGCGAAAGAGCTCAGTGTGCCCATCATCGCGCTCTCGCAGCTGTCGCGTCAGGTCGAGTCGCGAGACGACAAGCGCCCGCAGCTTTCGGACCTGCGCGAATCCGGCTCCATCGAGCAGGACGCCGACGTCGTTCTGTTCGTGTACCGTGAGGAATATTATCTCGCGAACAAGGAGCCGCGTGCGGGCACGCCGGAATACGAGAAATGGCAGCTCGACATGTCATTGGTGCACGGCAAGGCCGAAGTCATCATCGGCAAGCAGCGGCATGGCCCGACAGGAACCGTTGAACTGCAGTTCGAGTCCTCGGTGACGCGGTTCGGCGATCTCACCCAGGACGGCAACCTGCCGGATCGAACGTACTAAGCCGCCGTTGCGAACCGCGGCCTTGCGCGCGCCTGTCGAGGCGGCGCGCCCAGTGCGGATGCAACGCAGTTGCATCCCGGAGCGCGCTGGGCACGGAAGAGCCCGCCCTTAAAGGGGTTCCAATCTTTTCTTTGAACAGAGCGACGCGCAGGCTGTCAAGATATCCGATGGCACGCTTGCTATTCTCGTGCCACTGTAGAACAAGCTCGGTCGGTAACAACGACCCGATGACCTTCGATTGATGGTCCCTTCGAAGGTTTCTAAGTTAAAGGAGGAAGTCCAAGCATATGCGCAAGATTATCATGTCCGCTGTGATGACGCTGCCGTTTGTTCTCGGTGCGGCGCATGCGCAGGACAGCGTCAAGATCGGCTATATCGATCCGTTGTCCGGAGGCGGCGCCAGCGTCGGCGAAGGCGGCCTCAAGACGTATCAATACCTCGCCGATGAAATCAACGCCAAGGGCGGCATCCTCGGCCACAAGGTCGAAATCGTGCCGATGGACAACAAGACCAATCCGCAGGAAAGCCTGGTCCAGGCCCAGAAGGCGGTCGACGCCGGTATCCACTACATCACCCAGGGTAACGGCTCCTCGGTCGGCGCAGCGCTGGAGGATTTCGTCACCAAGAACCCTGCACGCAATCCGGGCAAGGAAGTGCTCTACTTCAACTATGCCGCGGTTGATCCGAGCATGACCAACGAGAAGTGCAGCTACTGGCACTTCCGCTGGGATGCCAACTCGGACATCAAGATGGAAGCCCTCACCAACTACATGAAGGCCAACAAGGACATCCACAAGGTCTACCTGATCAACCAGGACTATTCCTTCGGCCAGGCCGTGCGCAAGGCGGCGGTCGAGATGCTGAAGGCCAAGCGGCCTGACGTGCAGATCGTCGGCGACGAACTGCATCCGA
>CAYVVB010000333.1:0-5097 GCA_964454955.1 uncultured Bradyrhizobium sp. | reverse complement strand
CATGACCACGAGGAACGCGAAGAACGGAATCAATTCGAGCGCGTGGATCTTGGCGACCAGGTCGGGCCGGCCCTGCGCCTGCAGATAGGTGAACGGCACATAGCCGATGCTGTTGAACCACATCCCGACCAGCAGAATCGACGCGGGGAGGTGGGACGCGAGGGCGAAGTCGCTCCCGATCCAGAGCCGGAGCACGGGGTGGGCCAACAGGATGGCCGGAACGCAAATCAACGCCATGACGCCGGCCATTATGAAGAGCGACTTCTTGCTGATCTGCTGGGCATCGGCGGCGTTCATTCCGGACAGACGGGGAAATATCGCGCTGTTGAGCGCTGCCGGAAGGATCAAGGCCTTGGACGCCATATTATACGGCACCGAGTAATGCGCGGCCGCGCTCGGCCCCAGCATCATGCCGATGACCATTTGATCGAAGCCGTTCAGCACGGGCGCGATCATGTCCGAAATCGTGATCCAGCCGCCGTATTTGAACAGGTTGGGAATGTGGTGTTTGCGGACCTGCGGCCGTCCGGCGCCGTAGGCCCACTTCAGGCAGACGAGGGCGAGCCAGGCGACGTTGAAACATCTCGCTATGATCGCGCCGAGGACGGCGGCGGCCAGGTCGTTCTGCCAGAGATGGACGAAGACGAGAGGCAGACATTGCATCAGCACGGAGCCGACCGACTGCTGCAGGTTGAGTTCGAGAAAGCGTTCGTCGGCCTGCAGGCAGCCGGCGAGCACGCCGCCGAGAAGGCCGACCGGAAAGAAGGCCGCAATCAGCGGAAGCGCCTCGAGCACCTCCTGATGCAGGGCCGCGTCATGGGTGAAATGGCCGGCGAGGGGGACGGCGACGACGTAGAACATCGCGCCGGCCGTGAACCCCAAGGCAAGATTGAGACTGCACGCGGTGTAGAAAACACTCGCCCGATCGGCGAGCGGGCGGCCCCGAAGCGCCGCCAGCCTGTGCGCGGTTGCCCGGGACAGGCCCAGGTCGAAAATGCCGAAATATCCGAATGCAAGCCAGATCAGCGACAACAGGCCGTATCGGGCTTCGCCGATGACCCTGATGTAGACGGGGATCGTGACAACGGCGATAACGATCGGAACCAGGCTGCCAAGGATATTGTAGAGGACGTTGTGGTGCAGTCGGGAGCTGGCCATTAAGCGTTCGACATCCATCGTCGGACTTGAAACACGCCGAAAAGGGCATCCTTCACGAAAAGGCGCCACCCCAATCCGCCTGATGTCGGCGAACGATAGCCGTTGCCAAGCAAGAGCCTGGTGCAGGTCAAGGCGCGTCGCGTCAGCCTGTCCTGCGAATAAGCCTGGATGCGCAGGGCTTCAAACCTCGCGATCCGGCTCCAATATTCGGCAGCCTTCTCGGCGTGCACGCGCAGCCGGTCCTGCGTCTGGTTGCGGCTGAGTTGCCGCAGCAACTGCGCGCGATGTTCGGCGATGCCGTCCCGCCGCAATTTCGGATGCGCCTGAACGCCAAATCGCGCGGACACCATGCGCAGGATGCTGCCCGTGATGTTGGGCGTCTGGTTGCTGCCGTGCCTGCGATATTTGGCGAGATCCTGCGGATCGACGAGCACGCGCCCCAGACTCGTGCAAATGAAGTACACCCACAGGTCATGGGACAATTGTCCTTCGAAATCGAAGGTGTGATCGCCGCGCAGGCACGGATCGATGATGTCCAGAACCGCCCGCCTGAATGTCATGGAGAAGCCATAGAAGACGCCCCATGGAGGAAGCGTCAGCGGCTCGAGCACCTGGCGCCTGCGAATACCTTGCGTGAAACGCCCGATCTCCGCGCCGCTGTCATCGATGACTGCCGCGGTATGGACGTGCAGATCGATGTCCTGTGTCGAAAGTTCTGCAACGGCGGCCTCGAGCTTGTTCGGCATCCAGATGTCGTCCTGGTCGCAGAATGCCAGATAGGTCCCCGTTGCCGTCCTTGCCGCCGAAAGAAAGTTCTCGCCATAGCCCAGGCGCCGTTCATTGCGCAGAACGATCACGGGAAACGGCGCCGTATTCTTGAATTGGGATACGATCGACAAGGTTTCATCCGATGAGCCGTCATCGGCGATGATCAGTTCACAGGGAGGAAGAGTCTGCCTTGCCAGGCTGTCGAGCTGCTCTCGAACGAATCTCGCGCCGTTGAACGTAGCGACAACGACCGAAACGGTTCCTGTGTCAGACAATCATAGCTCCATAACTTGTAGCGTTCGTGACGCCCTGCAGTGCATGGATGAACAGATCAATCTCTATCCCGGAGCCGATCCATATTCATCGGCTTCCGTCGCGCTTCGCGCTATCGTGAAGTCAAGGATGCGCCATATGGAAGGAGAGTCCGAATAAATTGGCGGTTTTCGGGCGAGGCATTGCATGCATGCCGCGACAGATAAGCACCAGCTGCGACCAGGGTTCCCTCGCCGCGGCCGGCGCCACGCGGCGATTTTGGGGCGACACCCGGTTCAGGGCAGGACCGGCGGCTCTCCGAGAAAAGCGTGACGCCGCTGACGCCTTTTTGGCGAGAAAATAGGCATGGCTTGGTGCCGGCGCCGCGGCTCAAGCGGCCGGACCGTTCAGCTTCCGGACCTGCTCAGCGTCACCGAAATCGATCACCGTCTTGCGAATGATCCGGCCGGTCGCATCCATGCCCAGTCGCGCGCGGATGTTTCGGTAGAAGAACGTCAGGCGGAATTCGCCTTCGTGCTCATCCAGTCCGCGCTCGCAGGCGCTGGTGATCTCGCCGTCCCGCATCAGGGCCGGCACCTGCGCCGCAGAAATGCGCAGAAGCTCGCCGATCAGCGTGGCGTCGACGACAAAGGTGTCGCCGCTCACCTCGACAGCGCGTTCGGACGGGGTTTGACGTTTGGCTTCCTGGCAGCTTTCGATCATTGCTCTTTTCCCTTGCAGGCGTCGCATAAAAGATATACTAAAAATATATCTTATAGCCAGTGAGGTCAATCATGACGATTGCGGTTCGGCTGGAAAACCGGGCAGACGTGCAGCCTGCTCGGGGCGCGATGCGCCAATCCCGGTATCTGCTGCACCCTGAAGGGCAGGCCCGTCCCGACAGCCGCCAGCGGCCCGCCCTGGCCGAGCTTGCGTTCCGGATTTTCGCTGCGTTTCGCGCCCATCCGCACATCAACAATGTGCTGACCCATATCTCGCGCGCCAAATGGGGCGAGGTCGAGCACTCGCTCAACCGCATTCTCGATGTGTCGACGACGAGCGAGAGTCTTTCGCCGCTCGAGGAGAACATCATCGATCTGCTGGTTGGCGAACGCGGCGTCACCGGCAGGATCATGAAACCCTATTTCCATGCGGCCATGCATGGACTTCTCGAGCCGCACGATGCCGACCGGCTGATCCGCCACGTCAACGCCTTGTATCTCGAGCTCGAATGGAAGGCGCAGCACCCGCCAGTTGCGCCGCTCCAGAGCAACTCTTCCGAGGAGTCGGGTCATGCCAGCGGCAAGCAGCAGTGAACGCGTGATCAACGTGGCGGACATCGAGCCGCGGTACCGCCACGCAATTCTCTTTCGCCTGTTCGAACATCTCGCGCCGGACGACTCGCTGCAGATCATCGTGGATCATGATCCCAGGCGCCTGCGCCTGGCGCTCGAAAATCGCCATGGCGGGCGCTGCGGCTGGTCCTATCTGGAGAACGGCCCGGACGTCTGGCGTGTTCGCCTGCGACTGCTCGGCGCCGGGAGGGAAGATCATGACTGATATCCGGCGACCTGGCGAAACCGGCTGGTACCGGGGCGGCCGGGCCCTCTCGCGCGCAGAGCGGCTGGAAGTCATCTCCCTGGTCGCAACGATCGGGCCCAGCGAATGTTCGGCATGGATCATTCCGATGCTGGAGCGCGGTGGCCCTGATGAAGATCGGAGAATGGAGAAACCGCGATGTTGAGCAATTCCCACCACCATGTGCGTCCGACCAGCGAGGCGGAACGGGCCTATCTGGAATCACTGATCCGCGACGATTTCAAGCGATGCCATCCCGGCGAAACGCTCGATGACGTCAAGCGCCGCGCATCATTTTCCAGGGAAGACAAGGGCCTGCTTCGCGACTGGATGGCGGTTGCCGCGATCCGCGCGGCAGCCGGCCGGGCCAGGATGCCGTCCGCGCTCGCCGCTTGATCCAGAGTCAAACGACGGCGGTCACGCCGCGGGCCGCACGCCGAAATCCTTCGGCCTGAGCATCAGGTCCTCGAGCGTGTACTTGTCGAGAACCGCGTTGAAGGCATCGAGTCCCTCATGCAGGATGCCGCGCAGGCGGCAGCTGCGCGTGATGCGGCATTCATTGCCGGCGCCGAAACATTCGACCAGCGCGAAATCCGGCTCCGTCGCCCGGACCACGTCGCCGACCCGTATCCTGCGGGGCGGCTTCGCCAGGGTGAGCCCGCCCGAGCGTCCGCGCACGGCCTTCAGCAAGCCGGCTCGCGTCAGGGTATTCGTCACCTTCATCAGGTGCGCGCGAGAGATATTGTAGATCCCGGACGCCTCCTCGATGGTGATCAGCCGGTCGTCGTGAGCCGCCGCATACATCAAGATCCGAAGCGCGAAGTCGGTAAAGCTCGTGAGCCGCATGTATCATCCCGCCGACGCGCGCGAAGCGGCGCCGCTGTGTGAGTGGTCGCGTGGAATTTCAAAGGTACTGGCGACGTGCATGTTTTGCAAGTTTCCGGATGCTTTCAGGACGGTCGCCAAAAAAAGAGCCGCCCTCTGGGGGCGGCTCTCCATCAGCAACTTGACACTCATGCGGCCCGGCGCGAAGCCGAGCGCTCGTTTAGAAGCCGCCGCAACTCCTGTTCATGCTCCTGGATGCGGCACCTGTAGCGTTCACGCTCCGGCTCGGATGTCGACGAGTTCAGGAGCGACCTGTAGTGGTCGACCACTTTCTGTTGGATGTCGATAACCAGCTCCTGCAGTTCAGGCATGGCTTGCCCCACGATCCGTCGCCGAAGTCAGATTCGGCATGTGAAGCGCGAGGGGAAAGCTCAGCTCCGAGAGCTTTTGCATCGCCTCACTCTCCTCGTTCAACCGCCTGCGGACGAATCCCCGCTCGAGGTCGGATAGCTTGGT
>CAYVVB010000332.1:0-2706 GCA_964454955.1 uncultured Bradyrhizobium sp. | reverse complement strand
CGCCTCGACGTCGTTCTCGAACGCGCCGTCCGCGATCGAGGACCGCGTAGCATGCACCGAGGCGCCGCCGAGTTCTTCCGCGGTCACCACCTCATTGGTGACGGTCTTCACCACGTCGGGGCCGGTGACGAACATGTAGCTCGTGTTCTTCACCATGAAGATGAAGTCGGTCATGGCCGGCGAATAGACGTCGCCGCCCGCGCACGGACCCATGATCACTGAAATCTGCGGGATCACGCCCGAGGCGATCACGTTGCGGCGGAATACGTAGGAATAGCCGGCGAGCGCCGCGACGCCCTCCTGGATGCGCGCGCCGCCGGCGTCGTAGAGCCCGATGATCGGGGCGCGCGCCTTCATCGCCATGTCCTGGATCTTGACGATCTTCTGGGCGTGCGTCTCCGACAGCGAGCCGCCGAACACGGTAAAATCCTTGGCGAACACGAACGTCTTGCGGCCGTTGACCGTGCCCCATCCGGTGACGACGCCGTCGCCCGGTATCTTGCTCTTCTCCATGCCGAATTCGGAGCTGCGGTGTTCGACGAACATGTCGAACTCCTCGAATGAGCCCTTGTCGAGTAGAAGCTCGATGCGCTCACGCGCGGTCAGCTTGCCGCGGGTGTGCTGCGCCTCGATGCGCTTCTCGCCGCCGCCCAGCCGCGCCCCGGCGCGCCGTTCTTCGAGGGTATCCAGAATGTGCTTCATTGGCCTCCGCCCGCCTCAGACAAGACTGTTTTGCGGGTTCTAACACGGAAACCGAAAGGCGCAATCCGGTGCCCCAAAGCCCCCAACGTGCGTTACAAGAGGCTCGATTCGACCGGTCGAGGGAGCGACAAAATGAGCGAAAGCAGCATGCCTGCGGCCCCCGATGGCGCCGGCGCGGTCACCGGCGGGGTCAAAATCCTGCTTCGGCTGGAGGGCCTTACCCTGTTCGCGGGGATGGTGCTGCTCTACGACGTCTGGGGTGGCTCCTGGTGGGTTTTCGCGCTCCTGTTTCTCGTCCCCGACTTGAGCTTCATCGCCTATCTGTCGGACCCCAGGAGCGGCGCCATTATCTATAACGCCGCCCACAGCTACATGGCGCCGGTCGCGCTGATGACGGCGGGATTTGCGCTCGGCCTACCGCTGGTCCTGTCGATCGCGATGATCTGGCTCGCCCATATCGGCATCGACCGCGCGCTCGGCTATGGCTTGAAATACCAGGCCGGCTTTGGCTTCACCCATCTGGGCCGCATCGGCCGCGCCAAGGACGCGGCCGCCTGAGGCAAGCCCGGCAAAGCCGGTGATGCGAGAGGCTACTCCTCCCCGACCTTGAACGGCTCTTCCTTGCCGGGCGGGACGGTCTCTTCCGCCATCGCAAGCACCATCGCGACCATCACATAGTTACCGGCGACCGCCGTCAGATCCACGATCTGCTGGTCGCTGAAAACCTTCTTCGCCCGCGCATAGGTTTCGTCGGAGATCTTCTTCGTGGCGGTGAGCTCGGTGATGAAGTCGTAGACGACCGCCTCGTCCTCGGCCATCCCCGAGGGCCGCTTGTTGGCCTTCAGCTCCGCGATGATCTCGGGCTTGAGCCCGGCCTTTGCCGCGAGCGGCGCGTGCGCAAACCATTCGACTTGCGAACGCCACTGCCTCGAGATGACCAGAATGGCGAATTCGTTGAGCCGGGTCGGCACCGACGTCTGCCAGCGCAGGTAATAGAACAGGTCGTAGAGCCTTTGGCCCAGCACCGGGCTGCGCAGCAGCGGATTGTAGGGGCCTGCGAGGCCGACGCTGGAGACTTTCATGATCTGCTCCCCAAGCGGCTTCTGCTTCTCGTCGAGCTGATCCATGGTCAGTTGCGGGAAGCGCGGTTCCTTGCTGGTGGCGGGCTGGGCGAACATGGTTGCTGCGAACCAGCCCCCCGCTGCCGCGAGCGCGAGCGAGGAGAGCCAGACGGGCGTCGAATGCATCATTTCCTCCGAAATTCTTGGTTATCGAAGGAAAGCTTAATCCTGCGAAACGGCGCGAACCAGAGGCTTGGAACCGGATTGAACTCCTTTGATGTTCCCGAGTTGACGGGCCGAACCTACAAAGGAGGTTGCCAATGACTCCATCCAACATTGCGCGCGCGGGGTTTCTTGCATTGTCGCTCGGCCTGGCGGGCGGTGCGGCGCAAGCGGTGATGATGTCACCCTTCCGGGCCATGGCCGGCTCGTGGGTGGGCGGCGGCACGCTGAGCATGGACAACGGCGAGCAGGAGCGGCTGCGTTGCCGCGCAGCTTACAACGTCGCCGGCGGCGGCGAGGCGCTCCGGCTCAACATCCGATGCGCCAGCCCGAGCTACAATTTCGATCTCGCCAGCGATGTGCAGGCACGCGGCAGCGAGATATCCGGTTCGTGGAGCGAGGCCAGCCGGAACGCATCGGGTTCGATTTCGGGACGGGCAGCGGGCGATCATATCGAGGCCGCGGCGCAAGGCCAGAACTTCGGCGCGAACTTGTCGCTGACGACCCGCGGCAACCGGCAGAGCATAACGATCCGTCCTGCCGGGACCGAGATCAGGGCCGTGTCGCTCGCGCTCGAGCGGCGGTAACCTCTGCACCGTCATTCCGGGAAGCGCGAAGCGCAGACCCGGAATCTCGAGATAGTTCGCGACTTCGTCGCGCCCCGGAGCATGCTCTGAGGCGCGATGAGGTTTGGTTGAATGTTGCGACCGCGGACTCTCTT
>CAYVVB010000331.1:0-2976 GCA_964454955.1 uncultured Bradyrhizobium sp. | reverse complement strand
CGGATCGGCATCGCAAAGCCGCCGCAAACGACGTCGCCGAGCACGTCGTAGGAGACGTAGTCGATGTCCTCATAGGCGCCGTTCTCTTCCAGGAAGTTGATCGAGGTGATGACGCCGCGGCCTGCGCAGCCAACGCCCGGCTCCGGACCGCCGGACTCCACGCAGCGGATGTCCTTGTAGCCGACCTTCATCACGTCCTCGATTTCGAGGTCTTCGACGCTGCCGGCGTTCGCAGCGAGGCTCAGAATCGTGTCCTGCGCCTTGGCGTGCAGGATCAGGCGGGTCGAGTCCGCCTTCGGATCGCAGCCGACGATCAGGATGCGGTGGCCCATTTCGGCCAGCGCCGCCAGCGTGTTCTGCGAGGTCGTCGACTTGCCGATACCACCCTTGCCGTAAAAGGCGATTTGTCTCAGTGAAGACATGTTGCTCTCCATCAACCGATTGCCAAAGATTGCGCGGCTGTTACCGCGCGAGCTTGTTTCTCTCTCAGAAACGGGGCACACGGGTTACGGGAAGGAGAGCATCGCTCGTCTTGCGCGTCGGCGTGCTCTCAGCCCTCACTCAGTGTTGCTGCATCTGAATAGCAATGGGCGTGCCAGCGCCGTCCCGGCGTATTAAGCTCCTGATTACGCTTTGAAAAAATTGCGGCTCGGCGGACGGCGACCGGTGTTTTGAACCTGACAGGCGGCGCGCCGCTGTCAGAAACCGGACAACAGTCGACGACCATCCTGGCGCTGGACGCCAACGTTTCGCATCGTTTCCCGACGCAGCCACCGGAACGGAAATTGCTAGCCTCTTCACGGAACCGCCTGTCAGGCGCGATTTGAGGAGAGCGACAATGCAGATCGGCGTCGAAACGTCGAAGGCCGTGGACCAGCGACGCGTGTTCGTGGTCGACGACGACGAAATCACCCGCGCGGCCCTGCAGTTCATGCTGCATGATGAAATCGAGACCCACGAGTTGGCGACGCCCGAAGAGGCCTTTGCCAAAGGCGTCGAATGGCTGGTGCCGCATGTCGTTCTGCTCGGCGTGTCTTTCTTGAAGCAGCGAGGCGCTGCCCTGATCGGCGAGATGACGGCAAGATTTCCCGGCGTTCGCGTCCTGATCGTCTGCGACAAGTCCGATGAAGCAACCGCCGTCGAAGGCCTGAAAGCAGGCGCGCACGGTGCGCTGGTGAAGCCGCTGACCCTGGAATCCGTCCGCAAGAAGGTGGACACCATCCTGGGGCGGGGCGGCGCGGCGCCGATCGTCCAGCTCAGCGTGCTGAAATAGGTGAGACGGGCATGACGACGGTCACCTTCTATCAGAAGCCCGGCTGCGCGACCAATGCGCGGCAGATACGCGCGCTCCAGGCTGCAGGCCACAGCGTTATCGCGAAGGACCTCTTGAAGCAGCCATGGACGGCGGATGACCTGCGCAGGTATTTCGGCGAGACGCCGGTCGCGTCATGGTTCAATCGTGCCGCGCCCCGCATCAAGTGCGGTGAAATCGATCCCGACGGAAGCGATGCGGCAAGCGCGCTCGCGCTCATGCTCGCCGATCCGCTGCTGATCCGCCGGCCGCTGATCGAGGCGATGGGCGCCCGATGCGCGGGCTTCGACCGCGAACCCGTGCTCACCCTGCTCGGAGATGGGACGCGGCAAGACCTCGAAGGCTGCTCGCGCGAAGGCACGGGAACGCACTGCCCGCCGGGGTGAGAAATTATCTACGACGTGTGATTTTCGGCCGGATTCGCTCGACCACGAATTCGGTTCGCCTCTGCCCGAACAAGGCGAGAAGGAAATGGAGAGGTTGCGGCCGGAGCAACCCCACCAAAATTCATCCTGCTTCAGTTCCGCTTCAGCACCATCACCAGCCGGTCGACGCGCCGATCGTGCTTGAGATGGGACTCGACGATTTCGTCGATGTCTTCCGGCGTGGTCGGCCGGTACCAGACGCCGTCGGGATAGACCACCAGCAAGGGACCCGCATTGCAAAAGCCGAGACAACCGGCCGCCGTGAAGCCGATATCGGTGAGCCCCTGCGCTTCGACGGCCTTGCCCATCCTCTCCCACAACGCCTGTGCGCCGGACGCACCGCAGCTGCCGCGTGGATGGCCGGGTGGCCGCTGGGTGTAACAGGCGAAGACATGATGCCGGTAAAGCTGCGGGAGTTCGAACTCGGTCTCCGCGTTCATGCGCCTGCCCCACGGTCGGTTGGATTCGTCTGCAGCGACACAAGGTCCGCGCGCGTCACGCCGGGCACCACGGTCTCCACCGCAAGCGCGTGCAACTCGCCGCCCATTTTTCCCTTCAGCGCCGCATACACCAGCTGATGCTGCTGGACTCGGCTCTTGCCGGCGAAGGCCTTCGAGACAATGCGGGCACCGTAATGGTCCCCGTCGCCGGCAAGATCGGTGACCGTTACCTGTGCGTCGGGGAACGCCTCTCTGATCAAGGCTTCAATGTCTGATCCTGCCATCGCCATGTCGCTTGCTCCTCACTCCAGCCGTTCCATGCAAGCTGCAATCCAACCCGCACCGGGCGGGAAAACCCCGCCCGCAGCGCTTCTATTTCAAATCCGGAGAGATGCAACTGCCATTCACTGTCAGGTTTGCGACAGGAACAGCCCGCTCTGTTGCAGACATGACGGAGACCGAAAGGGAACGCTGTCAAATCCCGCCGCCCCCGCTGCAACGCTGCTGTTTCCCGCCGATTCCGCCTGCCGTTCCCCGGCCCGGCTCTTGCTTTGTCATCCACAAAGGGATGCTGCGAACGCAATGACCGTCTTCTTCCCGGAAGAAAACATCAACTTCGGCGATCTCCCAGACGAGATCGACGCCCTACTCCAGCAGGGCGTCGCCGCCTACCGGAACGATCCGGCGAGAGCCGACGCGATTTTCCGCCAGGCCCTGGAGGCTGCGCCGACGGAGCTGCCGATCTACTTTTGCCTCTACAAGATTCACACCTATCGAGGAAACCTTGACGAGGCGCAGG
>CAYVVB010000330.1:0-7698 GCA_964454955.1 uncultured Bradyrhizobium sp. | reverse complement strand
AAGCACGAGGATGTCGGCGGCCAGAAACTCGTCCAGCACGGCCTGGCTCTCGGCGAGCTGCTTTTGCAGGGTCGGGTCCTCGATGTGGGCTCCTTGTCCCGCCGCAAGGTGCGAGCCCGACAGGTGTGCGAGTGGGGTTGCCGCGAGATCGCGGTAGATGATGTCGAGGTCCACAGTCGTCTGGCGCAGCTTTTCGACGATCGCGGCCGAGAGCTGCCGGCTGACCGAGTGCGGGCCGAGCACGCTGGAATCGACATGAAGGAGTTTCTTCATCTGAAGGTCACCCTTGGTAAAGGTTTGTAACTCGCACTATATGAGTGACCGTTCGCCAATCGCACAAGAACGCACTTTTTTGAAACCCGGGCACATCTTTGAAACCTGAGCACAGCCGCATTCCTGCTCTCCCGCCACAGCCGCATCTGCATAGTGACTGCCGCGGTGTGGCGTCGATCCTCGCGCGGGTCGGCGACAAATGGAGCGTCTTCGTCATCATGATGCTGGCCGACGGACCGAAGCGCTTCAACGAGATCAAGCGCATGATCTGTGGCATCTCGCAGCGGATGCTGACGCTCACGCTGCGTGGCTTGGAGCGCGACGGGCTCGTCACCCGCACCGTCTTCCCGACGATTCCGCCGCGGGTCGATTACGAACTCACCGATCTCGGCCGCGGCTTGCAGCAGCCGGTGATCGCGCTCGGTCAATGGGCGATGGACCACCGGCCCGAGATCGAAGCCGCACGCAGTCGCTTCGACGAACGCAATGGGGCTGCTTCGCCGGACTAAAGCAGCGACACCAGCCCGCCGCGATGGCGCGCGAGCTTGTCGCCCAGCTCCAGCTCGAGCAGCACGGTGCGCACCACCGAAGGCGGCGCGCCGGACAAGCGGATCAGATCGTCGATCGACACCGGCGCCGGCCCGAGCAGATTGATGATGCGCGTGCGCTCGGCATCTTCGGGATCGCCCTCCAGCGGATCGCCGTCGGGCTCGCTCAACGGATAGGCGATCGGCCGCTCCATGATCGGCGCCACCGCCTGGATGACGTCGCTGGCTTCGGTGACCAGCGTCGCGCCCTGCTTGATCAGATCATTGGTGCCGGCGGCGCGCGGATCGAGCGGCGAGCCCGGCACCGCGAAGACCTCGCGGCCCTGTTCGGCAGCCATGCGCGCCGTGATCAGCGAGCCCGAACGCTGCGCCGCCTCGATCACGACGACGCCAAGCGCTGCACCCGAGATCAGCCGGTTGCGGCGGGGAAAATCCCGCGCCCGCGGCTCGTGGCCGAGCGGCATTTCGGAGATTGCAGCACCTTCGGCATCGAGGATCGCGGCAAGCAGGCTCTCATGCTCGCTCGGATAGATCCGGTCGTGTCCGCCGGCCAGCACGGCGACCGTGCCGCTTGCGACGCTCGCGCGATGCGCGGCCTGGTCGATGCCGCGCGCCAGCCCCGAGATGACGATAAAGCCGGCATCGCCCAGCTCATGCGCCAGCGCTTGCGCAAATTTCAACCCCGCGGCCGAGGCAATGCGCGAGCCGACGATCGCGATCATCGGCCGCATCAACGCGCCAGCGGCGCCACGCACCGCCAGCAGCGGCGGCGCATCGTCGATCGTCGCGTGGCGTGCGGGGTAGCCGTCCTCGCCCGGCGCGAGCAGGCGGATCGAAAGATTTCGGCAAGCGGCGAGCTCGGCGCGCGCGTCCTCCTCGCTGCAGATACGCAAGCGGCCCGCGCCGCCGCGCCGCGCCATCTCGGGCAACCGTCGCAGCGCTTCGCGCGCACTGCCGCAATGCTGGAGGAGCGAACGGAACGTGCGCGGCCCGACATTCTCAGAGCGGATTAGGCGCAAACGGTCGATCCGCTCGGCGTCGGTCAGTTGGATTGGTGTGTCGCTGGCGTCCACGCGAAGCCCCCTTGCGGCGACAGCATGGCGCAACCTGCGCGCGTGGGGAAGGGGGGTACCCGGTCATTCCGGGGCGCCTCGAAGAGGCGAACTATGGTGGGCAAGTGCGCACCTGAGAATCTCGAGATTCCGGGTTCGATGCTACGCATCGCTCCGGAATGACGGTATACGGTCCTCAATCCCGCAAGGAACGACTGGCATGATCTCCCTTTCCGACCTCAAGCGCCGCATTGATAAGGGCGAGATTTCGCCTGACGCGGCGCTGTCGCAATCGCTCCACGCCATCGAGGCACAGGAGAAGGGGATCGGCGCTTTCGTTCACCGAGTTAAGGACCCGCGCGCGGCTTCCGAAGGCCCATTGCGCGGCATCGCGGTCGGCATCAAGGATATTATCGACACGTCGGACCTTCCGACCGAGATGGGCTCGTCGATCTACAAAGGCTGGCAGCCGCGCGCGGATGCCTCCGTGGTGAGCCTACTGAAGCGGGCCGGCGCGACCGTCGTTGGCAAGACAACGACGACGGCTTTCGCCGCGCTCGATCCGACCGCGACGCTCAATCCGCGCAATCACGGCCACACGCCGGGCGGCTCGTCGGCTGGCTCGGCCGCGGCGGTTGCGGCCGGCATGATTCCGCTGGCGCTGGGGACGCAGACCGCCGGCTCGGTGATCCGGCCCGCCTCGTTTTGCGGCGTCGCGGCGATCAAACCCTCTTATCGGCTGCTGCCGACGGTCGGCGTCAAATGCTATTCATGGACGCTGGACACGGTGGGGCTGTTCGCCGCCGGCGTTACGGACCTTGCCGTCGCGTTCGCCGCGTTGACCGGCAGGCCGGAGCTTGCGAACTTTTCCCTGGCAAAGCCGCCGCGGATCGGCGTCGTCACCCAGGATTTTGCCGGCAGCGTGGACGCGGCGAGCGATGCGGCGTTGCGGATCGCTGCGGCCGCCGCCGAGCTTGCTGGCGCCGATGTTCGCCCGTTGAAGCTCCCGGATATCGTTGCGGAAGCTTGGCAGGCTCAGCCGGTCATCCAGGACTTTGAAGCGCATCGCGCGTTGGCCTGGGAATATCAGGCGCATCACGACGCGATCGCGCCAAAGCTTCGAGCGAAGATGGACGAGACGGCGGACCTTTCGCCGTCGGCTTACGATGAGGCGCTGGCGATCGCGAGCCGCGCGCGCCCGGCCATGGCTGACGCTCTTTCCGATCTCGACGTCGTGCTGACCTATTCAGCGCCGGGCGCCGCGCCCAAGGGCCTCGCGTCGACCGGCGATCCGCGCTTCAACCGGCTCTGGACGCTGATGGGTGTGCCTGCCGTTAACGTTCCGGCTGATGTCGCGGAAGGTGGTTTGCCGGTGGGCGTGCAGATCGTCGCCCGTTTCGGCGAGGACGCGAAAGCACTCGCGGCCGCGCGTTTCGTCGAGGAAGCGCTACGGCGCTAAAGCGCGACTCTCCGCGGGTCTGCTTCACCTCCCCAGGGGGAAGAAGGGACACGTCAGACGAGAGTGAGCTCGCACGACGGATGCACCGGAGCGGAGGCCTCTCGCGCCGGAACCGGCTTCGGCGCCCCCCGTAGCCAGCGGTCGGCAGCGGTCCGTCCGCTCCGGTGCAAGGCCATGACAAAGGCGCGCCCGAGATCGACGGCGCTGCGCTGGGCAAGTCCCTCGATCTCGTCTTCCGCCGCGATCCGCGCGATGCGCGGAGAGATCGCGCCGGCGCGGCGCGCCCATTCGATGGCTGCGATTTCCGAGTTCAACGTGGCATTGGCTGCGATCTGGTCGAGGCGGCGGTCGATCGCCGCTCCGGTGATCGGGACATAGCTGTCGCGCGAGGGCGTCGCCTGCACCACCAACAGATCGGCCGCCGCCGATTCCTGGGCCAGCGCGACCAGCGGCGGGTTCGCGGCAAAGCCGCCGTCCCAATGCGCATCGCCATCGATATCAACGGCGCAGTGAACCAGCGGCGGACAGGTCGAGGCCAGAACCAGGTCCGCCGTGATCGCGGAGTTGCGGAAGATTCGCGCGGCACCGTCGTGGACGCGGGTCGCCGCAATCAGGAGCTTCGGGCAGCCGGGAGCGCGCAGCGCGTCGAAATTGACGTGTTTGGCAAGCACCCGTCGCAACGGATCGAGATCGAGCGGGTCGAACTGGCCCGAGCGCAGCGCCGCACCGAAGGCGACAGAGCTTCCGGCCGGCGAAAATCCGCCGAGCAGCATCAGCGAACGGAACGAGGCTTCGTCCACCATCCTGTTCCAGAATTGTGCAAGGCGCGTCCGTGCGCGCTCGCGGCCGCCTTCGACGAGTCCGCTTGCCAGCAGCACGGCATTGACGCTGCCGGCGCTGGAACCGCTGATGGCGTCGAAATCGCAAGCAGGCTCTTCCAGCAGCCGCTCCAGCACGCCCCAGGTGAAAGCCGCGAACGATCCGCCACCTTGCAGGGCAAGCGAGAGTCGCTGCGGTGGCCAGACCTGGTTGTCGCGGACGTCCGGCGCAGCAGCTTGTGCTGGTGGCGCGATGCCGGTCGAGGACGCAGATTGCGCCTCCCGCGCGCGCCTGCCGGTCGAATTGAAAAAGAATCGCGCCTCCGCCAGAAGCTCGGAGGGCAGCGGTCGTTGCGCGGGTTCCGCTCTCTTCGGGATGTTGGCCGCTTCAGGCGTCTTCAAAGGCGCAGCGTCTTGCGTCCGCGCCGGTGTCGTATTGCCCGTCGACCAGATTTCGGCCCCGGAGAGCAGCGCGCTCGCTCTGTTCCAGAGCGTGCCGGTGAACGATGTGCTAGTCAGTTGCAGCCCCCGCACCCGGTGAATCGTGCGTTCACCTTTGGAGAATCTCTTGTCGCGAACTACCCCGCAACAAGGATGACAGGAGCGTGAAAGTTTCGCCAGACTACAAGCAGGCTGCGAACAGGATTTGCGCCGCGTGTTGTAAGTTTGCCGCGCGAATCAGATCGCTTCTCTCTACCGCTTCGCGCCGATCCTGCTTTCGGTGCCTGCCAGCAGCCGCTGGATGTTCTCGCGGTGCATGTAGAACAGGAGCAGCGTCAATACGGCGAACAGGGCTGCGAGCGCGGCGTGGCCAAACCACCAGAGGGCCAGCGGCGTGACGAGACTTGCCACCAGCGCGGACAGCGAGGAGTAGCGGGTGACGAGCGCGGTCGCGAGCCAGATGATGCAGAACGCGACCGCCGCCGGCCACAACAGGCCAAGCAGCACCCCGATGTAGACGGCAACGCCTTTGCCGCCGCGAAATTTCAGCCAGACCGGGAAGAGGTGGCCCAGGAAAGCGCCGAGCGCCGCGATCATCGCCGCATTCGGTCCGCCGATGGCGCCCGCAATGATGACCGCAACCGTGCCCTTCAGCGCATCGAGCAGCAGCGTTGCTGCCGCGAGTCCCTTGCGCCCGGTGCGAAGCACATTGGTCGCGCCGATATTGCCGGAACCGATCGAGCGCAGGTCGGGAGTTCCCGCAAGTCGGGTCAGGATCAGCCCGAATGG
This sequence comes from uncultured Bradyrhizobium sp., assembly GCA_964454955.1. Classification (GTDB taxonomy): domain Bacteria; phylum Pseudomonadota; class Alphaproteobacteria; order Rhizobiales; family Xanthobacteraceae; genus Bradyrhizobium. The sequence continues at coordinate 2,318 of CAYVVB010000330.1, read as the reverse complement.
GATCGAGCCGAAGAGATAGCCGACGACAAGAGCAACCGGCAGAAAGAGGTCAGGTCCCATCGGCGATGTCCCCCAGAGCATGATTCGGACCCGAAGGGCCGCGCGAGCGCAATGTGGGAACCGGCTTTTCGTTACACATGTTCGTAGACCGTGCGGCCGCCGACGATGGTGCGCACCACGCGTCCCGAGAACCGCGCTTCATCGAAGGGCGTGTTCTTGCATTGCGATTTGAGGTCGGTGGGGTCGAGCACCCACGGCGTATCGGAATCGATCACGATCACGTCGGCCGGCGCGCCAGCGCGCAGGCTGCCGCCGGGCAAGCCCAAAAGTTCGGCAGGCCGCGTCGACATCGCGCGGATCAAGGTCTTCCAGTCCATCTCCTGATTGTGGATCAGGCGCAGGGCCGCCGGCAATATGGTTTGCAGGCCGACTGCGCCGGAGGCCGCTTCCGCAAAGGGCAGCCGCTTGACCTCGACGTCCTGCGGGTCGTGATCGGACATGATGACGTCGATCAGTCCCGATGCGACCGCCTGCACCAGGGCCTGGCGGTCGTCCTCGGTGCGCAGCGGCGGGGAAAGCTTGAGGAAGGTGCGGTAGGGGCCGATATCGTTTTCGTTCAACGTCACGTGATTGATCGAGACGGAGGCGCTGACCGCGAGCCCGGCGTCGCGGGCGCGCTTCAAGATCTCAAGCGAGGCGACGCAGGAGAGCGAGGCGGCATGGTAACGCCCGCCGGTCAGCCCGACCAGGCGCATGTCGCGTTCCAGCATCACGGCCTCGGCGGCATCGGGAATTCCCATCAGCCCCAGCCTCGCGGCGAACTCGCCCTCGTTCATGACGCCTTCGCCGACGAGGTCGGGGTCCTCGGTGTGATGGACGATCAGCGCGTCGAAATCGCGGGCGTAGGTCAAGGCGCGGCGCATCACCTGCGCGTTCGTGACGCTCTTGGAACCGTCGCTGAAGGCGACCGCGCCGGCGGCTTTCAACAGACCGATCTCGGTCATCTCCTGGCCGGCGAGCCCCTTGGTGAGCGCTGCCATCGGCTGGATGTTGACGATCGCGGTGTCGCGGGCGCGGCGCAGCACGAAATCGACCGTGGCCGAATTGTCGATCACGGGCTCGGTGTCGGGCTGACAGATGATGGTGGTGATGCCGCCGGTCGCGGCCGCCTGGCTCGCGGATGCAAAAGTCTCGCGATGGCCGAAGCCGGGCTCGCCGACGAAGGCGCGCATGTCGATCAGCCCCGGGGCGACGATCTTGCCGTTGCAATTGATGATGTCGGTGCCTTCGGGCACGCCGGCCGCGCCAATGCCGCGCCGCGCCTCGCGGACGATCCCGTCGGCGATCAGGACGTCGGCGGGACCGTCGAAATCGCGCGACGGATCGATCACGCGTGCGTTGGCGAGCAGGATTGGGCGACGGTCGTTTCGTATCGGCATGTCCCGGCTCCAGATCATGGTCCGATTAGACGAAATCGGATCATGATCTTATCTCTTTGTTTGAGCATGATCTTTTCGGAAAACCGTTTCCACTTTGCGCTCGCGCGGCCCTTCGGGTCCGGATCATGCTCTAGCGTTCGCGCACTAGGCGTTGGGCAGGTTGCGGGCGAGCGCTTCCAGCACCGCCATGCGCACCGCCACTCCCATTTCGACCTGCTCGCGGATCAGCGATTGCGCGCCGTCCGCGACGATGGAGTCGATCTCGACACCGCGATTCATCGGTCCCGGATGCATCACCAGCGCATCTGGCTTGGCATAGGACAGCTTCTTCTGGTCGAGCCCGAAATAGTGGAAATATTCGCTCGAGGACGGCACGAAGGAGCCGTTCATCCGCTCGCGCTGCAGTCGCAGCATCATGACGATATCGGCGCCTTCCAGCCCCTCGCGCATGTCGCGCGCGACCTCGACGCCCATCCGCTCGATGCCGACAGGCAGAAGCGTGGAGGGCGCGACCACGCGCACCCGCGCGCCCATGGCATTGAGCAGCAGGATGTTGGAGCGCGCGACGCGGGAGTGCAGCACGTCACCGCAGATCGCGACCACCAGCCCCTCGATCCGGCCCTTGTTGCGGCGGATGGTGAGGGCGTCCAAGAGCGCCTGGGTCGGGTGCTCATGGGCGCCGTCGCCGGCATTGATCACCGAGCCGTCGACCTTGCGCGCCAGGAGTTCCACGGCTCCGGACGCATGGTGCCGCACCACCAGGATGTCGGGATGCATGGCGTTCAGCGTCACCGCCGTGTCGATCAGGGTTTCCCCCTTGCGCATCGACGAGGAGGAAACCGACATGTTCATGACGTCGGCGCCCAGCCGCTTGCCCGC
>CAYVVB010000329.1:0-5818 GCA_964454955.1 uncultured Bradyrhizobium sp. | reverse complement strand
GCATCGTCGCCTACTTGGCGCTTGCATGGGCGCGCCAGGACCACACGACTTCGCCGTCCGCGATGGTGCCGCTCGTCAGACAGCACTCTCGCGTCCACCGCCACCTGCCCCGCGTGTCGTGACGATCGCGATACGCCCCTCGTGTCGGGACAGGATGCGCGGGACGATGCTGCTGATTTGCCCGACGGCGCAAGGCGTCGGGATGCGGCACTTTAACGCGACGGGCGAATCAATGTCGTCGCGAAGGATGGGGCGACCGCAGCGATGTTTGTCTATAGGCTGCGGCTCAGTGCAGCGTTGCCGCGACCTTGATGTAGGTCGGTCCCAGAATGACGACGAACAGTACGGGCAGGAAGAACAGGATCATCGGCACCGTCAGCTTGGGCGGCAGGGCCGCGGCCTTCTTCTCCGCTTCGTTCATGCGCATGTCGCGGTTTTCCTGCGCCAGCACCCTCAGGCTCTGGCCGAGCGGGGTGCCGTAGCGCTCCGACTGTTGCAGCGCGAGGCAGACCGATTTGACGCCGTCGAGATCGGTGCGCTTGGCGAGATTTTCGTAGGCGACCTTGCGGTCCTGCAGGTAGGAGAGCTCGGCCGTGGTCAGCGTGAATTCTTCCGAGAGCGGGATCGACTGGCTGGCGATCTCGGTGGACACCTTGCGGAACGCGGCTTCGATCGACATGCCCGACTCGATGCAGATCAACAGAAGGTCGAGCGCGTCGGGGAAGGCGCGCTTGATCGAGAGCTGGCGCTTGGAGATGGCGTTCTTCAGGAAAAGCATTGGCGCCTGCAGCCCGAGATAGGCGGCGCCGATGCACATGCCGATCTTGATCGGCAGCGGCTTCTGCAGATGCGCGATCACGAACACATAGAGGATAGCCAGCACGAGAAGCACGACCGGCGCCACGGCGCGCGCGAACAGGAACGTGACATAGGGCGCATGGCCGCGGTAGCCGGCCTGGACCAGCTTGTCGCGCGCCGACTCCTGTGCCAGCCATTTGGTGAGGTTGAAGTCTTCGACCACCTTGGAGACAAGCTGCTTCGGCGTCTGGCGCAGCGAAACCTTCTCGGTCCTGTTGAGCCGGTCGCGCTCGCGCTGGCGGATGCGCTCACGCTCGTCGGCCACCGCTTTCATGCGCTTGGCGAGGCCTTCGCCCGCGAACAACGGCATGATCAGCGTATAGGCGGTCGCGCTCGCGGCGATCGCGGCAAGCAGCATCGTCAGGAAGTGCGCGTCGTGGAGCTTGGCGGCCAGGAACTCGAACATCAGGCACCTTCAGAAGTCGAAATTGATCATCTTCTTCATCACCAGGACGCCCATCGACATCCAGAGAACGCAGCCCACCAGCATCACCTGGCCCGTCGGATGGGTCCACAGCAGCGAAATGTAATCGGGGGTCGTCAGGTACACGAGCACCATCTCGATCGGCGGCAGCGCGCCGATGATGGTGGCGGAGGCCTTGGCCTCCATCGACATGGCCTGGATCTTCTCCGACATCTTCTTGCGGTCGCGCAGCACCTTGGAAAGGTTGCTCAGCGCTTCGGACAGGTTGCCGCCGGACTTCTGCTGGATCGAAACTACGATGCCGAAGAAGTTGGCCTCCGGGACCGGCATGCGGTCATAGAGCCGGGCGCAGGCCTCTCCGAGCGGCATGCCGATGGCTTGGGTCTCGATGATGGCGAGGAATTCGCTCCGGAGCGGCTCCGGCGAGTCGGCGGCTACCACCTTGATCGAGTCGAACAGCGGCAGACCCGCCTTGATGCCGCGCACGATGACGTCGACGGCGTCGGGCAGCGCGGCCAGAAATTTCTTCTCGCGCCGCTTCTTGAGGAAGCGCAGGCCCCAGCGCGGCAGGCCGAAACCTCCTGCGAAGGCGAGCATGGCCGCGCCTAACAAGCCGCTGCCCACGAACATGCCGACCGCAAAAAATATGGCGCCGAGAACCGAGGAGACGACCATGAATTTCTGGGTCGACCAGCTCTCCAGTCCCGCCTGCTGCAAACGGACGCCGAGCGTGACCTTGTTTTCCTTCTGCCGCCGCGCCTCGAGGTCCTTCAGCGAGCTTTCGACCTGCTCGCGGCGCGAGCGCTGGGTCTTGTCGACTTGGCGCTTGCCGGTCGGCTCGGGCTTGGCGATCGCAGCGCGGCGGCCCTCCGCCTGCTTTTCCCCCGACAGCAGCGGATACAGAAAGACCCAGGCGATGCCGCCGATCGCGGTGGCGGCGAGAAACCCGAGAGCAAGCACCTGGTTGTTCATGGCGTGCGCCTCACTGGCTTGCGGCGACTTCGGCGGCGTCGAGAGCGGCGGCGAGCCGCTTTTCCTCGTTGTAGTAGCGCGCCCGCTCCCAGAAGCGCGGCCGCCCGATGCCGGTGGAGCGATGGCGGCCGATGATCTTGCCGTTGGCGTCCTCGCCGACCAGATCGTAGACGAAGATGTCCTGCGTGATGATGGTGTCGCCCTCCATCCCCATCACCTCGGTGATGTGCGTGATCCTGCGCGAGCCGTCGCGCAGGCGTGCGGCCTGAACGACGACGTCGATCGAGGCGCAGATCATCTCGCGAATGGTGCGCGAGGGCAGTGCGAAGCCGCCCATCGTGATCATGGATTCGCAGCGCGACAGCGCCTCGCGCGGATTGTTCGCGTGCAGCGTGCCCATCGAGCCGTCGTGGCCGGTGTTCATGGCCTGCAGCAGGTCGAAGGCCTCTGGTCCGCGGACCTCGCCGACGATGATGCGCTCGGGCCGCATGCGCAGGCAGTTGCGCACCAGCTCGCGCATCGTGATCTGGCCTTCGCCTTCGATATTGGGCGGCCGGGTTTCCAGGCGCACCACGTGCGGCTGCTGAAGCTGCAGCTCGGCCGCGTCCTCGCAGGTGAAGATGCGCACATCGTGCTCGATGTAGTTGGTCAGGCAGTTCAGAAGCGTGGTCTTGCCGGAGCCGGTGCCGCCGGAAATCAGCACGTTGCAGCGGCAGCGGCCGATGATCTGCAGGATCTCCGCGCCCTCGGGGGTGATCGCGCCGAACTTGACCAGCTGATCGAGCGTCAGCTTGTCCTTCTTGAATTTTCGGATGGTGAGCGCGGGCCCGTCGATGGAGAGCGGCGGCACGATGGCGTTGACGCGCGAGCCGTCGGCCAGGCGCGCGTCGCAGATCGGCGAGGCTTCGTCGACGCGCCGGCCGACCTGGCTGACGATGCGCTGGCAGATGTTCAGCAGCTGCTGGTTGTCGCGGAAGCGGATACCGGTGCGCTGGATCTTGCCGCCGACCTCGATGTAGACCGTGTTGGCGCCGTTGACCATGATGTCGGCGATGTCGTCGCGCGACAGCAGCGGTTCGAGCGGCCCATAGCCGAGCACGTCGTTGCAGATGTCGTCGAGCAGCTCCTCCTGCTCGGCGATCGACATCACGATGTTCTTGATCGCGATGATCTCGTTGACGATGTCGCGGATTTCTTCGCGCGCGGACTCGCTGTCGAGCTTGGCGAGCTGGGCGAGATCGATCGCTTCGATCAGCGCGCCGAAGATCGTCGCCTTGACCTCATAGTAATTGTCCGAGCGGCGGGTTTCCATCGCGGGCGGCGGCGGTGGCGGCGGCCTGATCGGGGCGAGCGGCGGCGCGGCGACGGCGGGCGGCGCCGGAGGGCGATGCGCGGTCGCCGCACTTTGGGGCGCGGGTTCAGGCGCGGGGGCCGGCCTCGGCCCCCGGAGCTCGCTGTCTATTCCGCTACGCTTACCAAACACGATACTGCTCCACGCGGTCGACTTACTTCTTCAAGAGCTTGCCGATCAGGGGTGACAGGAACGAACCCTTCGGCTTCTTGATCTCGCTACGGCCGGTCAGCCGCTGCGCGATGTGCAGGAACATCTCCGTGGCGCGATGGTTTGCGGAAATTTCCGCGATCATCTGGCCGTTATTGGCCGCCGAGCCGAATAGCTGCGGTTCGAACGGAATGGAGGCGATCGGTTCGCTTTCGATCGCCTTGGCGAATTCGGCTGCGTTGATCTCGGGGCGCTTCGGCACGCCGACCTGATTGAGGCAGTAGAGCGGAGGCCGGTCGTTGGGCCGCGCAGCCTTCAGGAGATCGAAAATGTTCTTGGTGTTGCGCAGGTTGGCGAGATCGGGCGCTGCGACGATGAGAATATCGTCGGCGCCGATCAGCGCGCGCCTGGTCCAGCCCGACCATTGGTGCGGCATGTCCAGCACGATGCAGGGCATGGTGGTGCGCAGCGTATCGAAGATCGCGTCGAATGCCTCGGTGCCGAAATCATAGACCCGCTCCAGCGTCGCCGGCGCGGCCAGCAGGCTGAGATGATCGGTGCATTTCGACAGCAGGCGGTCGATGAAGCCGATATCGACGCGGTCCGGCGAGAACACCGCGTCGGCGATGCCTTGCGGCGGGTCCTGGTGGTACTCGAGCCCGGCCGTTCCGAACGCGAGGTCGAGATCGGCAACCACCGAATCCATCGCGAGATCGCGGGCGATCGCCCAGGCGATGTTGTGGGCGAGGGTTGAAGCGCCGACACCGCCCTTCGCGCCCACGACCGCGACGATGCGGCCGACGGCCTTGGCTTCCGGGGCCGAGAACAGGTTGCAGATCGAACGCACCACGTCGATCGCGGTGACCGGGGCGATGACGTAGTCGCTGACACCACGGCGCACCAGCTCGCGGTACAGCGTCACGTCGTTGATACGACCGATCACGATGACCCGTGTGCCGGAATCGCAGACGGACGCGAGCTGGTCGAGGCCGGCCAGAATGTCGATACGGGCGTCGGCCTCCAGCACGATGACGTTCGGGGTCGGAGCCGACCGATAGGCTTCGATGGCGGCCGCCATGCCTCCCATCTGAATCCTCAAATGCGCCTTGCCGAGCCGGCGGTCTTCGCCGGCCGCCTGCACGGCTGCAGCGGTTTCCACCGTCTCGCAAAACGCCTGCACCGACACCCGCGGCGCCGGCGCGATATGATCCTCCGCAGGGGGCGGCGCGGCGGTAGCCGGCGCCTGTTCGGAACTCTGGCGGGCGTAGCTGATCATTTGCCGGTGTCGCTGAGTTTGGCCTTGTCGGACTCGGGATAGACGGTCGCCGTGGGGCTACCCTTGCTGTACTTCTCGAAGGCTTCGCTCCTGCGGGCCGCGTAGGGAGGCGTTTCGGGCCGCGGCTGGGCGAAATCCGCGGGATTCTCGACCATGGCCGCCATGTTGCGCTGATAGGCGCAGCCGAAATTGTAGTATTGCCTGTTCTCCTCGTAGCCCTTGTTCTTGATCGAGGGGCCGATGTCGTCCGGCCACAGGCCGCACGGGCCGGCGACGGCATTCATCCGCGGATAGGTCAGGCGGATCGGCGGCAGGAATCGGGTATCGTCGGGACGATAGTGGTGCACCACCAGCCCGTGCGGCGGCGCGCCCGCGGCTGTGAACACGGCCTGGATCTCATGAAGCGAATCGGCGGCCGCGCGCGCATTGGGCGTGTCGACCGGCACGTCGGCAGTGACGACGCCAGTGCCTTCATGCAGCCAGCTTTGCGCCAGTCCCATGACGTCGGCGCGTTGTTCGGGGGAAAGCCCGCCGCGCCCGCGGCCGACGAAGACCACGATCGATTTGTTGCCTTCCTCCACCGCGATCGGGTGGCGCAGGCGATAGTCGTCCGGAATGCTTGCGGTGACCGCCGGGTCGGTATGGTTGCAGGCGCCGAGCGCGACTGCGATGCCGACCAATGCACCGGTCAGGCGCAAGGTGCGATTGCGGTCGAGGAAATCTTGGTCTGTCATCGGTTTGTTCCTCGCCTCGCCTTAGTCGGTGATGAAGCCGTATTGGCCGCGAT
>CAYVVB010000328.1:0-1613 GCA_964454955.1 uncultured Bradyrhizobium sp. | reverse complement strand
GACTTCACCATCGAAGTGGAGCGCAGCCTGCGCGTGCTTGACGGTGCGGTTTGCGTGCTCGACTCCAACCAGGGCGTCGAGCCCCAGACCGAGACCGTCTGGCGTCAGGGCGACAAGTACAAAGTTCCGCGCATCGTCTTCGCCAACAAGATGGACAAGATCGGCGCCGACTTCTTCAAATGTCTATCTGACATCGTCGACCGCCTCGGTGCCAAGCCGATTGCGATCCAGCTTCCGATTGGCGCCGAGAACAATTTCAAGGGTCTCGTCGACCTCGTGAAGATGAAGGGCATCGTCTGGAACGACGAATCGCTCGGTGCGAAGTTCGACTATGTCGATATCCCTGCGGACCTGGCCGACCAGGCCAAGGAGTATCGCGAGAAGATGGTGGAAGCCGCCGTCGAGCTCGATGACGACGCCATGGCCGCCTATCTCGACGGCAACGAACCGGACGAGGCGACGCTGAAGAGGCTGATCCGCAAGGCGGTCTTGACCGGTGCCTTCTACCCGGTGCTGTGCGGCTCGGCCTTCAAGAACAAGGGCGTGCAGCCTCTGCTCGACGCCGTTGTCGACTATCTGCCGTCGCCGCTCGACGTGCCTGCGATCAAGGGCGTCGACGACAAGGGCAACGAAGTCGTACGCAGGGCGGACGACAAGGAGCCGTTGGCGCTGCTGGCGTTCAAGATCATGGACGACCCGTTCGTCGGCACGATCACCTTCTGCCGCATCTATTCGGGCATCCTGACCTCGGGTACGGGCGTCATCAACTCGACGCGCGAGAAGAAGGAGCGCATCGGGCGCATGCTTCTGATGCACGCGAACAATCGCGAGGACATCAAGGAAGCCTATGCCGGCGATATCGTCGCGCTGGCAGGCCTGAAAGAAGCGCGTACCGGTGACACGCTGTGCGATCCCGCGCATCCGGTGATCCTGGAGAAGATGGAATTCCCGGATCCGGTCATCGAGATCGCGATCGAGCCGAAGTCGAAGGCCGACCAGGAAAAGCTCGGTGTCGCGCTTGCCAAGCTCGCCGCGGAAGATCCGTCCTTCCGGGTGTCGACCGACCACGAGTCCGGCCAGACCATTTTGAAGGGCATGGGCGAACTCCATCTCGACATCAAGGTCGACATCCTCAAGCGCACCTACAAGGTGGACGCCAATATCGGTGCGCCGCAGGTGGCGTTCCGCGAGCGCATCACCCGGCGCGCCGAGGTCGACTACACCCACAAGAAGCAGACCGGCGGTACCGGCCAGTTCGCGGCCGTGAGCTTCATCGTCGAGCCGAACGAGCCCGGCAAGGGCTTCGAGTTCGAATCGAAGATCGTCGGCGGCGCGGTGCCCAAGGAGTACATCCCGGGCGTCGAAAAGGGCCTGGAGAGCGTGCTGAGCTCGGGCGTGGTCGCGGGCTTTCCCGTGGTCGACGTCAAGGTGACGCTGGTCGACGGCAAGTATCATGACGTCGACTCGTCGGCGCTGGCCTTCGAAATCGCATCGCGCGCGGCTTTCCGCGAGGCGCTGCAGAAGGGCAAATCGGTTCTGCTCGAGCCGATCATGAAGGTCGAGGTGGTGACGCCGGAAGACTACACCGGCTCGGTCATCGGCGATCTCAACTC
>CAYVVB010000327.1:0-2782 GCA_964454955.1 uncultured Bradyrhizobium sp. | reverse complement strand
CCCGTGGCCGGCCCCCTTGTCGATACCCCCCCCCCCCCTCGGTGGCCCCTGGGCGTCGACGGCGCGCCGCCGGGCGCCCGCGCTGCCGAGCAGCGTGGTGATGTCGCGAAACATGATCCCGGGCTTGGGATAGTCGGGAATCGTGCGGATCGCGGCACGCAGGTCGTTTTCCAGGACGGGAGAGGTCATGACGGCTGATCACCCAACATTGGCCGGATTTCTGTTCGTTGGATTGCACTCTGGCGAACCGTACGCCGCGCCGCAACAGGGGAGCCGGCACCGATGAACATGCAAGCGCGCGAGACGGAGGCGCAAGCCACGCCGCGCGAGCCGAGCGTGTGGTCAAAGGTGCTCGTCGCACTGATCGTCGCCGTCGTCGTCGCGATCGTGACGGTCGTGGCGATCCGCTACTTCACGCGATGCGGCGACTGCAGCGGTCCGCCGCCCGTCCGCCAGCACGACATCTGAGACTTCGATGGGTCGCCCGGCTTTCGCTCAAGCCGGGCGACGGGCCTACGATAGACCCCGCACCACAAACGCGTTGAGGCGCCTGGCGAAGGCAGCCGGATCGTCCGGCACCTCGCCGTCGAGAATCTGCGCCTGGTCGAACAGCAGCAGCGACAGCTCGCTCTGATCGCTTTCGCCCGCCTTGGCGCGCGCCAGCGCCCGCACGATCGGATGGCGCATGTTGAGTTCGAGGATCGGCTTTGCGCCCGAGCCGCGATCGTGCCGCGCGAGCAGGCGCTCGAGCTCGCGATCCGGCCCCTGCCCGCCCGCGACGAGACAGGCGGCGCTGTCGGTCAGGCGCGTCGAGGCGCGCACATCGGAGACGCGATCGACGAGCGCGACCTTGACGGCCGCAATCACCGCCGCCTCGTCGACGTCCCCATCCTTCGCAGGCTCTTCGGCATCCTTCTTCTCGGAGTCGATGAACGGAATGAGGCCGAAGTCGACCTCGCCCTGGCTTAGCGACTTGAGCGGCTTGCCGCCGAACTCGAGCTGCATCGCGGCCCAGAATGCATCGACCGGATCGGTCAGCAGCAGCACCTCGATGCCACGGGCGCGCGCGGCCTCGAGCTGCGGATTGGACTTCAAGCGCTCCGCGCTGTCGCCGACGAGATAATAGATCTCGGTCTGGTTCGGCTTGAGGTCGGCGACGTACTGCCTGAGCGAGCGCTTGTCGCCGGCCGTGGTGGTGAAGCGCGCGAGCGACAGCAGCGCGTCGCGCCGTTCGAAGTCCTCGTAGATGCCCTCCTTCAGCACGCGGCCGAAAGCATCCCAGATCTTGCCGTAAGCTTCTGGCTCCTTCTCGGCGAGGCTTTCGAGCTCGGAGATCACCCGGCCGGTGAGCGCCTTGCGCATCGCGGCGACCTGCGGATTGTTCTGCAGCATCTCGCGCGAGATGTTGAGCGGCAGGTCCTCCGAGTCGACGACGCCGCGCATGAATCGCAGGTACGCCGGCAGGAGCTGCGCCTGGTCGGTGATGAACACGCGCCGCACGTAAAGCTTCACATGGCCGCGCCGCACCGGGTCGAACAAGTCGTAGGGCGGCATCGAGGGTGCAAACAACAGCACCGCATAGGAGAGACGGCCCTCGGCGCGGTAATGCAGCGTCATCGCCGGCTCATCGAAAGCGCCCGCGATCGATTTGTAGGCCTGCGTGTAGTCCTCGGACTTGAGCTCGGACTTCGGGCGCTGCCAGACGGCGCTCGCCTTGTTGATCTGGCGCGGCTCGCCCTCCTTGCCGACCAGCTCGATCGGAAACTGGACGTGATCCGAATAGGTCGAGACGATGCGCTCGATCTCGTAGGCCTCGAGATATTTCTTCGCGTCCGCCTTCAGGTGAAGGACGATCTCGGTCCCGCGCACGACGCGCGCCGCCTGCTCCTCGGTCGCCGGCGCGATGCTGAACCCCTGCCCGCCTTCGGAGTGCCAGACCCAGGCTTCGTCCGCGCCGGCACGCCGGCTGATCACGTCGATGCGGTCCGCCACCATGAAGGCCGCGTAGAAACCGACGCCGAACTGGCCGATCAGGCCCGCGCCATCCTTCGCTTCGGCGAGCCTGGCGACGAAGGCGCGCGTGCCCGAGCGCGCGACCGTGCCGAGATTGTCAATCAGCTCCTGCCGGTCCATGCCGATGCCGGTGTCGGCCACCGTGAGCGTGCCGGCCTCGGTGTCCGGCCTGATGCGGATCGCGAGCGGGCCGCCGCTCTCCATCAGCGCCGGCTTGGCGATCGCCTCGTAGCGCAGCTTGTCACAGGCGTCGGAGGCGTTGGAGATCAACTCGCGCAGGAAGACGTCGGGCTCGGAATAGACCGAATGCACCATCAGGTGCAAAAGCTCGGCGACTTCGGCCTGGAAGGGGTGGGTCTCGGCCGCGGTTTTCTCGGCGGTGTCGGTCGTCATGCAATATCCCCCGGGATCAAAATCGGTTGGGATATAGAGGACGACGACGTCCGTGCAAGGGCTGTCGTAGCCCGGCTTGAGCGAAGCGAAAGCCGGGTGGACGGTCGCGGGTGCTGCGAGACCTGTCCCGGGTTTTCGCTACGCTTAACCCGGGCTACAGAGCAAGCTCCGGCAACCACCGCCGCGGCGTCTCGCGCTTGTCGTCGTAGGCCGCCTCGAACACCGGCTCGGCGAGCGTCGACTGGATGCGCAGCACGGTGGTGCCGCTGTTGGCGACGCCGTGCTTGCGCCCGGCCGGCACGACGACGAGCTGGCCCGCGGTGAGCGTGACGCGATCCTCGCCGATCCACACCTCGGCCTGCCCTTCGAACACGCG
>CAYVVB010000326.1:0-20933 GCA_964454955.1 uncultured Bradyrhizobium sp. | reverse complement strand
CCCGAATTTCGACGGCACTGCACTTGCCTCCTATTCGCGCGTATCCGTCGGCTCTCTCTATAACGCCGAGGCGCTGGAGAAGTCGGTCGAGGAGATGCAGATCGAGGCCTCGCGGCGCGGCTATGCCTTCGCGGTTGTGCGTCCGCGCGGCGACCGCAATTTCGACACCCATACCGTGTCGATCGTCTTCTCGATCGACGAAGGACCGCGCACCTACATCGAGCGCATCAATATCCACGGCAATACGCGGACCCGCGACTACGTGATCCGGCGCGAGTTCGATATTTCCGAGGGCGATGCGTATAACCGCGCGCTGGTCGACCGCGCCGAGCGGCGGCTCAAGAATCTCGATTTCTTCAAGGAAGTGAAGATCACGACCGAGCCTGGCTCGTCCAGCGACCGGGTGATCCTGAACGTCAATCTTGAAGAGAAGTCCACCGGCGACTTCTCGGTGTCGGGCGGCTATTCGACCACAGACGGCGCGCTCGGCGAGGTGAGTATTTCCGAGCGCAACTTCCTCGGCCGCGGCCTGTTCGCCAAGGCCGCGGTGACCTACGGCCAGTACGCCCGCGGCCTGTCGCTGTCGTTCGTCGAGCCGTATCTGCTCGACTATCGCATCGCATTGGGCCTCGATGCCTATTACCGCGAGCAGATGCCCAACAACTACATCGCCTACGGCACGAAGACGATCGGCTTCAGTCCGCGCCTGGGCCTGCAGTTGCGCGAGGATCTGTCGCTGCAGCTCCGTTACTCGCTGTATCAGCAGAGCATCGAGCTGCCCTATTACCTCGACAACTGTAACAACAATCCCGCCAACAGCTTGCTGGCCTTCAACCCGTCGCCGGCCTGGGTGCAGGCGAATGGTGCTGGGGCGGCGGCTGCAGGGGGCGCCACGGATGCGTCGGGTCTCGGGCTGTGGTGCTACAGCGACGGCGAAGCTTCGCTGCCGGTCCGCAAGGAACTCGCTGGTGGCTCATCGCTGACCTCGGCGCTCGGCTATTCGCTGGACTACAACACCCTCGACAACAACAAGAACCCGACCGACGGTCTGCTGCTCGACTTCAGGCAGGACTTCGCCGGCGTCGGCGGTGACGTCACCTATCTGAAGACCCAGTTCGACGGCAAATACTACGCACCGCTGGTGTCCGATCTCGTCGGCCTGGTTCACTTGCAGGCTGGTATGCTGAACAAGATCGGCAACAACGAATTGCGCATGCTGGACCACTTCCAGATGGGACCGAACCTGGTCCGCGGCTTCGCGCCGAACGGCATTGGTCCGCGCGACATCAACCCGTACGGCACGCAGGATGCCATCGGTGGCACCAAGTACTGGGGCGCGTCGGTCGAATTGCAGATGCCGTTCTGGTTCCTGCCCAAGGACGTTGGCCTGAAGGGCGCGATCTATGCCGACGCCGGCGGATTGTACGACTATCAGGGCCCGACGACCTGGGCTGCGACCGGCGAAGTCACGACGCCGCAGAACTCGAACTGCGCGCGGCCGATCCAGGTCAACATGCCTGGAGGTCCCAACCCGGGCACCTGTACGGGCCTGGTCTACGACAACAGCAAGACGATCCGGTCGTCGGTCGGTATTGGTCTGATCTGGGCCTCGCCGTTCGGACCGCTGCGGTTCGACTATGCGATACCGCTGACCAAGGGTCCGTTCGACGTCGTGCAGGAATTCAAGTTTGGCGGCGGCACCAGCTTCTGATCTCGATCGCCACGGCGCAAACCGCGACGGAGGGAATGGCGCAACCGACGTTCTTTGAGCCACCACGGCTATCAACGCTGGCGGAACTCGCCGCGTTGACCGGGAGTGATTTGGTCGACCCGTCCAGGGCCGGCCAAACGGTGAGGGGACTGGCATCGCTTGATGAAGCCGGCCCCATGCACTTGGCCTTTTTCGACAACCTGAAATACGCTGATCAGCTCGCGTCGACGAAGGCCGGCGCGTGCGTGGTCAGCCCGCGGTTCGAGGCGAGCGTTCCGCCGCACGTCGCGGTCTTGCGCGCCAAGCAGCCCTTTCGAGCCTTCGTGCAGATCGCCCGCGAGTTGCATCGCGATGTGCTCCGGCCGCAATCCTGGTTCGGCTGCGAGGGGATCGCTCCGTCTGCCGTCATCGACCCGACGGCGCGGCTGGAGGACGGCGTCATCGTCGAGCCTTTGGCGGTGATCGGGGCGAATGTGGAGATCGGTTCCGGAACGGTGATCGGGGCCGGCGCCGTGATCGGCGCCAGTGTCAAGATCGGCCGGGATTGCAATGTGGGGGCCCACTGCGCGATCCAGTGCGCCATGATCGGCAACGATGTCCTGATCCACCCCGGCTGCAATATCGGACAGGATGGCTACGGTTTCGTGTTCTTTGGCCCTGAAGGCCATCTCAAGGTCCCGCAGACAGGCCGGGTCCTGATCCAGAACGACGTGGAAATCGGGGCAGGAACGACGATTGACCGCGGCAGCCTGCGCGATACGGTGATTGGCGAGGGAACCAAAATCGACAATCAGGTCCAGATCGGCCACAATGTGACGATCGGCCGGCGTTGTTTGCTGGCGGCCCAGATCGGGCTCGCGGGCAGTCTGACGATCGGCGATAACGTTGCGATCGGAGCGAAAGCCGGGCTCAACAATCATATCAAGATCGGCGATGGCGCCCAGATTGCGGCCATGAGCGCAGTGAAGGACGACATCCCCGCCAATGCGCGGTGGGGCGGTCACCTTGCGAGGCCGACGAAGCAGTGGTTCAGGGAAGTCCTGGCGCTGGAGCGGCTGGCGCGCGGCGAAAAGATCGATGCCAGGGAAAATCTGAAGGGCGAAGGGCAAGAGTGATGGAGGACGCACCGATCAAGTTTGAGTCGGTCGATATCAACGACATTCTCGAGACCCTGCCGCACCGTTATCCGATGTTGCTGATCGACCGGGTCATCAAGGTCCGCACTGATTTCAGCGGCATCGGCATCAAGAATGTGACCTACAACGAGCCGCCGTTTCTCGGGCATTTTCCCGACCGTCCGGTCTATCCCGGCGTGATGATGATCGAGGCCATGGCGCAGACGGCCGGTGTCATCGGAATCAGGTCGGTGGAAGGCACCGCGAAGCCGCGCGCGGTGTATTTCCTCACCATCGACAAGTGCAAATTCCGCAAGCCCGTAATTCCCGGCGACACGATCGAGTACCACATGCGCCTGATCAGCCGGCGCAAGGCGATGTGGTGGTTTCACGGCGACGCCAAGGTCAACGGGACGATCGTTGCCGAGGCCGACGTCGGCGCCATGCTGACGGACTGATCCGTCATCCTGAGGTGCTCGCGCCAGCGAGCCTCGAAGGATGAACGGCCCCCGCTGCGGCATCCGGGCAGTCGCCCCATGCGACAAACGGCGAAGCCGTTTGCGCAGGAGACGGCCGCTTCGCGGCCTCCTCAGGACGCAGTTGAGTTCGCGCTAAACTGAACGCCGCAACAGCGCGTAACCAACTGTCACTGGACAGGGTTGGCCGCGCACGCTAACGAACCGAAAATCATGTAAATTCAAGATTTTGGGCAGGGGCAGACAATTCAATGGGCATGATCGATCCGACCGCGCGGGTTGAGGACGGCGCAGTGATCGGCGAGGGCACGATCATCGGTCCTTATTGCATGATCGGCCCCCATGTCGTGATCGGGAAAAACAACAGGCTGATCAGCCATGTCTCCGTCATGGGGCACACCACGATCGGCGACGATTGCGTGATCTCGCCGTTCGCGGCGCTTGGCGGCGCGCCGCAGGACCTCAGCTACCGGGGCGAGCCGACGAGACTGGAAGTCGGCTCCGGCTGCACGATCCGTGAAGGCGTCACGATGAACATCGGCACCGTCAAGGGCGGCGGGCTGACGCGCGTCGGCGATCGCGGATTTTTCATGAACAACAGTCACGTCGGTCACGACTGCATGGTCGGCAATGACGTGATCTTCGCGACCTCGGCGACATTGGGCGGTCACTGCGAGATCGGCGACCATGTTTATATCGGCGGCCTGTCGGCGGTGCACCAGTTCACGCGCGTCGGCCCACAGGTGATGGTGGGTGGCGTCTGCGGCGTACGCGGCGACATCATCCCCTTCGGGCTGGTCAACGGACAATATGCCGTGCTCGAAGGCCTCAACATCATCGGCATGAAGCGGCGCAAATTCACCCGCGAGCGGCTCGCGACCGTCCGGGCCTTCTATCAGAAGCTGTTTCACGGGCCCGGCGTGTTCGCGGACAGGCTTGCCGCTGTGCAGGCGCTGGCGGGCGAAGATCCGGCGATTGCGGATATCCTGACCTTCATCGAAGGCGGCAAGCACCGGCCGCTCTGCCTGCCTGCGGGCGGCGACAGCCGGCATTGATCATGGCTTCCGCTCCCGCCACCGCCAACGGAGCCGAACCTCACCCATCGCCTGTCGGCCTGATTGCAGGCGGCGGCGCCATGCCCTTCGCGGTGGCGGACTCGCTTCTTGGGCGTGGCATCGCACCCGTGCTGTTCGCGCTGCGCGGCGCCTGCGATCCGAAGCCGGTCGCGCGCTATCGCCACCACTGGATCTCGATCGGCCAGTACGGGCGGGCGAAGAAGCTGTTTCGCAGCGAAGGCTGCCGCGATCTCGTCTTCATCGGCACCCTGGCGCGGCCGGCGCTGTCGGAGATTCGCCTGGACTGGGCGACCTTGCGCGTGCTGCCGCAGGTGTGGGCGGCCTTCCGGGGCGGCGACGACCATTTGCTCTCCGGGGTGGGACGCATTTTCGAGCGCGACGGTTTTCGCCTGGTGGGCATCAAGGACGTCGCCCCCGATCTGCTGATGCCCGAGGGCTGCCTGACCAGGGCCCAGCCCGACGCCGATGCGTGCGCCGATATCGCGCTGGCGCGCGAGGTGCTGGCTGCGCTCAGCGCCTTCGATATCGGGCAGGCGGCCATCGTGATCGATCGCCACGTGGTGGGGGTCGAGGATATCGAGGGCACCGACGGGCTGCTCGCGCGGATTGCAAGCTTGCGCGAAAGGGGGCGGATTCGCGCGCCCGAAAGGCGCGGCGTGCTGGTGAAGGCGCCCAAGCGCGGCCAGGATTTGCGCTTCGATCTGCCGACCATCGGTCCGCGGACCGTCGAGGGGGCGGCTAACGCCAAACTCGCCGGAATAGCCGTGGTTGCCGGCCATGCGCTTGTCGCCGAGCCGCAGGCCATGATCGAGAAGGCCGACGCCGGCGGTCTGTTCGTCACGGGTGTGCCCGCGTGATGAGCCAGTTGCGCGCAACAGCGAGTGGTCCGGTCGGGCGGAAGGTCTTTCTCATCGCGACCGAAGAGTCCGGAGACCGGCTCGGCGCCGGGCTCATGAAGGTGCTGCGCCAGCGCCTGGGCGACGCCGTTCAGTTCGAGGGCGTGGGCGGCCGCGCCATGGCCATGGAAGGCCTGGTGACGCTGTTTCCGATTGAAGAGCTTTCGATCATCGGGCTGGCCGCCGTGGTGGCGCAATTGCCGAAAATCCTGCGGTTGATCCGGCAGACAGCGGCGGCCGCGGTTGCAGCTTCGCCGGATGTGCTGGTAATCATCGACAGCCCGGATTTCACCCATCGCGTCGCGCGCCGCGTGCGCGCTCGCGATCCCGCCATTCCCATCGTCGACTATGTTTCACCCTCGGTATGGGCCTGGCGGCAGGGCCGGGCGCGGGCCATGCGCCGCTATGTCGACCATGTGCTGGCGCTGTTGCCGTTCGAGCCGGAAGCCTATCGCCGGCTGCACGGGCCGCCCTGCAGCTATGTCGGCCATCCGCTGACCGACCAACTCGCGACTTTGAGACCCGACGTCGCCGAGCAGGTGCGGCGCGATGGCGAGCCTCCGGTGCTCCTGGTGCTGCCGGGCAGCCGCCGCAGCGAGATCAGGCACCATCTTGCGATCTTCGGCGAGGCGCTGGGTCTGTTGCGTGCGCAAGGCACCGCTTTCGAACTGATCCTGCCGACCATGCCGCATCTCGCAGAGGCCGTTCGCGAGGGCGTTGCGAACTGGCCCGTCACCCCCAAGGTCGTGATCGGCGAAGCGGAGAAGCGGGCCGCATTTCGGATCGCGCGCGCCGCGCTGGCCAAGTCCGGTACGGTGACGCTCGAGCTTGCGCTGTCGGGCGTGCCGATGGTTGCCGCCTATCGAGCCGGCCGCGCCGAGGCGTTCGTCGTGCTGCGGGCGATCAAGGTGTCTTCCGTCATCCTCGCCAACCTCGTGATCGGCGAGAACGTGGTGCCCGAGTACATCCAGAACGATTGCACGCCGGAAAACCTGGCGCAGGCCTTGCGCGAATTGCTCGCCGACAGCCCGTTGCGCCGGCGGCAGGTCGAAGCCTTCGGCAGGATCGACAACGTCATGTCGATCGGCGACCAGCCGCCGAGCGTGCGGGCGGCCGACATCGTGCTGGGGACGATACGCAAGGGCGGGCGGGGGAGTTAGGCTCTCACGTCATTCCGGGGCGATGCGAAGCATCGAACTATGGTGCGCATTGCGCACCTGAGAATCTCGAGATTCCGGGTCTGGTGCTGACGCACCATCCCGGAATGACCGATGACTGAGGGAAAGCGGCCTTACGTCCGCTTGTCGATCGGCACGTAGTCGCGGCGAGTGACGCCGGTGTAGAGCTGACGCGGCCGGCCGATCTTCTGCTGCGGATCCTCGATCATCTCGCTCCACTGGCTGATCCAGCCGACGGTGCGGGCCACCGCGAACAGCACGGTGAACATCGAGGTTGGGAAGCCCATCGCCTTCAGCGTGATGCCCGAATAGAAGTCGACGTTCGGATAGAGCTTGCGGTCGATGAAGTACTGGTCGTTGAGCGCGATCTTTTCGAGCTCCATCGCGACCTTGCGCATCGGATCGTTGCCGTGGCCGGTCTCCTCCAGCACCGCATGACACATCTTCTGCATGATCTTGGCGCGCGGATCGTAATTCTTGTAGACGCGATGGCCAAATCCCATCAGGCGGACTTCGCTGTTCTTGTCCTTCACCTGCTTGATGAAGTCGGGAATGTTTTCCACCTTGCCGATGCCGTAGAGCATGTTGAGCGCTGCCTCGTTGGCGCCGCCATGCGCCGGGCCCCAGAGACAGGCGATGCCCGCGGCGATGCAGGCGAACGGATTGGCGCCCGAGGAGCCTGCGATGCGGACCGTCGAGGTCGAGGCGTTCTGCTCGTGATCGGCGTGCAGGATGAAGATCTTTTCCAGCGCGTCAGCGAGCACCGGACTGACCTTGTATTCCTCGCACGGCACGGCGAAGCACATGTGGAGGAAGTTCTCGGCGAATTTCAGCGAGTTCTTCGGATATACGAAGGGCTGACCGACCGAGTATTTGTAGGCCATCGCCGCCAGCGTCGGGATCTTCGCAACCATCCGCATCGAGGCGATCATGCGCTGCTTCGGATCGTTGATGTCGGTGGAGTCGTGATAGAACGCGGCGAGCGCGCCGACCGAAGCCACCATCACTGCCATCGGGTGGGCGTCGCGCCGGAAGCCCTGGAAGAAGCGGGCCATCTGCTCGTGCACCATGGTGTGATGCGTGACGCGGTAGTCGAAATCCTTCTTCTGCGAGGCCGTCGGCAGCTGGCCGTAGAGCAGCAGGTAGCAGGTTTCGAGGAAGTCGCCGTGTTCGGCGAGCTGTTCGATCGGGTAGCCGCGGTATTCCAGAACGCCGGCATCGCCGTCGATATAGGTGATCTTGGACTGGCAGCTCGCGGTCGAGGTGAAGCCGGGGTCGTAGGTGAAGAGGCCCGATTGGCCGTAGAGCTTGCCGATGTCGATGACGTCGGGACCGATCGTGCCGCTATGAATCGGGAGATCGTAGGTCTTGTTGCCGACGGTCAGCGTTGCGTTTTTTGTATTGTTGGATTTTGCGTCCATCGTGAAATCCCCGATGAAATCGTTGCGAAAGCCGGCGGCTGGGCCTGCCCGGACGGGTGGAAGGGGTCGGCAACCGGTTATTCCAGGAGCACCGCGCAAATGCGTAGCTTATTGCTATGTGCGCTGCAAGATGGCCACTTCAAGAGGTAAAGACCGACTTAAGTCTTGGCCAGGTCGGCAAGCCGGGCCAGGGATTCCGTCCGTCCCAGCACCGAAAGCACCTCGAAAATCCCGGGTGAGGTGGTTTTGCCGGTCAGCGCCACGCGCAAGGGTTGCGCGACCGCACCGAGCTTGAGGTTGTTCTCCTCGGCGAAGCCGCGCATGGCAGCTTCCGTGGTCTCGGCGCTCCAGGGCTCCACGGCTTCGAGCGCGGCGCGCAACCGGCCGATCAGTTCGCGGTTTTCCGGCGTCAGCAGGTTTTGCGCTTTCGGCTCGACCTGCAGCGGCCGGTCGGCAAAGATGAAATAGGCGCCGTCGATCAGCTCGATCAGGGTCTTGGCGCGCTCCTTCAGGCTCGGCATCGCCTTGAGCAGTTGCGCGCGGGTGACCTCGTTGAGCTTGGGTTTGACGGCCGCGCCGTTGGGGACGTAGTCCAGCACGTCCTCGAACATCTTCACCAAAGCTTGATCGTCGGTATGGCGGATGTAGTAGCCGTTGAGATTTTCGAGCTTGGCGAAATCGAAGCGGGCCGCCGAGCGGCCGATCGCCGGCAGGTCGAAGGCCGCGATCATCTCCTCGGTCGAGAAAATCTCCTGGTCGCCATGGCTCCATCCGAGCCGGACCAGGTAGTTGCGCAGCGCCGCCGGCAGATATCCCATGGCGCGGTAGGCATCGACGCCGAGTGCGCCGTGGCGCTTGGACAGTTTCGAGCCGTCGGGGCCGTGGATCAGCGGAATGTGCGACATGCTGGGGATCGCCCAGTCCAGCGCATCGTAAATCTGCTTCTGGCGTGCCGCGTTGATCAGGTGGTCGTCGCCGCGGATGATGTGGGTCACCCCCATGTCGTGGTCGTCCACCACCACCGCCAGCATGTAGGTCGGGGTGCCGTCGCCGCGCAAAAGCACGAGGTCGTCGAGATTCTCGTTCTGCCAGACCACGCGGCCCTGCACCTGATCCTCGATCACGGTCTCGCCGGTGAGCGGTGCGCGCAAGCGGATGGTCGGCTTCATGCCGTCCGGCGCCTGTGAGGGATCGCGGTCGCGCCACATGCCGTCGTAGAGGCGGGTCCGCCCCTCCGCGCGCGCCTTGTCGCGCATCTTCTGCAACTCTTCGGGCGTGGCGTAGCAGCGGTAAGCCCGGCCCGACGCCAAAAGCTGCTCGGCGACCTCGCGGTGACGCGCGGCGCGGCTGAACTGGTAGATGACCTCGCCGTCCCAACCGAGCTCCAGCCATGTCAGCCCGTCAAGGATGGCGTCGATCGCCGCCTTGGTCGAGCGCTCGCGGTCGGTATCCTCGATCCGCAGCAGCATCTTGCCGCCATGTTTTCGCGCATAGAGCCAGTTGAACAACGCGGTCCGGGCTCCTCCGATATGGAGAAAGCCGGTCGGGGATGGGGCAAAGCGGGTGACGACGGAATCAGTCATTACGGAAGCGGGTCGTATGCTGCGAGGGCGGTGGTGTATAGCAGGAACGGTGCATAACTAAAGGCTTGGTTAAAGACGGCGCACCTTGTTCACCTCTTGGCTCATCCTAGCGAATTTGGCAGAAGGTGCGCTGATTTTCCGCTGATAGGACCAAAGAATGGCAGCAGAACCGGCGCTGGCCGAGACGACCGAGGCAGGACGCGACTTCATTCGCGACATCATCCAGGCCGATCTCGCCGCCAGGAAATACGAGCAGATCGTCACCCGGTTCCCTCCGGAGCCGAACGGCTATTTGCATATCGGCCATGCCAAGTCGATTGCGCTCAATTTCGGCATCGCGCAGGAGTTTTCCGGGCAGTGCAACCTGCGCTTCGACGACACCAATCCGACCAAGGAAGAACAGGAATACATCGATTCCATCCAGGCGGATGTGCGCTGGCTCGGCTTCGACTGGGGCGGCAACCTGTTCTACGCCTCCGACTATTTCGACCGGCTCTATGAATGGGCGGAGGGTCTGATCCGTGCCGGGCTCGCCTACGTCGACGACCAGTCGCAGGAGGAGATCCGCATCACGCGCGGCACGCTGACCGAGCCCGGCCGGAACAGCCCGTTCCGCGACCGCCCGGTCGAGGAAAACCTCGACCTGTTCCGCCGCATGAAGGCGGGCGAGTTTCCCAACGGGACGCGGGTGCTGCGCGCCAAGATCGACATGGCCGCGCCCAATATCAACCTGCGCGACCCGGTGATGTATCGCATCCTGCACGCGACCCATCCGCGGACCGGCGACAAATGGTCGATCTATCCGAGCTACGACTATGCCCATGGCCAATCGGACGCGATCGAAGGGGTCACGCACTCGATCTGCACGCTGGAATTCGAGGATCACCGGCCGCTCTACGACTGGTTCCTGGACAAGCTGCCGGTGCCCTCGCACCCGCACCAGTATGAATTTGCGCGCCTCAACCTCACCTACACGCTGTTGTCGAAGCGCGTGCTGACGCTACTTGTGCGCGATGGCCATGTTTCGGGTTGGGACGATCCGCGCATGCCGACGATCGCGGGCTTGAAGCGGCGCGGCGTGCCGCCGGCAGCGGTCCGCGAATTCGTCAAGCGCATCGGGGTCGCCAAGGCCAACAGCGTCGTCGACGTCGGAATGCTCGAGTTCTGCATCCGCGAGGAGCTCAACCGCACGGCGCTGCGGCGCATGGCGGTGCTGCGGCCGCTCAAGGTGGTGATCGAGAATTATCCGGAAGGTCAGAGCGAAGAGCTCGAAGCGATCAATCATCCGGACGATGCCGCAAAGGGCACGCGCCGCATCGCCTTCGGCCGCGAGCTCTATATCGAGCGCGACGATTTCATGGAAAATCCGCCGAAGAAATTCTTCCGCCTCTCGCCGGGAAGCGAGGTGCGGCTCCGCTACGCGTATTTCATCAAGTGCCGGGAAGCGATCAAGAACGCGGCGGGCGAGGTGGTCGAGCTGCGCTGCACTTACGACCCTGCGACAAAGGGCGGCAACGCGCCCGACGGACGCAAGGTGAAGGCGACGCTGCATTGGCTCCCCGCCGCGCAGTCGCGGACGGCGGAAGTCCGAATCTACAACCAGCTCTTCGCCAAGCCCAGTCCCGACGCGTCCAACTTCGCCGCCGACATCAATCCGCAGTCGCTCGAAATCCTGACGGACGCGCGGATCGAGCCGGCGATCGCGGATGCCAATTCGGACGAGGTCATGCAATTCGAACGGCAGGGCTATTTCGTGCAGGACAAGGATTCCACACCCGAGCGCCCGGTGTTCAACCGCACCATCGGCCTGCGCGACACCTTCGCCAAGGAAGTCGGCGGCAAGGGGTGAGTTGGCCGGGTTTCGCGCGGGCAGGCCCAGGGTCCACGGCTTATTGTAGTTCGAAAATGCCACCGCCATATGTTTCGGCAAGGGAGTCCTTGCCGTGCAGATCGTACAGGCGGCCCTCATAGCGGCGAGTGCAGTCGCCGCTCTCATTGTCTCTCCGCTTTCCGCCGCGGCAGGGGAGAACGGCAATCTTGCACTGACCATTTCGATCGACGGGGCCATCGGGCCGACGACGGCCGGCTACGTGAAGGACGCTTTGACCACAGCGGCCGAACGGCACGCCGAAGTCGTGATCCTGCGCCTCAACACGCCGGGCGGTCTCGTGACCAGCATGCGCGAGATCATCGCGGATGTTCTGGCTTCGCCCGTCCCGGTCGTCGGTTATGTCGCTCCATCCGGCGCCCACGCGGCCAGCGCCGGGACGTATATTCTTTACGCGACCCACATTGCGGCAATGGCGCCGGGCACCAATCTCGGCGCCGCAACGCCGGTCCAGATCGGCGGCCCGCTGCCGGGCCTGCCGGACATCACCCCCGACAAGGGCGGAAAAGACACCAAGGATGGCGAGCCCAAGGATGCCATGACGGCAAAGGTGACGAATGATGCCGTTGCCTTCATCCGCAGCCTCGCCGAATTGCGCGGCCGCAATGCCGACTGGGCCGAGAAGGCGGTCCGGGAAGCCGCCAGCCTCTCGGCCAACGGCGCGTTAGAGGCCCGCGTCATCGATCTCATCGCTCGGAGCCCGGCCGAATTGCTCGGACAAATCGACGGGCGCACCGTCGAGCTTGCGGGCGGCGACAAGCGGCATCTGGCGACCAAGGACGCCGTCATCGAAGCGATTGATCCCGGATGGACCTCACGTTTCCTGGCGGTGATCACCGATCCCAACGTTGCCTTCATTCTGCTCCTGGCCGGCGTTTATGGCCTGATTTTCGAGTTCTTGTCCCCCGGCGCGATCGCCCCCGGCGTGGTGGGCACGATAAGCCTGCTGCTGGGCCTCTACGCCCTCAATATGCTGCCCATCAACTACGCCGGCCTCGGCCTGATGCTGGTCGGAATAGCTCTCCTGACCATCGAAGTCTTCAACCCGACGATTGTTCTCGGCCTCGGCGGCATCGTCGCCTTCGTGCTGGGAGCGGTGATGCTGCTCAGGGTCGAAGGGCCCGGTTACAGGCTTTCATGGTGGGTCATCGGCGCCGCGGCGGCGATGTTCATTGGTCTTTTCCTTTTTGTCCTGGGCTCGCTTCACCGCGCCCGCAAGGGCCCGGTGCGGGTCGGCGCCCAGGCGATGCGCGGCGCGTCCGCCGAGGTTCTCGACTGGTCCGAGAACGAGGGGCACGTCTTCGCCCAGGGTGAACGCTGGCAGGCGCGCGGCGCCGAGGCCTTCAGGCCCGGCGAAATGGTCGAGGTCGCCAGCATCGTGGATTTGACGCTGGTGGTACGGCGCCAAACTGCGCTGACCGGTAAAGCCGGGCTGACCGGCAAAGGAGGTGCGTCATGATGCTGGACTATTTGAGCTATGCAGCGCTTGCACTGGTCGTCATCATATTCCTGCTGTCGGCCGTTCGCATCCTGCGCGAATACGAGCGCGGTGTCGTCTTCACGCTCGGTCGCTTCACGGGCGTGTGGGGTCCGGGAATCGTCATCCTCATTCCGGTCGTGCAGCAGATGGTGAAGGTCGACCTTCGCGTGGCGGTCCAGGAAGTCCCGCCCCAGGACGTCATCTCGCGCGACAACGTCTCGGTTAAGGTCACCGCCGTCCTCTATTTCCGCATCGTCGATCCCGAGCGCGCGATCCTCAAGGTCGGCAACTACATGGCCGCGACCAGCCAGCTCGCGCAGACCACGCTGCGCTCGGTGCTCGGCAAGCACGAAATGGACGAGATGCTTGCAGAACGGGACAAGCTCAACGCCGACATTCAGGAGATCCTCGACAAGCAGACCGATGCCTGGGGCATCAAGGTTGCCACCGTCGAGATCAAGGATGTCGATCTCAACGAAACCATGGTTCGCGCTATCGCGAAGCAGGCGGAGGCGGAGCGACTGCGGCGTGCCAAGGTGATCAACGCGATGGGCGAGCAGCAGGCCGCCGAGAAGCTCGTCGAGGCCGGCCGCGCGCTCGCGCAGGAGCCGCAGGCGATGCAGCTCCGCTATTTCGCGGCGCTGCATGACATCGCGGGCGAGCGGTCGTCGACCGTGGTCTTCCCGCTGCCGATGAATCTGCTGTCTCACCTCGCACCGCGGAGCGAGCCGAGCTGATTCTTGGACGCAAACAAAGGAAGTTCAGGTGCCGGCCTCAGGCGCTGATCTTGCTGCCGGCTTCTTCCGCGGTGGCCTCGCTGGAGCGGCCGGTTCCGGCGCGACCGGCTTCAACGTCATCACGACCGGGTTCGGCTTATGGTCTTGAGCTGCGCCGGTCGCGGCGTCCACACCCATGCCGATCAGACCACCAGCCAATATATTCCCGGCAAAACCGGCGGCGCCGGTTGCAGGAATTTCCTTGGTCAGTGTCACCACTTCGGTCTGGTAGCCGGGCTTGGCCAAAGTGATGGAGATGTCCGCCGAACGCTTTGCCACGATGGCGCACGGCGTGAGGCAGGTGGTCGGAACGTCGAGGCCGGATATGGTGGCCTCAGCCCCGGACGGCGTTGTTGCGATGCTGATGTTTTCCGTCGTGCCGCGCGTGACAGACGCGCAACCGCCCAGCGTGGCGGCAAGCGCCACGATCCCCAAAACGCGCATAAAACAAATCCCCCAAGCCCAATCGCACCTAAGCGCAACCTAAGGGCGCGCGCAAGCCGATTTTGCAACTTGATTGCTCGGCGGGCTGACGGTGCCGGCGTCGCGCCGGTGATGCATTGCCAACACCTTCACGGCAGAAGGCCACTTGTGGTTTCGCCTTTTGTTCCGACTATCTGGCGGTTGCCTACTTCAGGTAGCATCGCCGCCCAAACGCGTTGAGTGGCGGCGGATGGCGGGGCGGGGCGGCGGCAGAGTGCGAGAGATCGCGGGCACCTGGCCGCCGCGTGGCACGGCGCAGGCCGGCGGCTATGCGTCACCCGATTTTTTCCTCTGGAACGCCCTTGTCGCCAGACTGAGAAGCTGGGTCCGCGCCGAAGCCGGCGCAGGGCGGCTCCTGCCTTGGGTGCCGGTGGCGTTCGGCGCAGGAATTGCGGTCTACTTCTCGGCCGATCGCGAGCCGGTGCTTACAGTTGCAGCGGGCTTCGCCCTTGCGCTGTGCCTCGCCGCTTTCCTGCTGCGGCGTCGACGGGTCTTTCCGATCGTGGTGCTCGCGGCGGCGATGGCCGCAGGATTTGCCACCGCGACGTTCAAGACTGCGCGCATCGCGCATGCCGTTCTGGCGCGGCCTCTCTACTCGGTGCGGCTCGCCGGCTTTGTCGAGACGCGCGACATTCGCGAGCGCACCGACCGTTTCGTGTTGCGCGTCGTCCGCATGGAAGCCGAGCGCAGCGAACTCAAGCTCGAGCGCGTGCGCCTGTCGGTTCGCAAGGGCACCGCGCCCGACGTCGGCAGCTTCGTCGAATTGAAAGCGCGTCTGATGCCGCCGCTGTCGCCGCTGCGGCCGGGTTCCTACGATTTCTCGCGCGACATGTTCTTCCAGGGGATCGGCGCATCCGGCTTCGTGATGGGCGCGATCGCGCAGACCAGGCCGCAGGACGACGGCGGGCTTTCGCTGCGCTACGCGGCGTTGATGCAGGCGCTGCGCGATGCGATCGATGCACGCATCCGCACCCGTCTCGAGGGCGACGAGCGCGCGATCGCCACCGCGCTTCTGACCGGGCGGCGCGATGCGATCACCGAGCCGGTCAACGATGCGATGTTCATCTCGGGTCTCGGCCACGTGCTGTCGATCTCCGGCTACCACATGGCGGTGGTCGCCGGCGTCGTGTTCTTTGCCGTGCGCGCGGTCCTCGCGCTGATCCCGGGCCTTGCGAGCGGCTTTCCAATCAAGAAGTGGTCGGCTGCGGCCGCTCTCGTCGCGGCAGCGTTTTATCTCCTGCTGTCGGGCGCGGAGGTCGCAACCCAGCGATCCTTTTTCATGACGGCGGTGGTGCTGATCGCGGTCATGGTCGACCGCCGCGCCGTCACCTTCCGCACGCTTGCGGTCGCCGCCATGGTCGTGCTTGCCGTCGCGCCGGAAGCGCTGGTGCATCCGAGCTTTCAGATGTCGTTCGCCGCAACGCTCGGGCTCGTGGTGCTGGTGCAGGTCGGCATGCCCCGATTGCTGGCGACGCCCGACAGTTCGGCCGCGGCGCGCGTTGCGCTGTGGGGCGGGCGAGAGGCCGTGATGCTGGTGCTGGCCTCGCTGGTGGCGGGACTTGCCACCACGCCCTATGCCGCCTTCCACTTTCATCGCGTCACGCCCTACGGGCTGCTCGCCAATCTCCTAGCCATGCCGGTGGTCTCGGCGCTGGTGATGCCTGCGGGACTGTTGGGACTGGCGGCGATGCCGTTCGGCCTCGACGGGTTTTTCTGGTGGCTGATGGGCGTGGGCGTCGACTGGATGATCGCGGTGACGGAATGGGTCGCCCATCTTCCCGGCGCGATCGGCCGCATGGCCGCGTTCGGCACGGGACCTCTGATCGCGGCCTCCATCGGCATCGTCCTGGTCGGCCTGCTGCGCTCGCCGCTGCGCTGGTCGGGCGCGTTCGTTCTCGCCAGTGCCACGATCTGGGCTCTCTGCGTGCGGCAGCCGGACGTACTGATCTCCGCCGACGGCCACGATGTCGCGGTGCGCGGCCGCGACGGGCGGCTGCATCTGATGCAGACCGGCAAGGACGCCTTTCTGGTCAAGGAGTGGCTCGCGGCCGACGCCGATGACAGAACGGCGGGCGATGCGTCGCTTGCGGGCGGCGTCTCATGCGACGAGTCGGGCTGCGTGGCGGCGATGGCCGATGGCGCGCTTGTCGCGCAGGCGCTGCATCCCGACGCGCTGGTGGACGATTGCGAGCGCGCCGCGCTCGTCGTGAGCGCTCACCAGGCGCCGCGCGACTGTGCGGCGGCGGTAATCGAACGCGACCGGCTGCGCCGACAGGGCGCGCTGGCGTTGCGGCGGACTGCAAACGGCTTTGACGTGCAAGCCGTCAAGCCAACGGGATTGGACCGGCCGTGGGCGCCGACGGCCGGCGAGCCCGATGGCGACAGCACGAACCTTTCGCGCCCTGCAGCCCCCCGCACCCGGGATGCCACGCCGTCCGAACAGGATCTGCAGGCGGATGATTGACCTTGAGCGCTGGCTTATCTGCCGTCGCCGTGCGGCGACGGCAGAGAGATATCGAAGGCGCCGAGATGAAATTCGTCCGCCGTACTCGCGGCGCTGCCGGGATCCGCGCCGAGGCCATCGCTTGCGCCCGGCAGCTTGACGAGCGTGAACGTCGCCCTCGGGAACCGCTCCCACACGTCGATATCGTCGGGGGTGACGGTCAGCCAGCCGAACGTGAACATGTATCGGCCGGGCCGCGTCACATACCCGGCCTTCTGCCATGTGATCTTGTTGACCACTGCTATGCTTCAGCACACGCGGCGCCGCCGGCAAATACCGGCGGAACCGTCGATTGTGCAAAAGACCTACGCAAAGGACCTAACCGACCGGCAGCGACCTTGTTGCGGGCGCCGATTCTGCGCCGTGTGCGGGCGCCTCCGCGTGATGGGTCACCGGCAATTGCAGCACGGTTACCCGCTGGCCCTCGCAAAGCAGGGTGACCAGCACATGGCTTCCATCCGGAAATTCAATCGCGTCGTGATGACGATCGGGAATATGCGTATCGATGGCATTGAATTTTCCGACACGGAAGTTGACGGTCCGCGTCCAGATCCACCGGTTGTCGTATCTGACGTTGTCGGCGAATGCGAGCTCGGTCCCGGGCATCATGCAGACCGCAACGGTCGGATCGCTCTCTGAGGCGAAGCCACGGGTCGAGGTGCCGCGGAATGTCGTGGTGACCAACGTTTCACCGACCTGGGCAGGACGCGACGCCACGGCATGCAGGCTATAGTCACACATCGGATTGCTCCTCGCTTTGAGATAGCCAACCCGCGCTCTTTCGAGGCGCAGGCCTCTATCAGAGTGGACGAGCCCTTCAGGCTATGAGGGCTTGTGGGCAATTATGCGGCCCGCGGGCGCGAAGTGCGATCACATCCGTTTGAGCGCGTGCATTTCCTTTGAGCTTCTTTGAGCGTCCGCATTCAAGCGCGTGCGTCGCATCACGAGCATCATGCGCTGCCGGAATCGGCGCCCGGCAGTTCCGACGCCGTCGCGCGCGCCTGCAATGTCTCTCTTGCTTGAGTTTGCCTGAGCGTCGTCTCCGCACAAACGCTTCGCAATCATGGCGCGGAGGGTGCCCGCTTCTGCGTCAAAGCGGGCCCTGCGGGCCTCATGCTTCGAGGCCACGCGGAAAACAGTTCAGTACTTTCGATAGAGCCCGATCAGCTTGCCCTGAATCTTCACCCGGTTGGGCGGCAGGATGCGCACTTCGTAGGCGGTATTTGCGGGTTCCAGCGCGATCGACGCGCCGCGGCGGCGGAAGCGCTTGAGGGTGGCTTCCTCGTCGTCGATCAGGGCCACCACGATGTCGCCGGTGTCCGCTGTCTCGTTGCGCTGGATCAGCGCCATGTCGCCGTCGAGGATCCCGGCATCGACCATGGAGTCGCCGCGCACCTCGAGCGCATAGTGCTCGCCGGAGCCGAGCATGTCGGGCGGCACGCTGATGGTGTGGCTGCGGGTCTGCAGCGCCTCGATCGGCGTGCCGGCGGCGATGCGGCCCATCACCGGAACGGCCACGGGGCGTTCGCCATCGTCACCGGCCGCAGCGCCGCGTCCCTTGCCGAGATTGCCTTCGATGACGCTCGGCGTGAAGCCCCGGCGGGCGCCGCTCGCGGGCGACAGTTCGGGCAGCTTGATCACCTCGATGGCGCGGGCGCGGTTGGGCAGGCGGCGGATGAAGCCGCGCTCCTCCAGAGCGGTGATCAGGCGGTGGATGCCCGATTTCGAGCGCAGGTCGAGCGCATCCTTCATCTCGTCGAAGGATGGCGGAACGCCGGCCTCTTTCAGCCGCTCGTTGATGAAACGCAGAAGTTCATACTGTTTGCGCGTAAGCATCGCGACCAATCCCCAGGTTGATATCGTTCGATTCCGAGACGTCGAGGCTCAGGTTCTCGAAACAAATCATGAACGGACACTATATGTTCGATATGTGTTCCGCAACCAGTTAATTTCTGATGAACGCGATTTCTTTGCGCAGAGGCGACGCCTCAATCCAGTTCTCCGTCATTCCGGGGCACTCGCGTCAGCGAGTGAACCCGGAATGACCGAGCAAATCGATTCGAGGCTCTACTCCGGCAGCCGCAAGATCTCGCAAGCCGAGCCGGCCTTGGCGGCAGGTGCGAAGGCCGGGCGGATCACAAGCGCGCCCGCCTGTGAGAGATAGCCGAGGAGCGAACTGTCCTGGCGGCTGACCGGCGTTGCGATCAAGGCGCCGTCGGCGCGCCTCTCGAGCGTGGCGCGCAGGTAGTCCTCGCGCACGTCGTTTGCCCCGAGGTCGCGTCCGAGCACGGCTGTTTCGCGGGTATGATGGACGACCTTGGCGCCCAGCAGCGCGCGGAGCAAAGGCACCACGAACAGCAGGGTGCAGACATAGGACGACACGGGATTGCCGGGCACGCCGATGACGCGCATGGAGCCGAGCCTGCCATGCATCATCGGTTTGCCGGGCCGCATCGCAATCTTCCAGAACGCCATCGCGATGCCTTCCGCCTCCAGCGCCTTCTTGACGAGGTCGTGGTCGCCGACCGAGGCGCCGCCCGTGGTGACGAGAATGTCGGCCCCCGACTCACGGGCGGCCCTTATGCCGGCCGTGGTTGCCGCCATGGTGTCGGCGGCAACCCCGAGATCGATCGTCTCGGCGCCTTCGCTGCGCAGCAGTGCGTGCAGCGCGTAGCCGTTGGAATAGACGATCTGGCCGGGGCCGGGCGGTGTGCCCGGCATCACCAGTTCATCGCCGGTGGCGAGCAACGCGACCTTCGGACGGCGGCGAACCGGCAGTTCCGGATGGTTCATGCTGGCGGCGAGCGAGAGATCGCGGTCGGTCAGGCGGCGTCCGGCGTGGAGAAGCACGTCGCCCTGGCGAAAATCGACGCCGGCGGGGCGGATGTGCCTGCCCACGATCGCGGCTTCCTTGACGGTGACGATGCTGCCATCGGCGATCGTATCTTCCTGGATCACGATGGCGTCGGCCCCCTCGGGGATGACCCCGCCCGTAAAGATGCGCGCGGCTTCACCCTTACCGATGACGCGGTCGAAGGGGCGGCCTGCCGCGACTTCGCCGATCACCTCGAGCCTTGCGTCCGCCTCCGCCGCATCGGCCGCGCGCACCGCGTAGCCGTCCATGGCCGACATCGCCTGTGGCGGCTGCGTGCGCAGCGCCACGATATCGCGCGCCAGCGTGCGGTGATGGGCGAACTCCAGCGCCACAATCTCCTCCGGCAAGGGCTCGCTGCCCGCAAGGACAGCGGCAAGGGCATCGACAACCGGCATCAGGGCCACAGGAAGAACTCCATGCTTCACGATCGCATTGAGGGATCGGCGGCTCGCCTTCTAGAGCTTTTCCGCCATTGATGGAATCAAAGCCGGGCCGGATTCCTGATTTGATCGCATCTTCCGCGGAAAACCGCTCGCAACTTTGCGCTGACACAAAGGCCAGCCCCGCGGCCGGCGCCCCATGGTTCATTGCGGTGCCCGTTGCGGTTGCCTGCCAGTGAGTTGACGGCGGCCAAGACTTCGGCCCATCGCGCCTCTTGGCAGGGAGACGATCGGTGCGCTCGCCGAAGTGCCGCGAGAGCGGCATCGGTTCAGGACGTCGAACCCTGTCGTCGCGTCAGACGATTGTTGCTCAACAAACGTTCACGGGGACGACGCGCCAGCCCCATTCTGTCCAAACGCGACGCCAGCGGGTACATTCGGTGTTCCAGCCCTCTTCGGGCGGACCACCCCAGCCTCCCCAGCCCACAAAGCCCGGGCCGAAGCAGCAGGGTGGGCCCCAGCCTGTGCTGGCAACACCGACCCCCACCACGCCGACGGCTCCGGGAGGCGGACCTCTCCAGCCCCAATCATCTCCGTGCCAGAACCCGTCGCGCGCGGAGGCGGCGGTGGATACGAACGCAGTTCCCGGAATTGCTATGACCAACGCAATCAGGGTCTTCCTGAACATGAGGACCTCCTTTGCCCGGCAGCAAAGCTTGTAGAAGCCAACTCTCGCCTGAGTTTCCGGGTTCCTAATGTTCCCCGTGTCGGAACTGGTATCGTGGTGATTGCGGCGCGATTTGCCCGACGGGTGCGCCCCGAAGAATCCTGTCAATCCCGGCGCACTAAAATATTTCTGTTTTTCCGAAACTAGAATCAGCGGTATGGTTGAGGCATCCCGCCTCATTGCAGAGGGGCGTCTCGCGAACGTCACGAAACGCGAAGCGGGGTGCGGTGGACGCGAAGGTGCTGTCTGACGAGCGGCGCCATCGCGGACGGCGAAGTCGTGTGGTTCTGGCACACCCATGCAAGTGCCAAGTAGGCGACGATGCTTCGCATCGCGCTTATGACGGTGACAAACGCTGGTTCACC
>CAYVVB010000325.1:0-8707 GCA_964454955.1 uncultured Bradyrhizobium sp. | reverse complement strand
GCCGTATGGAATCGGCAAGGGCCGAGCGCAGTTTCGGTTTCCTCCAGAAAGATTGGCGGAATGCGTATCGCCAGTCGGCTTGCTGCCGCCGCAACGGCTGCATTCGTTCTCGCAACGATGGGCTTGCCGGCCAGAGCAGCGTCGGGCCCTTGCGGAGAGGTGGCCGGCGTTTCGGTCCTGCCCTCGCCACTTGCGCCCTGGAAGGGGGCGCCGCTGCGCGTCATGATCGTCAGCGAGAAGCCGCTTGAGGGCGTGATGTCCCTGGTTGCGCCCGACGGAAGCGTCGCGGTTCAGTCGTCCGACCGGCACGGCGGTGCGCCGTACTCATGGTTCGCGGAAGTCGCCGAGCCGGCCGCGGGCACGTGGCACGCTGCGCTGGCGCTCGACCATCCGACGGCGGATTGCAGCACGATCACACGCGACATCTCCGTGAGCGCGCGCAAGCCGGCTCCGCTGCCGATTCCGTCCGGCGCGTTCTGGAAAGTGCGCAACAGCTGGAATCATGAGACGGAATCCTTGTTTTCGGCGTGGATCGAGAAACTATTCGATGCGCCCCCCGATCAGGACCTGTCCTGGAAAGCCTGGCATGAAGTGCTGCGCGACCGATCGCGCAATTTCCTGTTCAACTATCTGGGGCGTGGCGAAGATAACGCGCAGTCCGGCCTTCGCCCCGATTGCGCGGATTTCGCGTACTTCCTGCGCGCCTACTTCGCCTACAAGATGGGGCTGCCATTCGGTTATTCGAATTGCTCGCGTGGCGTCGGCGGCAGGCCGCCGAAATGCTACCAGTGGTTCGACATGGAGCATCCCGATCTCACGCGTCCGCCGCCGCCGCCCGAACAGGAAATCGCGTCGGCTACGGTCGCCGATGCCACGCAGCCTGCGCAAGCGCCTCCGATTCTGAACCTGTTTGGCCGCCAGCAGTCGCCTCCGATGGCAGCGTTGACGCCCGCGGTCCCACCGAAGCCGCAGCCGAAGCGGCCCACGACCTTCAGCGAATATCTGCGGGACGTCGGCGACGTCGTTCATACTGGCGCGGTGCGTGTAGCGGGCAGCGACGAAAACACCGATTTCTACACGGTCCCCCTGAGGCAAGAAGCGCTGCGCCCGGGCACCGTGTACGCCGACCCCTACGGCCACGTGCTGATGCTCGTGCATCGCGTGCCGGAAATTGACGGCATGCCGGGCGTCTTCCTCGCGGTCGATGCCGAGCCCGACGGGTCGATCACGCGAAAGCGTTTCTGGCGCGGCAATTTCCTGTTCGTGCACGATCCCACGCTCGGCAGCCCGGGCTTCAAGCACTTCCGGCCGATCGTGCGTGACAAGAACGGCTCGTTGCGGCGGCTGGCCAACGCCGAAATCAGCAACAATGCGCAGTACGCCGATTTCTCGCTCGACCAGTCGCGGATGAGTGCCGAGGATTTTTACGATCGCATGGATGACGTGATGTCGCCCGAGCCTCTCGATCCCGTTAAAGCGATGACAGACGCCATCGCCAGTCTGAACGAGCAGGTGAAGACGCGCGTGACCTCGGTCGAGAACGGCAGGAAATATCAGGAGAAGCAGGCCGGCGAGATCGCCATGCCCAATGGGTCCTCGATCTTCGAGACGTCGGGAGCCTGGGAGGATTATTCGACGCCGGCGCGCGATTTCCGCCTGTTGATCGCGATCGACGTCGTCCGGGGATTCCCCGATCGCGTCATACGGCGGGCGTCCCGCTACGCGATGCCGAATGGCAAGAGCAACGAGGATGTCAAAAGCGAACTGCAGGCGGTGCTTGCCTCCGAACTGGCTTCGCGAAAAATAACCTACACCCGCAGTGATGGCTCGCAGTGGACGCTTTCGCTGAAGGAGGTCATCGACCGGGCCGCGGACTTCGAGATGGCCTACAACCCGAATGACTGCGTCGAATTGCGGTGGGGCGCGCCGGAGAACAGCGAGGAAGCATCCACCTGCAAACGGCATGCGTCGCAGGCGCAGCGCGCGAAGATGACCACAGAATACCGCACCTGGTTCCGCGATCGGCATTGGCCGACGCACACGTGAAGCGGCGCACGCCGCCGATCTCGGGTGCGACCTGGTCGCGGCGGGCGGACCGTCCGTGGAGGGCGGTGCGCAGGGGCTTGGCTACCAGATGACCACGGCGCAGAGGACCGACAGCGGCAGGATAATCAGCCCGAGATAGAGCCAGGTTCGATATTCGCCGGGATCCTTGGGCACGATGAACAGGTGGATCAGCAGCCAGCCGCAGACCGCCACGCCCAGTGCGACCCGGACAAAGTCGCTCGGGGTCTCCCAGATGGACCAGATGTGCTCGAGCTGAGGGCTGGCAACGCGCGCGGTAATGACGATCAGGATGGCGATAAAAATCGTTCGAACCGCCAACCCTCCAAGCCGGACGGTCCTGGATATCTTTGTGCCCAGCGCTTTCGTCTCCGCCGCTTTCACAGCAACTCACCTGGGTAAATTGCGTGCTGACCGACGCACCACCTAAAAGATAGCGATGCTCACTCCCCAGAGCAAGAACTCGCCACCAAGCTGGCCACCGGAATGGCCAAGCCCACACGATGCGCGATTCGAAACCTCTACCGCAAGCGAAACGCTGCAACCGGAGACGATTTTAGATAAAATGGAGGAGCCTCAGACGGGGGAGGGCATGATGAAAAATGTGGTCCTCGCCACGATTTTGCTGCTGGCGATGACCGGCTCCGCCGAGGCCAGACAGGGAGACAGGCGCCATGCCCAATCCTGTCTCTTCGAAGTTCTGTATTCGGAGGAACTGCCGATTGCGCCGCTATTTTATCACACCATCAAGGCGACGTTGCTGGTGACCGCGCCCAAGGCGCCGCCGTTCGAAGCAACCGTTGTCGAGGTGATAGCCTGGCAGGTGCCGCCGCTGCGGCGGGGCCAGCGCAAGCGCGCTCCGTGCGATTCGGCGCCCCATCCGTCTTCGTTCTTCTGACCGCGCAGCGGACTGGCCCGGCCCGACGCGTCTCTCTCATCGGCGAAAAGCAAGGGGCGGCGGCGCTTCGGTCGAGCCGGCGCCAAGCGATCGCTGGACCATCACGGTATCGGCCCAGCGGCCATACCGGTAGGCGACGGCAGGCAGTTGACCGACTCTCGCGAAGCCGAACTTCTCGTGGATGGCGAGCGAAGCCGTGTTGTCGGCATCGATGTAGCCGATCATTTGCCGAAAGCCCGCTGCCGCGCATGTATCGATGAGCGAGCGCATCAACAGTCCTCCGATGCCGCGGCCGACATGCTCATGATGGACATAGATCGAATGCTTGACCGTGTAGCGATAGGCCGGTCGCTTGCGGAACAGCACGACATAGGCATAGCCGACGACCTCGCCGCGAAAGGTCGCCACCAGATGCGGCAGCCGGTGATTGCGTAAGTTCTTCCGGCGCTCGCGCAGGTCGTCGGGCTCCGGCGTGCCGCTGTCATCGACACCTTCCTCGATGCCGCGACGGATGTGACGGCGATAGATCGAAAGCATCGCCTCGACATCGTCGTCCCGCGAGAGGCGGACGACCACCGCTGGTGAATTGTCGCCGGCCAAGGCTGATTCCTGCAGGCTCTCGCTCATTCGGACACCACATAGGTGTGCAACCGGATGCGGCCCGACCCGTCGATCTCCTTGTAAATCCCCTGAATCTCGACGTCAAAACCAGGGAACGTGTTGAAGCACCTCTCGAACATTTTGAGATAGTCGATCATGGGTTGCGCCCGGTCGTTGAGCCGCTCGCCCGGCACGATCGTGGCGATGCCCGGCGGATAGACCACGAACGGCGTGGTCGCGATCCGGCCGGCGATTTCGTCGATCGGCAGGTAGTCCACGTCGTTGCGCACCAGGTGGCGCGCCGCATCGTGAGGCGACAGTGCGATCTCCGGAAGATGTTCGGGCAGGAACTGCCTGGCTTGCAGGCCGCTGACATCGGCATCGCGGAAGAAGCGGTGCATCTCGGCACAAAGATCGCGCAACCGCGCGCCGGAATAACGTGCCGCCCTGCGCCGGTAGAAGTCGGGGATGACCTCTTCCAACAGGGCGTTTTCGTCGTGCAGCTTCTTGAAGGCGACGAGCCCGCTGATCAGCGTGCCGGCCTTGCTGGCTTCGACGCCCGGCGTGAGCAGGAAGAGCAGGGAGTTGAGATCGTTCTTCTCCGCGACGATTCGGTTCTCGCGCAGATATTGCGCCACGATCGGCGCGGGAATGCCGTGCTCGGCATAGGCCCCCGTGGCGAAGTCGAAGCCCGGCGTCAGGAGGGTGAGCTTGTTGGGATCTGTCATGGCAAAACCCCGGGCCATGCCGGGGAAGCCATGCCAGCCCATTTCAGGCGAGAGCTGCCAATAGGATGGATCGGCGGCGAGCAGGTCGGTGCTCACCGTCTCCCAGGCGACGTTATGCACGCCGCCTTCGCGCGAGACATCGGGGATGGTTACGCGATCTGGCACGAAGGGCTCGAAGAACCAGCGCCGCTCCGGCCTTAGCTCCTTTTCCTCGAACTCGTGGCGGACGGCACGGATCTTCTTGCGCAGTTCGATGCCGAGCCGGATCGTGTCGTCCCACAATACCTCCCCGGAGCGTCCCTTCATCATCTGCGCGCCGACGTCGAGCGATGCAAACAGCGGATAGAATGGCGAGGTCGAGGCGTGCTGCATGAAGCTTTCGTTGAAACGGCGGTGTTCGATCCGTCGCTTCTGGCCGCGGATGTGACGGTCCTTGATGTGGATTTGCGAGGCCTGCGAAAAGCTCGCGAGCTGCTTGTGGGTGGATTGGGTCGCGATGATTCCGGGTGCTTCGGAAGTCAGACCGTTGAGGCCCATGGCGAAACGGCCGGCGTAGAGCGGATGGAATTTCATGAACCCCGCCCAGGCCTCGTCGAAGAGAATGTAGTCGCAGAGATGACCGATGCGCTTGAGGATCATCTCGGCGCTGTAGATCGTGCCGTCGTAGGTGCACTGCTCGATGACGGCGATGCGGAACGGACGTTCCTTGCGCCAGGCTTCCTTGTCCTTCACCAGCGGATGCTTTCGGATGCGCTCGCGCAAGACGCCCTCATCGAGAGCGTCCCAACGCATCGGTCCGATCAATCCCCAGGCGTTGCGCACGGTCGGAATGTAGACGGGAATGCCGCCGGCCATCATCAGCGCGCCGTGATGGGCGGCCTTGTGATTATTGCGGTCGAACAGGACGAGGTCGCCATCGGTGACGAGCGCGCCGAGCGCCACCTTGTTGGAGGTCGAGGTGCCGTTGAGGACGAAGTAGGTCTTTTCCGCCCCGAAAATCTGCGCAGCCTCCTTTTGCGCCTTCAGCGCGGGACCCTCATGGGTGAGCAAGTCGCCAAGCTCGAGCACGGAATTGTCGAGATCGTCGCGAAAGATGGCTTCGCCGAGGTGCTCGACAAAGACCCGGCCGATCGGGCTGCGGCTGTAGAACACGCCGCCATTGTGTCCCGGACAGGTCCAGAGCTGGTTGCCGACTTCGGCGTAGTCGACCAGCGCCCCGAAGAACGGCGTCTTGAGGGTTTCCGCATATTGCTTCAGCCGGCTGATCAGGTTCTTGGCGATGAAGGGCGGAGTTTCCTCCGACAGGAAAACGTAACCGTCGATGAAGTCGAGCACTTCGACCGGCAAATCCTCGAACCGCTTGCGGCGGATCAACAGAATGATGGGAAAGTCGAGGCCACGGCGGCGCATCAAATTAATCAGCGCCGCGGTCTTGCCCTCCAGGCCTTTCTTGCCCCAGTCGACCACCATGCAGCCGATCGCGGCATCCGTCTGCACCGCGATCTCGGCGTCTTCAAGCTTGCGGGCCCGGACGACCTCGAACCCGGAGCGTTCGATTTCAGCGACGATCTGGTTGAAGCGCAGTCCTTCCAGATCGTCAGCCTCGAAGACGGGCGCTGCGAAAAGGAAGGTGAAGCGTCTGAAATAGTCCATGTCTCTGGCCGTCCCATGTGTGCTGGAGAGGTGTGGCGCACATTCGATGACAGCCAGATGACGGCTGCAGGGCGAACGAACAGGAACCGGTGACTTGGCGAACGCGTTCAATCCGGGACGTCGTGCGGCCGCAGACCGCAACGAAAACGCCGCGAAATCGGGAAAGAAAAATGTTCCACCGACATTTGTCTCTTGTCGCAGGCCGAGCGCTGATGACCGCTGCAACGCTCGGCTGGGCCATGACGCCGATAGCGAGTATCGCACTGCCCCAAACCATGCCCGGCGGGCGATCTCCCGAAAGCGCAGCGCCCGCGCTGCTGCACCACGTCGCGGCGGATGGAACCCGGGGGGCGCCCAGCAGCTTCGCCGATCTCGTCGAAAAAGTTGAACCGGCCGTGGTGGCCGTGGTCTCCAAGGGCAACATCGCCAGGAAGCCGCAGCTTAAGCAACCGTTTGGACCGGACATGCCTGACCAGGACGACCAGGATCAGGAGTCCCCTGGCTCCGGGGTACCTGAGGAAGGCAAGCCCCCGCAAGGTCACCAGATGATCACGATCGGATCAGGCTTTTTCATCTCCGCGGACGGCTATGCGATCACCAACAATCATGTCGTCGAAGACAGCGAGAGCGTGGACATCCGGACCAATGACCAAAAGGCCTATTCGGCAAGGGTCGTGGGAAAGGACGCTGTGAGCGATCTCGCTTTGATCAAGGTCGATGGGCGCGAAGACTTCAGCTATGTGAAATTTGCCGATCAAGCACCGCGTGTCGGCGATTGGGTGCTTACAGCAGGAAATCCGTTCGGGCTTGGAAACTCCGTCACCGCCGGCATCGTTTCCGCACGCCAACGCAATATACAGGCCGATGCGGCGGAGGATCTCGTCCAGATCGATGCACCGATCAACAAGGGCGATTCCGGCGGCCCGACCTTTAACACCCAGGGCGAGGTCGTGGGCGTCAATAGCATGATCTTCTCGCCCTCGGGCGGCTCGGTGGGCGTTGCCTTCGCGGTCCCCGCCGAAACCGTCAAGTCGGTCGTACCGCAACTGAAGGACAAAGGCCGGGTGACGCGCGGCTGGATAGGGGCCGAAGTTCAATCCATCACGCCGGGCCTCGCCGAGAGCCTCGGCGACAACAATCTGCACGGCGCGATCATAGCGAGCGTCAAGAGCAACGGTCCGGCGGCGCACGCGGGATTGAGAACCGGCGACACGATCACCTCGGTGGGGGGCGCCCCGGTCAAGGACGCCAACGAACTGACCAAAAAGATTCACGGGATGAGGCCGGGCTCTTCGGTGCAGTTCGGCACGTTTCGAAAAGGCAGCGGAGGCTCGGTCAACGTGACTCTGGGTGAAATGCCGGCCCAGACCGCGAATCCCGCAGGGCCCGGCAAATAGTGGCGGATCATCAATAGCCGCAATAACTGTGGGGGCGCGGTCGCGACACGGCCAACTTGCTGCGTTCCAAGGGCTGTGACAAGACTAAGCTGTCCACAATCGGCGCGCTCGTCATGCACACGATGTTCTCTCAGGCACCGTCGGGAATGACGTGAACCACGCGCGCATAAAATTCCCCATGGAGCGACAGCGTGAAGGCCGTCTACACCGAACTGCATCGCAGCCACGATCCGCAATTCTTCCTGGTGCGTGGGGTGGTGAAGCGGACGACAGAGCAGCCGGAGCGCGCCGATCGGCTGCTTGCAGCCCTCAAGACCGGCCGGCATGAACTGATCGAGCCGACGACGTTCGGACAGGGGCCCCGGCTGAGGGTACACAGTCCTGAATACTTGCGTTTTCTCGCCGAAGCTTGGGAGGCATGGTCCGCGCTTGGCGATGCGGGTCCGGAAATGATCGCCAACATACATCCGGTCCGCAACGCGCCGGGCGCGCTGGTGGTGGCGCTCGGTCTTGACGCCTTCGAGCATGATCCGCTTGCAGGCCTTGCGGTCACGACCGGCGGCTTCCGGCGCATCGGTGCTGCGATCGCACGACTGGGTCTGCCGACCGTGTTCGTCCAGGAGGGCGGATATCTGTCGGATAGTCTTGGTGCCAATCTCGCTGCGGTGCTCGGCGGGTTCGAGGGGGCACGTTGACAGCCCTCTGATAGAAGCCTTAGCGCGGCGCACAATTCGAAAATATCCGACCTGATGTGTCAGGTTAACTTGCAATCGCTGGGCGTATCTGGCGATATGATTGCAAGACGCTGCAGCGGTGCCGTTTCTCTTCCGAGCGAAACAGTGAGCGTATCAGCCAAGCGGCAAGAAGACGCTCTGGTCGCCTTCATTTCGGCCCAGTCGCAGCGCTCAACTTGTGCCATGCCAGAACTCAAACCAGACGTTGCATGCGCGTCCGCATCGCTCGATGCGGAACCCGAGACGGCCCCAAACGCTGCGCGGCGTTTGCTGTTGCTGACGGCTCTCGCCGCCGGCGCCTGTGCGGCCGCCCAGACTGTCGCAGCCGAGGAGGATCAGCCCGGCAGCGATGAGCGGCCGCAAAAAGGCGATCTGCTTGTTCTCTCCGAAGGGGAACATACGGGCGAGGTGATCAAACCCGATGATCTGAAACTGGGTGGCCCGCCGGTGCATGCCTGGCCGAAGGACCCGAAGTCTTCGGTGGTCCGCGACGGCTCACGCCTCAACGAAATCCTGGTCATCAGGCTCGACCCGAACGAGCTTGACGACGATACGCGAGCGCGCGCAGCGGACGGCATCGTCGCCTACTCGGCGGTTTGCGCTCACGCCGGATGTTCCGTGACCGGCTGGGTC
>CAYVVB010000324.1:0-11161 GCA_964454955.1 uncultured Bradyrhizobium sp. | reverse complement strand
TCCTGCGATGGAAGGCGAGCAGCTCGTCCACGGAATGACAGAGCTTCGTCAGCGGATTGGTCTTGAAGCCGCAGCGCTCGAACCAGTGGATCATGCCGCTCTGCGTTCCTTCCGGCATCGCGCTCATCTCGCCCCAGGCATAAGCAAAAAAGCCGAGCGGACGCGACGCGGTGATGCCGGGGTCCTTCTGCCGCAGCGAGCCTGCCGCCGAATTGCGCGGATTGGCGAAGATCGTGCCGCCTTCCGCCCTCTGCCGCTCGTTCAGCGCCAGGAACGCCTTCTTGGTCATATAGACCTCGCCGCGCACCTCGCAGATATCGGGCACGTTGCGGCCCCTGAGCCTTTGCGGCACGTCTTCCAGCGTGCGGATATTGGCGGTGACGTCCTCGCCTTCCGCGCCGTCGCCGCGGGTGGCCGCGGTGACGAGTTCGCCGCCCTCGTAGCGTAGCGACATCGATAGTCCGTCGATCTTCGGCTCGGCCGAGAAATCGATCTTGTCGTCGGCCAGCTTGAGAAAGCGCGCGATGCGCGCAATGAAGTCGCGCACGTCCGCTTCCGCAAACGCGTTGTCGAGCGAGAGCATCGGTACCGCGTGGCGGACTTTCCTGAAGCGGCCTGAGGGCGCCGCACCGACCTTCTGCGACGGCGATTCAGGTGTCACGAATTCCGGAAAGCGCGCCTCGATGGCATTGAAGCGCGTGCGCAACGCATCGTATTCCGCATCCGATATCTTCGGCGCATCTTCCTGGTAATAGAGCCGATCGTGCTCTTCGAGCTCCAGCGCCAGCCGTTTCCATTCAGTCCTGGCCTGCGCCTTGGTGAGATCGGCGACCTCGGGAAGAGTTCTGGCTTTTGATTTTGCTATCATGGGAAAATTTCTTGCTCGTCGTTCCGGGATGGTCCGAAGGACCAGACCCGGAACCTCGAGATTCCGGGTTCGCACTTCGTGCGCCCCGAAATGACGATACGGTGGGGGGCAGGGGTCATGGCTTACTATGTGTATATCCTGGCGAGTCGTAAGGACGGAGCGATCTACGTCGGCATGACAAACGACATCGTTCGCCGGGTTTACGAGCATCGCATAAAGGCCGTTCCGGGCTTCACGTCCAAATACAATATCACACGGCTGGTTTGGTTCGAGATTTACGACGATGCGACTACAGCCATTACGCGCGAAAAAGAGCTCAAGAAGTGGAAGCGGAGCTGGAAGATACAATTGATCGAGACGCAGAATCCCGATTGGAATGATCTCTACGAGTCGAATCTGCAAGTAGGTTCGTCATTCCGGGATAGTCCGCAGGACCAGACCCGGACTCTCGGGATTCCGGGTTTCGCTCGCAGGCGCGAGCGCCCCGGACTGACGGCAAGGACTTACGCGCTCGCAGCCCTTAGCAGCCGCTCCGCAGCGGCGCGGGCTTCAGCGGTGATCTCGGCGCCTGCCAGCATACGGGCGATCTCCTCGCGGCGGTGATCGGCGGCGAGCGCGTTGACGCGAGTGGCGACGCGTTTGCCTTTGTCGAGCGCGTCCTTCGAAATCAAAAAATGCTGGTCGGCGCGGGCGGCGACCTGCGGTGCATGCGTCACTGCCATCACCTGCACCTTATCGGCCAGCCGCGCCAGCCGCCCGCCAATGGCGTCCGCGACCGCGCCGCCGACCCCGGTATCGATCTCGTCGAACACCAGCGTCGGCGCCGAGCCGCGATCGGACAGCACGACCTTCAGCGCGAGCAGGAAGCGCGACAGCTCGCCGCCCGAGGCAACCTTCATCAGCGGCCCCGGCCGCGTCCCCGGATTGGTCTGCACCCAGAACTCGACGCGGTCGAATCCTTGCGGCCCCGGCGACTTCTCGTCGCTGTCGACCTGCGTGGTGAATTTCGCGCGTTCAAGCTTGAGCGGCGCCAGTTCGGCATTGACGGCCTTGTCGAGCTTGTCCGCGGCTTTGCGGCGCGCGGCCGACAGCTTGCCTGCGGCGGCGCGAAAGCGTGCGTCGGTCTCCGCGGCTGCCGCTTCCAGCTTCTTGAGCTGCTCGGCACCGGCGTCGATCAGTGCCACGTCGGCGGCGTATTTCGCGGCCAGTGCCGCAAGGGCATCGACGGGGGTCGAATATTTGCGCGAGGC
The DNA here is from genome assembly GCA_964454955.1 of uncultured Bradyrhizobium sp. Taxonomy (GTDB): domain Bacteria; phylum Pseudomonadota; class Alphaproteobacteria; order Rhizobiales; family Xanthobacteraceae; genus Bradyrhizobium. The sequence goes on along the minus strand of CAYVVB010000324.1, from coordinate 9,043 downwards.
CGCGCGCAGCGCGAACAGCCTCTCCTCGATCCGCTCGAGCTCGAGCGGATCGAAATCGGTCGCGCCAAGGGCGGCCGACAGGTGCTGGTCCGCCTCCTCCAGCGCATTGATCGCCGCATCGATTGCCTTCACCGCCGGCTCGACGAGGGCGGGCGAATTGGCCGCGCGGCGCTCCAGCCGCCGCACCGCCGCGGAGAGAGAAGCGATCGGCGAATGATCGCCGCTCACCGCGTCCTGCGCCTCTCGCAAATCGGCCGCGATCTTCTCGCCGGCCATCATCGTGGTGCGCCGCTCGGCAAGCTGCGTCTCCTCGCCATCCTTCGGCGAAAGCACCTTCAACTCGTCGGAGGCGTGGCGCAGATAGTCGGCCTCCCGCGCGGCGCGCTCCATGCCGGCGCGGTGCTCGTCGAGGGCCGCATTGGCGGCGCGGCGCGCTTCCCAGAGCCGCTCCAGCCCGACAACGTCCTTTTCCAGTCCTGCAAAGGCATCGAGCAAACGACGATGGGTCGAGGCATCGACCAGTGCACGCTCATCGTGCTGGCCGTGAATCTCGACCAGCGCGGAGCCGACCGTCTTCAGCGTCTGGACGCTGATCGCCTGATCGTTGATGAAGGCGCGGGTGCGGCCGTCGGCAAATTGCACGCGGCGCAGGATCATTTCGCCGGTGTCCTCGAACCCGTTGTCAGCGAGGATCGCGGTTGCAGGATGTCCCTTGGGCACGTCGAACACCGCCGTGACCTGCCCCTGTTCCGCGCCATGGCGCACCAGGCTTGCATCGCCCCGCCCGCCGAGCGCCAGCGCGAACGCATCGAGCAGGATGGATTTGCCCGCGCCGGTCTCGCCGGTCAAAACCGCGAGGCCACGGGAAAACTCGATATCGAGCCGTTCGATCAGGACGATGTCGCGGATCGACAGACGGGCCAGCATGGAAGGTGGATTCCTACGAGATTCGAAGTTCGCTCAAACGGGGTGCAGCGACGCCGGGCGAATCTCCGCATCCCCTAGCCCAGGCCAACTTTCTTGAAGGCCCGGCTGATCCAGGATCCCTGATTCTCGCTCGGCTCGGCACCGCCGGATTTTACAAGATTGTAAGCGTCCTGGTACCAGCGGCTATCGGGAAAATTGTGCCCAAGCACGGCGGCCGCGGTCTGGGCTTCGCCGACAATGCCGATCGCCATATAGGCTTCCGTCAGGCGGAACAGCGCTTCCTCGACTTCGCGCGTGGTCTGATACTGCGTGACCACGGATTTGAAGCGGTTGATGGCCGCGGTGTAGTCGTGCCTTTGCATGTAATAGCGGCCGATATCCATCTCCTTGCCCGCGAGCTGGTCGCGGGCGGCCTGAATCTTGGACTTGGCAGTCACCGAATATTCCGATGTCGGATATTTGCGGACTACCTCCTCCAGCGCCGCGATCGCCTTTTCGGTGCGGGCCTGATCGCGGGAAATATCGGGGATCTGGTCGTAATGCGAGGACGCGATCAGATATTGCGCATAGGCCGCATCCGGACTGCCGGGATGCAGGGTCACGTAGCGCGTCGCAGCACCGATGCAGCCGTCATAGTCGCCGGCCTGGTAGAACGCATAGGCAGACATCAGAAGCGATTTGCGGGCCCATTCGGAATAAGGATGCTCGCGATCGACTTCCTCGAATTTCTTCGAGGCAGCCTTCGGGTCCTTCTTCTGGTTCAAATTGTACAAGCCCTCGTTGTAGAGCTTGTCCGCAGGCTCATCGACGACGGTCTCGTCCTTGGCCATGAACTTGTCCCAGAGCGCGCCGGTGCCGCATCCGCTCAAGGGTATTGCGAGCCCGATCAGGCTGGCGGCCAGGTACAGCCGTCGCGCTGCGGCCTTGCGTGATTCGCGCGTAAATGGGTGTGCCGACATCGCTCTCAAGAACCTGACGTCTGTGTGGTGCGGTGTCCGCCCGCAATGGAGGCGGTCACGCCATGCCGCGGATATGCCACGCAATTTGCCGACCCCGCCCTGGCGCCTGCCATGCCACCAAGGGCCTCTCTAGCCGAAAAAGCTCCGTGAACCAACCGCATAGGGAGGCATTTCGCCCGGATTAAGGCGGCGCGATGGCGCGCGAATCGTCCTGATTTGTTTAACGGAGATCTGGAAAAGGACCCCAACGGGCGGGACGCTAATATCGGAAGGAGCGTTCAGGAAACGTCGGGGCCGTAGGCCGGGGCCACCATGCCCCCGACCATGCCCCGACCGAGTTCGGCATGGGTGCGGGGGCGCCGCACGGTTTCCGCTTCGATGACGCGCCAAGCGGTCCGGTCAGCCAGGAGCGCGGTCAGGACCGCATTGTTGAGCTTGTGGCCGCCGCGGTACGAACGATAAGCCCCCAGCAACGGGCGACCGGCGAGCGCGAGGTCGCCGATGACGTCGAGCACCTTGTGGCGGGCGCATTCGTCGGCGTAGCGCAATCCTTCCGGGTTGAGCAGCCGCTCGTCGTCGAACACCACCGAGTTCTCGAAGGAGGCACCGAGCGCGAAACCCGCGCTCCACAGCCGGGCCACGTCGTTCATGCAGCCGAAGGTACGGGCGCGGGCAATCTCGCGGCGGAAGGCTTGCGGGGTGAGGTCGAGGCTGTATTGCTGCCGGCCGATCACCGGATTGGCGAAGTCGATTTCGACCTCGGCACGGAAGCCGGCCGCGTAGGGGCGCAATTCGCCGAACGATTCGCCCATCACCATTCTTATCGGCTTGAGCACCTGGATGAAGCGGCGCGGCGCGGACTGCGCAACGATTCCCGCTTGGTCGATAGCCGCAACGAAGGCGGCGGCGCTGCCATCCATGATCGGCACTTCGGGGCCGTCGATTTCGATCGTGGCGTTATCGACGCCCATTCCCCGCAGTGCTGCAAGTACATGTTCGGCGGTCGCCACGAGCGGACCTTCGCGATCGCCCAGCACGGTTGCGAACTCGGTCGAGGTAACCGAATCGGCGGTCGCGCGGACCTTGCGGTCGCGACCTTCGGAACCGGAACGGACGAAGACAAAACCCGCGTCGACAGGTGCAGGTCCGATCGTCAGGCTAACGGGAGAACCGGAATGAACGCCTACGCCAGTCACTGTGGCTTGCGCGCGAAGCGTTGACTGCCGACCAAACTTCATTGGAACCCGCCCGACGATATTACCTAAAGACCCGATCCCCCCGGCTTTTCGGCCGGTTCGTGCCCAAGGCATCCCCAAATCACGTGGAGACGATAGCACCGGGCCCTGGAGCGCCAACTCACGGTTCTTTACGGATTGTTACCCTATCTCTGCCGCATTCGCGCCAAAACGTAACCAAATTACACCTGCCCCGGACAGGATACCGGCCCATCTTCTGGACCATGAAATAGATAATTAATCATTTAAATTCATGGACTTGTTGACAGATTCGGCGCAGCGGCGCGGCTAAAAGAAGAGGTCCCGGGGCCTTGCCGCCGGGACCTTTTCCACAAGTTCGGTTGTAACAATTCTCAGGTTGCCTGCCGGCGCAGGAACGCCGGGATATCAAGATGATCGTCTCCCTGTGGCGCCGGCGCAACAGGTGCCGGGCGGCCATGGGGATCCAGACCCTGTGGCGCAGGCCGGCGGGCATACTCCGATACCGGCTCGTTATGCGCGATTTGCTGCTGCACGGTGCGCTGCGGCTTGCGGTCGGGAAGCGGCGGCATGGCAGGACCGGCGGCCCGGGCAACGACCGGCGGCTCGCCCTCCTCGTCACGGCGGCCAAGACCCACATTGGCCAGCCGCTGCAGCAGCGAGAGCCGGGTCTTTTGCGGATGTTCCTCCTCCACTTCCCCACGGGCCTGGCGAATCTCGGCCTGGGCCGGCATCGGCAGATCCTCGAACTTGGGCATCCGCGGCGCGCGTGACGGCGGCTTTTCCGCCGCCTGCGGAATGAAGGTTTCCGGCATCATCGGCTCGCTGGGCTCGCTGCGCGCGGCCTCGGGTTCGGGAAACAGCGAGGGCTTTTGCGGAATCGGGCGGACGGTGACGTCGCCGTAGGAGGCCGGCTGCACGGGCGCTGCGGGAGCCGGATGACCATCCGGCGACACCGCAGCCGCAATCGCCGCCAATGCGGCGCGCTCGACATTGGCCGGGGCACGCTGCTGCGGGCCCGCCGCGGAAGCCGGCGCGGTGGTGACTTGCGCTTCCAGCTTGGCGGCGCGCTCCGCGAGCCGCTGGTTGTCGGCGCGCAGCCGCGCCGTCAGGTCGGCCAGGCGTGTTTCCGGGGAGGCGTTGGAGGCGTTGGAGGCGACAGCCGGGGCCGCCGCCGGCGCCTGCTGCTGCGCGAGGCTGCGCGCGATCTGCGACTGCTCGATGCCGGTCGCCACCACCGAGACGCGAATCAGGCCATCCAGCGCCTCGTCGAAGGTGGCGCCGACGATGATGTTGGCGTCCTGGTCGACTTCCTCGCGGATCCGGGTCGCGGCTTCGTCGACCTCGAACAGCGTCAGGTCCCGGCCGCCGGTGATCGAGATCAGAAGGCCCTTCGCGCCCTTCATGGAAGAATCGTCGATCAGCGGGTTGGCGATCGCGGCTTCCGCGGCGGTGAGCGCCCGCTTGTCGCCGGACGCCTCGCCTGTGCCCATCATCGCCTTGCCCATCTCGCGCATCACGGCGCGGACGTCGGCGAAGTCGAGATTGATCAGGCCTTCCTTGACCATCAGGTCGGTGATGCAGGCGACACCCGAGTAGAGCACCTGGTCCGCCATGGCAAAGGCGTCGGCAAAGGTGGTCTTCTCGTTCGCGACCCGGAACAGATTCTGATTCGGGATGATCAGCAGCGTATCCACCACCTTGTGCAGCTCGGAGATGCCGGCCTCCGCGGTGCGCATGCGGCGCGCCCCTTCGAAATGGAAAGGCTTGGTGACGACGCCGACCGTGAGAATGCCCATTTCGCGCGCGCTCTTGGCAATCACGGGAGCGGCGCCGGTGCCGGTACCGCCGCCCATTCCGGCGGTGACGAACACCATGTTGGCGCCGGAGAGGTGATCACGGATCTCGTCGATCACCTCCTGCGCTGCCGCGGCGCCGACGTCCGGCTGGGAGCCGGCGCCGAGGCCCTGGGTCACCTGGGTGCCCATCTGGATGATGCGCTGCGCCTTCGACATCGTCAGCGCCTGGGCATCCGTGTTGGCGACGACGAAGTCGACGCCCTGGAGGCCGGCGGTGATCATGTTGTTGACGGCATTACCGCCCGCTCCACCGACGCCGAACACGGTGATCCGGGGCTTCAACTCGTGGATGTCAGGGGGAGTAATATTGAGTGCCATGGGTGCCTCTCGATCACGCGCGCGTGGTTTCGCCACGGCCGGCGGCCGCGGGAGTTGGTGGAATTGGAAGGGACCGGAACAAAGCCATCAGAAGCCCTCGCGAAGCCATCGTCCGACCTTTCCGAAGTAGCCGTCGGTTCCTGTCTTGAGATGCCGCGTGTGCCGCGGTTCGACATGTTCAAGGTGAGCGTATTGCGGATAGACCAGGAGCCCGGCGGGCACCGCGAAGGAGGCGTTCTTCGCCTCGTGGGGCAGACGACTGAAGCCGAGCGGCCGGCCGATCCGCACCGGCCGGTTGAGGATTCTGGCCGCGAGCTCGACAAGACCGGTGAGCTGCGCCGCGCCGCCGCTCAGGACAACGCTCGCCCTGGGCTCCGCCGCAAAGGGAGAATCCGCAAGCCGGTCCCGGACCATCTCAAAAATCTCCTCGGCGCGATGGCGGACGATGTTCGCGATCGTGGCGCGGGACACGATCTGCGGAACATCCTGCTCGTTGTCGCCGGCCGTCGGCACGGACATCAACTCTCGCGCGTCGGACCCGCCGGTCAGTACGGTGCCATATAACGTCTTGATTCGCTCGGCATCCGCAATGCATGCGCTTAGACCGCGCGCCAGATCCATCGTGATGTGGCGGCCGCCGACGGCAAAGCCGGATGCATGGACGAAGCGGCCGCCGGAGTAGATCGCGATGGTGGTGGTGCCGGCGCCCATCTCGACCACGGCGGCGCCGAGATCGGCTTCGTCGTCTGTCAGGACCGACAGCGCCGCCACATAAGGGCTCGCCGCCATGGCTTCGACGTTCATGTGGCAGCGCTCGACCACCAGCATCAGATTCCGCGCAACGGTTGCGTCCGCAGTGACGACGTTCATGTCGACGCCGAACTGGCGCGCCACCATGCCCTTGGGATCGCGCACGCCCTTGACCCCGTCGAGCGCGTAGCCGACCGGCAGCGCATGCAGCACGGTGCGGCCGGGGCCGGTGGCGTGATGCATGCCGGTCGAGGTGAGACGGGCAACGTCGGCAGCGGTCACGACGCCGCCGCGAATATCCGTGGCCGCCTCGATCATCTGGCCTTGCAGCCGGCCGCCCGAGACCGACAACAGCACGGACTCGACGCGGACCTTGGCCATGCGCTCGGCCAGCGCCACCGCCTGGCGCACGGCCTGCTCGCATTCGTTGAGATCGACCACCGTGCCGCCCTTGACGCCGCGCGACTGGATCTGACTGTAGCCGATCAGCTCGGCCGCGTGGCTGCGCCCGCGAAACGCGTCGCTGGGCGTGCACGGCTTCAGTCGCGCGATCATGCAGGCGATCTTGCTGGTGCCGATGTCGAGCGAGGCGACCAGCGCGGTGCGCTTGGGCGGCATCGGGCGGGTCTTCGGGGTCTGGGCGCGGTCAAGACCGGTCATGCGTCACCGGCCTTTTTCTTGGACTTCTTGTCATCAAACAGCTTTTCGCGCGCCTTGGCCGCATCATCCGACAATTGCACGACGAGCCGGTCCGGCAGGCGCATGTCGACGGCGACGATGTCGCGGGAGAACAGCTTGTCTTCCTTGTCGAGCCGGCTCAGTTCGGCGAGCGCGTTGCCGACATCGCGCTCGGGCAGGCGGATATCGAGCCCGTCCTTGAGCCGCAAGTTCCAGCGCCGCTCGCCGACGAAAATCGCCGCCCTGGTGACCGCATGCACCTGCGGATAGCGCGCAAGCAGTGCGAGAAAATCCCGCGCATGGGTGTCGGCGCCCTTGCCGACCACGAACGGCAGCGACAGGAAACGGCGCGACACATAGGGTTCGAGCACGGTGCCATCGTCGGCGATCACCGAGAGGTGGCCCTCCTCCTGCCACAGCGCGAACGCGGAGCGTTCGACGACATCGACCTGGAGCCGGCCGGGATAAAGCTTGAGCACCGTAGCATCCGCGATCCACGGATTGGCCTTCAGCTTGTCGCGCAGCACCGCCGCATCCAGGAACAGGAGCGAGGAGCGGCCGTTGATGCCGCCGATCGCCAGCACATCATCCTGGGTCAATTGCTTGCGGCCGTTGATGACGACGGCGGTGATGCGGAAACCCGCCCAATTGGCCAGCGCATTGCGCGTGTCGTCGAACGCAACGCTCAGCTCCTCGACATGCCCGCCCTTGACGACGCCGAAGCCGGCGCTCGTCAGCAGCAGCAGCAGCGTGGCCGCCATGCCGGCGCGACGCGGCACGTGACGCTGGATCCAGGCGACGACGGGCGGCGGTGTCTCGCGTTCGATGGACTGCTTTGCCGGCGGGGTGCGACGCGTGAGGATGTACTCGCGCAGCAAGATCAGCGCGCCGATCGCGGCCGCTTTCAGGTCAGCTTGGGGCCTCAGCGATCGTGTGATCGATCGGGCGGGGCGTCCTGCACCATCCATTGCACGAGCTCGTCAAAATAAATGTGTCCGGCCCAGATGACGTCTCGGCTCGGCCGGGCTGGATCGTGAGGCCGGAACAAGGCCTCTCTCCCCTCGTGCGGTGGTCAAAACGCAAGAACCGCGACGGCTGACACCCGGCGGCCAAAGCATCACATGCGCCGCCAGCGTTAACCTTCGGGCTTCCTGGTAAACAAAAGGTAAAACCGGGCGACTCAGGGCGTCTTTTCCGCTGTTCCCTGAGACCTTTGCTGTAAAATATTAAAGATTTTACCCATCCGGTTCCAAAACAGCCTCGGATCCGGCCTCGCGGGGAATAGGCGCTATCTCTGTATGCGCTGTGCGCCGAGCTCAATCTGCTGTTGCAGAAATTTGACGAAATCGATTCCCTGCGCCTTCAAGGCCTTGGGATAGAGCGAGGCCTTGGTCAGGCCAGGCAGCGTGTTGGTCTCGAGAAAGACCGGTCCGTTGGCGGAGATGATGAAGTCGGACCGGGAATAGCCGCGGCAGGACAGCGCGCGGTGTGCGCGCAGCGCCTGCTCCATGATCGCTGCGCTGACATCGGGCGCAAAACGGCCCGGGCAGATTTCCTGGGTCGCCTTCGCCAGATACTTCGCGCGGTAGTCGAAGCCGAAGCCGCCATCGGCCGGAATGATTTCGATCGGCGGCAGCGCGATGAGCGAGCCGTCCTGTTGCTCCAGCACGCCGCAGGTCGCCTCGGCCCCCGCGATGAACGGCTCGATGACATATTCCTCTTTGCTCGCGGCGTTACGCACGGCGACGAGGTCCTGCCTCGAATTGACGAAGATCAGTCCGTAGCTCGAGCCGTCGCGAACGGGTTTTGCGATCAGCTTGCCATGTTCGGCGAGCGCCGATTCCATGTCATCCAGCGCGATGCCGGCGGCGCATTTGACGCCGCCGATCGCCGCAAAACGCTTGGCTGCGATCTTGTCGAACGCAAGGTGCGACGAGGCCGAGCCCGAACCCGTGAAAGGCACGCCGCGGATCTCGCACATCGCCTGCAGTTCGCCATTCTCGGCGCGGCCGCCGTGCAGCCCCAACACCAGGAGGCGGCCGTCGGCCTTCGCTCGATCCATGGCTTCATCGATCGTCCGCCCGATCCGCCGTCCATCCGCCTTGAAGGCCTCCTCGAACGGACGCGCATGGTTGAGCAGGCTCTCGCCCGTGGTTTCATGCACGCTGTCGTCGGCGTCCCAGAACCAGAGATCGGCCTCAGGCAATGCCGCATGCAGCGCCTGGGCCGATGCGACCGATACGAGGCGCTCCTTGTTGGTGCCGCCGAACAGAATGGTGGTGCGCATCGCTACCCGCTCTCTCCGTCATTCCGGGGCACGCGCCTCGCGCGTGAACCC
>CAYVVB010000323.1:0-3290 GCA_964454955.1 uncultured Bradyrhizobium sp. | reverse complement strand
AAGCGGGACAAAGCAGTACCGCGTGTCAATCGCTATCCGCTGATCATCGAAATCTATGCACGCGTCATGTCGGTTGCCTTGATGCTTCTCGGGCTGCGGCAATGGGCAATCATCCTCGGCGTCACCGCCGGTGCCGGCGGCATGTTCGAGGCGATGACCACGCCCTGGCAGATCGCGACCATGCATCTTGCGGTTGTCGACCTCGTGGCCTCGGTCGGTCTCTGGATGCGGGTTGCCTGGGGCAATGTGCTCTGGGGCTACGCTGCCATCTCGGAAATCGCGCTTCATGTAGTATTCGGGCATATATTTGGTAACGACTATGGCATCATTGCCGTCCATGTCGTGACCGTCGGAGGCATGCTCGCTCTGGCGCTGCTCGGCAGACGCGCCGAGGCGACATAAGCCGATCGCCGACAATCATCAGGCGGCGCCATCGCGACGCTTGGTCGAGATTTGACGAAAAACCGTAAGCCGCTGTTAAGCTTGTGGCTTAAGCCGATCTTCAGCCGCGCGCTGTAGCCTGCATTCTCAGGTGGGAGCATACCTGCCAGGCAACAGTGAGGCGAAGCAATGGTTGGCGTGAAGCGGGCAGTAGAGGCGGTTTCCGCCCCTGCACAGGGGACGGACATAAAGCCCCTCTATCTGGAGGCGTTGACGCTCGTGGAGCGTCTTCACCGGCGTCTCCTCGACGTGATCAAGGACGAATTCGACCGCTCGGGCCGTTCGGATGTGAACAGCGTCCAGGCGCTGCTCCTCTTCAACATCGGCGAGTCCGAGCTGACCGCGGGAGAGCTGCGGACGCGGGGCTATTATCTCGGCTCCAATGTCTCCTACAATCTCAAGAAGCTCGTCGAGATGGGCTACATCCACCACCAGCGTTCGCGGATGGATCGACGGTCGGTGCGCGTGAGCCTGACCGAGAAGGGCACCGAGATCGCCGGGATCGTCAACGCGCTCTACGAGCGGCATATCCGTTCGATCCAGCAGGTTGGTGACATCGCTCCCGAAGACTTCCACAACCTCAATCGATCCCTGCAGCGCCTCGAGCGCTTCTGGACCGACCAGATACTCTATCGCCTCTAGGTCTCGCCAAGGCAGGTGACTTCCATCGGGCTCGGCTTCGGCCGGGCCCTTTGCCGTTTTGGCGTGGCAATCGGGCCACATCACTGCGCATTGATACGCAGTGAGCCGCCCGAGTCACGAAAGGGCCATATTAACCCGGAGAAGGAAGGATGAGGGTTGGATCGGTAAATTTCGCGCGAGCGCGAACCGGAAACGGCGATCCTTCATTGTAACAGCCGAACCGCCTGTGATAGCCGGAATCCGGGTTTGCGGGCTTGGGGCGTGGACGTCAAAGGCGCGGAATGATTGCTTCAGGTTGGATTGGTGGGGTGGGTCGCCGCAGATCGCTCGTGGCGGCATCATTGATTGCATCCTTGGGCTCGCTGGCGAGCGCCGGCTCGGCCGGTGCCCAGGACCCGGTCGATCAGATGATCCAGAGCAGCTCGGCCGAGTGGTCTGACAATTTCGATGCCGCCGCCAACAGCGCGGCAGATGTCAGAACATCGATCCCGACCTTGTCACCAGAGATCATCGAGGCGACGAGCCGGGCGATCCAGCAATATTCCGATATCGTTGCGCGCGGCGGATGGCCGGTGGTGCCTGCCGATCGCAAGCTGAAACTCGGCATGAAGGGCGATGCTGTCGCCACCCTGCGGGAGCGTCTGACGATCTCGGGCGACCTGGCGCCGGTCGCGTCGAAGTCCGACGTGTATGATTCCTACGTCGAGGCAGCAGTGCGCCGCTTCCAGGCGCGTCACGGCATCCCGATCGACGGGCAGGTCGGTAATTCCACCTTCGCTGCGATGAATATCCCCGCGGCGGTACGGCTCAACCAGCTTGCGACCAACCTGACGCGGCTGAAGATGATGGCCGCCAAGCTTCCGAACCGCTTCGTGATGGTCAACATTCCGGCGGCATCGGTCGAGGCGGTCGAGGCGGCCAAGGTCGTGTCGCGCCACACTGCCATAGTCGGCAAGGTCGATCGGCCGTCGCCGATCGTGAGCAGCAAGATTTACGAGATCAACTTCAACCCGTTCTGGACGGTCCCGGAAAGCATCATCCGCAAGGACCTGATTCCCAAGGTCTTGAAGGACCCGAACTACCTCGAAGAGAACCACATCCGCATCTACACGCAGGCCGGCGAGCCCGTCACCAAAGACCAGGTCAACTGGCACACCGATGAGGCGGCGAAGCTCCTGTTCCGTCAGGATCCGGGCGACTTCAACTCGCTCGGCACGGTGAAGATCAATTTCTACAGCAAGGACGGCGTGTACATGCATGACACGCCGGCCAAGGGCCTGTTCAACGACGAGTTCCGCTTTGATTCGTCTGGCTGCGTCCGCATCCAGAACATTCGCGAGCTGATCACCTGGCTGCTGCGCGATACCAAGGGCTGGGGCCGGGATCAGATCGATGCAGCGTTCCGCAGCGGCGAGCGGCTGGACGTCAAGCTTGCCCAGCAGGTGCCCGTCTACTGGGTCTACATCACGGCCTGGGCGGTCAGCGACGGCGTCGTCAATTTCCGCAATGACATCTATGGGTTGGACGGGCTGGACCAGCTCGCCTCGCAGGCCGGCACGCCACTGTAGCCATCGGCCTTCTGCCGTTCGCCAGCCGCAGACCAGAGCTGCGCGCCAACCTTGGCGCGCCGCCAGACTCTGTGTTAAGGCGGGCTCGTAGCCGGCTGTGCCTACTGCGTATCGCGGGCACGCCCTTTCCTCCGCCGACAGGACAAGCGACATGTCATTGACCGATCGTGCTGCCGATGCGCGCGCGCCGTCAGGCTTCTTCACTGACAATCTGGCGGAATCGGACCCCGAGATCGCCGATGCGATCCGCAAGGAACTCGGTCGCCAGCAACATGAGATCGAACTGATCGCCTCGGAGAACATCGTCTCCCGGGCCGTCCTGGAAGCGCTCGGCTCGGTGATGACCAACAAGTACGCCGAGGGCTATCCGGGCAAGCGCTACTATGGCGGCTGCCAATTCGTCGACATCGCCGAGACCCTGGCGATCGAGCGTGCCAAGAAACTCTTCGGCTGCGCATTTGCCAATGTGCAGACTCATTCCGGCAGCCAGATGAACCAGGCCGCGTTCCTGGGGCTGCTCCAGCCGGGCGACACATTCATGGGGCTCGACCTGACGGCCGGCGGCCACCTGACCCACGGTTCGCCGGTCAACATGAGCGGCAAGTGGTTCAAGATCGTGCCCTACGGCGTGCGCCGCGA
>CAYVVB010000322.1:0-1929 GCA_964454955.1 uncultured Bradyrhizobium sp. | reverse complement strand
GCGTTTTATCAGGATCTGGAGCGCGCCGGCTTCCAATTGACCTTCGGCGAGGATGAGTCGGGCGTTTTTCCGCAGGTGTTGCGCGATCCCGGCGGCTATTACATCGATGTCGGGGCCTCCGCTCTCGTCATCGACGGTCGCATCAAGCTCAAAAGCGGAGTCGGTATCGAGGCGCTCGGCGAACATTGCGTGGTTTTCAGCGACGGAAGCGAGTTGTACGCGGACGCGCTCTTTTACGCGACCGGCTACGAGCGCAGCTCAATTGCTCCCATCGTTGGTGAAGAAGTCGCCGCCAAGGTTGGCCGGTTGTGGGGGCTCGGCTCCGGCACCCGCAACGACCCCGGCCCCTGGGAGGGCGAGCTTCGAAACATGTGGAAGCCGACGCCACAAGAGGGACTATGGATTCACGGCGGTGGCGTCGGCATGTCGCGCTTCTATTCGCGAATTCTGGCCCTGCAGATCAAGGCGCGTCAGATCGGACTGCCGACTCCGGTGTATGGATGAATGCTCGTAGCTCGTAGGGTGGGGTAGCCGAAGGTAACCCACCGTCTTTTGAAGCAAGGATCGGTGGGTTACGCGGAGCCTGTCATCGGGCGCGCGTTCGCGCGACCCGTTGGCTAACCCACGCTAGCCAGCGACGCAGTTGCGTTATTCCGCCTTGCCGGCTTTCACGTCCTCGAACTTCGCAAGCGCCCGCTCGAACTTGCGGTTGAACAGCCACATCGCGTCAAGGATTTCGCGGAAGGTGGCGGAGGTTCTGGCCCGGTCCGCCTGTCCGAAGGCGAAGATGCTGTTGTTGCGCAGATAGCGCATGATCCGTGGCTCGGAAATCCGGTAGTCGAGCAGGTGGCCCGAGTTGAGCGCGGACCGTGCCGGCGTCGGAATGATCTGGATCAGTTCGAAGAACTTCATCTGGTCGATCGGATTCGGCAGTGTTTTCGCGATCGCCGGTATCTGCGGGAAGAGGCCGGCATGCGCGTTCATCAGGCCGTTTCTCACCGCGGTCCAGTGATTGAACCGATGGTCGAGGCCCCTCGCACGCTGCTCCTCCTTTTCATCCCGCGCGATCAGTTGCGGATCAAAGGCCGCGATCGAAGGCCTGATGGCGTCCCACCGTCTCCGGCCGTTTCGATCTTCGGACGGCGCTGTCTGGAAGCTGCCCTTGTAGGTGTTGGAGCGTGCGTTCCCCGCGTTTTGCTTGCCGCTCGTTTCCGCAAAGAACAGCCCCAAGCTGATCCGGCCCGCCGCTTCCGCACCGGCCGCATCGAGGCCCTTGGCGCGCGCAATGGCAGTGCCCAGGTCGACGACGTCCCTGAACGGCGTCGCCGACGCCTGCGCGTTGGCGGGCGGGGCTTCCATGATGTCGAAGAGACGACTGTATTCCTCGACCAGCGGCTCGATGTCGGCATCGAAATAGGCCGGTGGGACTCCGAATTTGTTCGGCCTGCCGATTTTCGACGGCAGCGCATCCGTGAGGTCCTTGTAGGTGCTGATCACCTCGACGCGGGCGAGGTAGAGGTCCTGTCCCGGCAGGTTCGGAAGCTCCTGATGCGACTCGATCTGCCGGCGTCGCTCGGCCAGGATCGCCTTGAACCGGTCGAGGGCGCGATTGTAGGCGTCGAGCGCATCGGATTGCTTTTGCGAAAGCGCTGCCGGTTGCGCCAGGGCAGGGGACACCAGAGTGAAACTGCCCGGCGAGATCGGCAGCAGCCCGGCAGCGAAAGCTGCCGCGATTGCGGGGATGCGACTGCCCATGCCCATGATGGTTTTCCAAGGCATTTTGCGAAGTCAGCAATATATCGGCCACGCGGCGCGAGCGCAGCACCTCGAGTGGGTTGGCCCACCGGGTCGCGCGAGTGTGCGCCCGATGCCAGGCTCCGGCGTAACCCATCGCTTTCCTCGAAGGGACGGCATGGTGGGTTACGCTGC
>CAYVVB010000321.1:0-2197 GCA_964454955.1 uncultured Bradyrhizobium sp. | reverse complement strand
ATGGCATCGAAACCGAACAGCGCCTTCACCAGGTCGTTTTCAAACCGCTCGTCGAGCATCTCCCCGGCCGAGCGCGTGAACAGGTCGAGCAGGTCGCGCTTCTGCTCCAGCGTCAGTTGGCGCAAGGCCTTTGCGGTGCCGAGCGCATTGATGGTTTCGCGAATGGCGTCGATCCCGAAACCTTCGACGAGGTTCGGCGGCGGCCGCAGCACCAGCCGGCGCAGCACGTCGGCAATGGTCTCCAACTGCTTCGAGAAACCGCTGATCGCCTCGGCGTCATGGGCGCTCAGCCGTGCGACCGAGGGCAGGGTGCGGCCCTCGCCGGTCAGGAGATGGCGGCCGTCGGGCGCCGGCAGAAAGTTCTGCGCCCGGCGCTCGACGATCCTCAGTCCATGATCGGCGAGCCTCAAATCCGCGATGACCTTCGGATTGAGCAGGCTGACGGTGTAGGCCGCGACCGAATTGCGAAATCCGGGGCAGAATTCCTGGGTAACCGCGGCGCCGCCGACGACCTTGCGGCGTTCCACAACTTTCACGCGCAGGCCGGCTTTGGCGAGATAGGCCGCGCAGGTGAGGCCGTTGTGTCCTGCACCGATGATGACGACGTCGGTTTCGTTCATGCCAGTTTCAGAAAGCCATGATCAATGTGAGCGCGTCATTCCGGGGCGATGCGAAGCATCGAACCCGGAATCTCGAGATTCCGGGTTCGTCGCTAACGCGACGCCCCGGAATGACGCCCAAATTACATAACGGACTCGTTCGACGCAGCACAGCAGTTTGATAGGGACCGCATTGCCGGCCTCCAGGCCCTGTGCTCCATTGCGCCCTTCCGCCCACCGGGTTCGAAGCCGGAGTTTTGATGGTGTCTGTGGAATTGTTCAAGGACCAGCTCTCGGCTTCGCGCAACCGCCTGGTGCTGACGGTCTATACCGCAGCGATTTTCCTGAGCGCGCTCTTGTTGTTCTCGGTGCAGCCGCTGTTCACCAAGATGGTGCTGCCGCGGCTCGGCGGCTCGCCCGCGGTATGGTCGGTGGCGATGGTATTCTTCCAGACGCTGCTGCTCGCGGGCTATGCCTATGCGCATTTCCTGATGCGGATCAGGAGCCGCGCCGTCGTGGTTGTGGTGCATCTTTTGCTGCTGGCGGCGGCCATCGCCACGCTGCCGCTGTCGATTGCCAGCGGCTGGGGCGAGCCGCCGACCTCCGCCTACGCGTTCTGGCTGCTCGGGTTGTTCGCGGTGTCGATCGGGCTGCCGTTCTTCGCGCTCGCCGCCAACAACCCGCTGCTGCAGGCCTGGTTCGTCCGCACCGGTCATCCGGACGGGCCCGATCCCTACTTTCTCTATGCCTCGTCCAACATCGGCAGTTTTCTCGCGCTGTTGTCCTATCCGGTGCTGCTGGAGCCGATGTTCACGCTGCGCACCCAGGATTTGATGTGGACCTTCGGCTACGGGCTGTTGATCCTTCTGATCGCGGCCTGCGGCGCGCTGTTGTTGGCTTCGCCGGCGGCGGCTGCCGCCGCTCTGCAGACCGAGGAGGTTGCGGCCCCACCGCCGGGCTGGATGCTGCGTGCGCGCTGGATCTTTCTCGCGGCCGTGCCGTCCGGACTCCTGATCGCGGTGACCGCCCATATCTCGACCGATGTCGCGGCGGCGCCGCTGTTGTGGGTGCTGCCGCTGTCGCGTTATCTGTTGACCTGGGTGCTGGTGTTCCAGTCGCGCCCGCTCTTTCCGCACAAGTGGATGCTGATGCTGCAGCCGCTCGCGATTGCGGGCGTGGTGATCCTGCTGGCGGTCGGCGGCGAGCAGAACCTGTTGTTGACGCTGGGCGGCCATCAGCTCTGCTTCTTCGTCATCGCGATGGCCTGCCATGGCGAGCTCGCGCGCACGCGCCCCGCCGCAAGATACCTCACCGGCTTTTATGTCGCGCTGTCCTTCGGCGGCATGCTCGGCGGCCTGTTCGCGGGGGTGATCGCGCCCTACACCTTCTCCTGGATCGCGGAATATCCGATCCTGTTGGCTTTGGCGGCGCTCGGCCGGCCGGCGGAGAGCCGCGAGCGGCTCGCCCCGTGGAGCCGCTGGTACTGGCCGTTTCTGGCCGTGCTCGCGGTCGCCCTGATCGTGCCGGCCTACGGCACAACGGGCAAGAACTGGCTGTGGTTCGAGGACCACCGGGTCTGGCTCGCGGGCGGCGTCGGC
>CAYVVB010000320.1:0-51910 GCA_964454955.1 uncultured Bradyrhizobium sp. | reverse complement strand
ATGACAGTCCTGTCCTTGGCGCCGTGCTGGCGCGCGTGATGGAAAAGGGCCGGCCCTCTTCTTCCGATCCGCTGCCGCTGCTGCGCGAGGACGGGCCGATCGGTGTCGTGCTCGCCGCGCCGGTGATGCAGCCTGACGGCTCAGCGCCCGCGGGATTCGTGACGTTCGCCTACGAACTTTCGTCACTGATGCTGACCAATGACGATCTGTCGCTGTTCTCGGTGGCGTTGAAGGATCCGCGCAGCGCGGACACCGAGTTGGTGGCGAACGACCAGGGCGTGGTCACCTCGCGCAAGCTGTCCGCCGACGGGCCCGCTCCGTCGGCGACGCGCACCGTGGCTTTCGGCAATCGCGACTGGTCGCTCGCTTATTACGCCAAGACCAACGCCACGCGGCGCGCCGAGCAGACCGCGGCGATCGTCGGCGCCATCGGTCTTGCCCTGACCGGCGTGGTCTGCGGCCTGTTCGGCTATGTCGCCTACAACAATCTGCGCATGAGCCGTGAAATCCAGGTGCGGATCGGTTTCGAGCGGCGGCTGACCGCGGTGATCGACGAGCTCAATCACCGCGTGAAGAACATCCTTGCGGTGATTCAGTCGATCATCACACGCACGCTTCGCCATGGCTCCGACGTCGACGTCTCGCGCGAGCTTCTGATCGGCCGCATCCATGCGATGTCCAACGTGGTTTCGCTGCTCAGCGAGAGCCAGTGGCAGGGCGTCAAGCTCAAGGGCCTGTTCGAGGCGCGCGCGATACCCCATGCCGAGCGCATCGCGGTGAGCGGACCCGATATCGCGGTCAGCGCGCGCGCGGCGCAAAGCCTCTCGCTGCTGTTCTTCGAACTGGCATCGCATTCCGACGAGGGCCTTTCGCTCGTCGGCAAGCACCCGCATATCGTTGCCAACTGGGAAGTCACGGGTGAGGCGCCCGACTCGACGTTCCATTTCCGCTGGGAGGAGTTCAACACCAGCGAGGCGACCCGCCGGCCCGACAGCGATTTCGGTTTGATCCTGCTCGACCGCGTCGCCCCGGAAGCGCTCGGCGGTACGTCGAAGCGCTACTTCACCGATGTCAGCTATGTCTACGAGCTGACCGCGCCGATGGTCACCGTGGTCGATATGACCGAACGCGACCGCACCGAGCAGTTTTCCGCACCGGTGCGGCCGTCCAAGTAATGTAACGCCTCTTGAGAATGATGACATCGGGCGGCCGCAGGACGCCGCCTGATGTTCACGTCCCGATGCAGTACCAGCATGCCGCGGCGACCGGCTTGGCTTGGCCGGGACAACTATCCATTGCCGCCGATCACCGCGCGCACCGTCTCGTCCGGGCCGAAGTCCTCGGCGCCCTCGACGTAGAGCAGCGCGGCGAGCTTGGAGCGGGCCCGGTTGACGCGGCTCTTGATGGTGCCGACCGCGCAGCCGCAGATCGTCGCTGCATCCTCATAGGAGAAGCCGGAGGCACCGACCAGGATCAGTGCCTCGCGCTGGTCCTGAGGCAGCTTGTCGAGAGCGGCCCGGAATTCCTCGAACTCCAGGTGCGCGCCCTGCGAAGGTTGCGTCTTCAGCGTCTTGGCATAGTTACCCTCGGCATCCTCGACCTCGCGCCGTCGTTTGCGATAATCGGAGCGAAACAGGTTGCGCAGGATCGTGAACAGCCATGCCGGCAAGTTTGAACCCGGCTGGAAGGAATCGATGTTCGCGAGCGCGCGCAACAAGGTCTCCTGCACCAGATCGTCGGCGCGGTCTCCGTTGCCAGAAAGCGAGATCGCGAACGCGCGGAGGCTCGGCACTGCCGCCAAAATGTCGTCGCGAAGAGAGTCGGTGAGAGGCATTAGTCCCTCCCGTGTTCTTGATCGTTCGTGCCCCCGCCCGCTTCCCCATTGGCCTTCACTTGGTGTGCGGCTTCTGAGGCATCAAGCTTGCGAATCAAATCCGCAAACCGTTCCGGGACGCCCTGCCGCACAACGTCGTCATACATTGCGCGGAGCTGATGGCCGATCCGGGACTGGATTTCGGCGTTGAGCCCACCCTGCCGGCCGGGTGGGGCGTTCTTGCTGGCCTGAGACTTTACATCCTTCATGACCTGTTCCACGTTTCCCCGGGTTTAAGTCCCTGTAGCTTCGACTATTTCTAGCTTGCGAGGCCGCTGGGTAAGGGAGCTAATGCAAACTCGACCCGAAAGTTCCGTTCGATCTGGAACTTTTCTTGTGGCTGCGCGTAGTCAGTTGCCAAGGGGAGCCCGGGCCACCCCTCATTTGCATGGCCCAACATCGATGGAGTGGGGATGTCCCGATCACAGCTAGTTGCTGAACATCTGCCGTTGCTGCGGCGCTATGCGCGTGCGCTTACCGGGAGCCAGGCATCCGGCGACGCCTATGTCGGAGCGATGCTCGAGGCCCTGCTTCAGGACCCCTCGCTGCTTGACGAGCAGCACGGGCCCAAGGCTGGCCTCTTCAAGCTCTTCACGCGGATCTGGAATTCAGTGTCGCTCAACGACGATTCCGAAGTGACGACATTGCCGATGCCGCCCGAGCGGCGGCTGTCCAACATCACGCCATTGCCGCGCCAGGCCTTCCTTCTGTTATCGCTGGAAGGCTTTTCGGAGCAGGAGGTGGCGTTCATTCTCGGCAGCGACGTTGCCGAGACGCGGCGGCTCGCAGATGCTGCCGGCCGCGAGATGGCGGCCGAGATCGCAACGGACGTGCTGATCATCGAGGATGAGACATTCATCGCGATGGATCTGGAAAGCCTCGTGCGCAATCTCGGTCACAACGTCATCGGAGTCGCACGCACCCATGCCGACGCGGTCGCGATTGCCAAGAACAAGAAGCCTGGATTGATCCTCGCCGACATCCAGCTCGCCGACGGCTCGTCGGGGCTGGACGCGGTCAACGAGCTGCTGCGTGGTTTCGAGGTGCCGGTGGTGTTCATCACCGCCTACCCGGAACGCTTCCTCACCGGCGAGCGGCCGGAGCCGGCATTCCTGATCTCAAAGCCATTCCAGCCGGCCATGGTTTCGGCCGTGGCGAGCCAGGCGCTGTTCTTCCAGCGCAACTCGCGCAACCGCATGCCGAGAGCTGCCGCGTCGTAGCTGCGTCGATTTAGAGAGTATCGTTTGTATTGTTTGCCGGTGCGCTCAGCGCGCCGGCTTTTCTTTGGCCGCTTGCTTCGATGCGGCGACGCGCGGAATTCGGCAGATACGCTAACCCATAAAAAAGTAGGGTACGGCTGGCATCACCACAGCCGCACCCTACGTCGCCGGTCAATGGGGCAGGGGGGAATAACCGGCTGCCTGGATGACTCACGGGCACGCAAGTCGTTCCTGAAGGGTAAAGATTTTTTGCACACGGTTAAGTGATCGCCCGACCCAGAACCCGGTTCCCGCGACCAACGTTGTGTGTACCTGATCGTCATGGGCAGGGACTTCCGCCATGTCTTATCTGGTTAAGGGAATTTTTGGCGCCGCCGCCATTTCGCTGGTTCTCGGTGCTGTGCAATTTGCTTCGGGTCATGATCTCATTAGTCCGCTGCAGGCGCTGTCGGGGAATCCCGAGGCCAGCGTCAACCGCGATGCTAAGGCCGATCGCATCACCGGGGCCGCAACTGCGCTGCCGGCACGCACGATCGCGTTTCAGCCCCCCGGGCTTGACGCGACTTCGGTGGTGGTGCGTCTTCCGCTGACGCAGGAAGCGCGCGGGCCCGCCCGCAAGCCGATCCTGTTCAGGTCGGGTCAGGACAAGCCGATGATCGCGTGCGAGCCCATGGTCAGCGTGCTGACCGAGGTGGCGAAGAAGCTGCCGCCGGGCCGTTGCGTGACCTGAGGCTATCTTAGCTCCCCGGGCATCGAGAGCGGCGTTCGTCCACCCGTGAACGCCGCGGCGCGCGAAGCTGCTGAGCCGCGAACCCGTTCACTTGGCACTGCTGGCTGGGAGCTGCGGCGAATCCGGCGCCAGCAGATGTTCCTTGATGATC
Source organism: uncultured Bradyrhizobium sp. (assembly GCA_964454955.1). GTDB lineage: Bacteria > Pseudomonadota > Alphaproteobacteria > Rhizobiales > Xanthobacteraceae > Bradyrhizobium. The sequence goes on along the minus strand of CAYVVB010000320.1, from coordinate 47,936 downwards.
AGGCCGACGATCAGAAGCGGCGAGGACAGGAAAGCGCCCATCGGTCCCCACATCCAGGTCCAGAACGCGATGCCGAGGAACACGGCGAGCGCGTTCAACTCGAGCCGGCGGCCAATGATGGTTGGCGTGATGAAATGGCCCTCGAGAAAGGCAATGCCGCAGAACGCCAGCGGCGCGATCAGTGCGGCGCCAAGATTTGGCAACGCGAGAATGCCGACCGCGGCGAGGACCACGAAGGTCACGACCGGGCCGATGATCGGAATGAAATTGAATGTCGCGGCCAGCACGCCAAGGCCGGCAGGTCCGGGTAGCTGCACGACCGCGCAGACAATTCCGGTCGCGATGCCGACCCCGATGTTGATCAGCGTGACCATCAGCAGGTAGCTGCCGAGGTGGACTTCGATCTCGTTGATGATGCGCAGCGCCCTGAGCCGCGCCTTGTGTTCGGCGAACGTCATAATCATGTTGCGCCGCAACTCGCGCCAACTTGCGATGAACAGGATCAGCGTCACGAAGAACAGAAGAAACTCCGTGAAAGTCGGGGAGAGGAACTGGATCGTCGGCTGGAGCCAGTCGAACGTCGGCATCTGGAAATTGGACAGGGTATCTGAACCACCGAACATGCTCCGCAGATCCTGCCAGAGCGCAAGCGCCCGGTCGAAAACATGCAGCTTGTCCTTCAGCCGCGGCGCGAGTTCGGGCAAATGCGAGCTCCATTCCACCAAAGGCGATGAGACCATGCTGACAATCAGGGCGATGGCGCCGCCCACGGCCGTCACGACCAGGACTGCCCCGACCGCACGCGGAATCCTGTAACGTTCGAGAAAGTTCGCGGCCGGCGACAACATGGTGCCGACCACGAAGGCCATCACCACGGGGAGGAAGAAAGCCTTCGCCACATAGAGCACGGCGATGATGCCGACGAGCAGCAGCCCGGTCAGCGCAACCGGAACCACTTCGGTGCGGCGGACAATCGGCGGCGGCAGGTCATGCCTCGCTTCCGGCACCGGTTCGCTTTCGGACGCATGGGACAACAAGCGCTCACTGAGAAAGAATCGCACGATGGTTCAAGTCTCGCCGGCGCCATCAGAGTTGTCGTCACGAAGCCGCGCCTTCCGGACCGAGTGCCGCAAACAGCAACCCGCGCCGCCTGCATAAGGTTCCATGGCGCGCAAACGTGAGAACTCCCTACGCTTGACAGTTCGCGCTCGGCCACGAAGCGCTGTGGAACGTGCCGGCCCCGGTCGCGTTTGTAGAGGCACAATCATCCCCGGGGCGGCACAACATGATCAGTTTTTTCTCCGCTACGCCGAAGGCTTCGCGCGCGTTCAGCGCGCTCGTGTTCGCCTGTGGCTCGCTGCTTGCCTCCAGCCTCGTCTCCGACGCGGCCCGCGCGCAGGCGCTCGGCTATGCGCCGGGCCAGGTGAGCGCATCCCCGGACCGTGATGCGATCAGCGCGCCCGCGACCGGTGATGAAGACAGCGTGTTGCCCGAGCAGCTGCGCCGCACCGTCGTCAATCTCGAAAGCCACGAAGCGCCCGGCACGATCATCATCGATACGGCCAATACCGTTCTCTACTATGTGCTCGGCGGCGGCCGTGCGATCCGTTACGGGGTCGGCGTCGGCCGGCAGGGCTTTGCCTGGTCGGGGGTCGAGAGCATCAGCCGCAAGGCGCAATGGCCTGACTGGTATCCGCCGTCCAAAATGATCGCGCGCCAACCCTATCTGCCGCGTTTCGTGGCAGGCGGTCCCGGCAATCCGCTTGGAGCCCGTGCCATCTATCTGGGCGCAAGCGAATACCGCATCCACGGCACCAACGATCCCACCACCATCGGAAAATTCGTCTCGTCGGGCTGCATCCGCATGACCAACGAGGACGTGATCGATCTCTTCAATCGCGTCAACATCGGCAGCAAGGTCGTGGTGCTCTCGAGGAACGCGCCGGTGCAGTCGCGCATGCAGACGCCTGTTCCGGTTTCGGCGCGATCTTCGGCGTCGGGACGCCAGGGCGTGACGCTTCCGAACGCGGCAATCGATTGAGCGGAGACAAATGATGCGCAGCAGGCGCGACATCACGGTCGCCATCGGTATCGTGATCGGCCTCGCTTGCGCGGGCCTGCCGTTCGCGGCGCTGGCTCAGAACTTCTTTCCCGGGTTCCTCAACCCGTTCGGCGCCCAGCGGGCAGCTCCGACCTTTGGGGCTCCCGTCCAGCAGGGTGCGCCGCCGCGGGCGCCAGCCGCTCCTGTTCAACAGGGGACGCCGCCTGGCACGCAACCGCATGCTCGAAGCTCTGCCGCTCGCGTCCGGCGGGGCGCTCCGTCCGGCACCCAGCGGCAGGCCTCGACGCCTGCCGATCCCGACCATGAGCCTCCGCCGACCCACACGCGGCGTCATCGCGTGGGTCGCCGTGTGGCTCACCACGATGAAGGCCAGGCGTGGTGTGTGCGCGACTGTGACGGTCGTTATTTCCCGATCTCCGGTCTGGACGACAAGAGCCAGGCGGAGAGCTGCAGCAATTTCTGTCCGGCAAGCCAGATCACGCTGGTTCACGGCGATGATATCGACAGTGCCGAGACCGACAACGGCAAGCGCTATTCCGAACTGCCCAACGCGTTCCGCTATCGCAAGGAACTGGTCGCGGGATGCACCTGCGACGGCAAGGGCCAGACCGGCCTTGCGAAAATCGGAATCGACAACGATCGTACCCTGCGCAAGGGCGATATCGTCGCGGGAGCCGAGGGGCTCCAAGTTGCCAAGCACGATGCCGACATGCACAGCGCGCCGGAATTCTCGCCACTGTCGCGCTCCGCACGGGCGCGCTTCCGCCACCTGCCCGTGGTGGCGTCGGGACGATGAGTGCACGAAAGGCCGCCGGTGCGTGGCCGGCGGCCTTTTTCAATCGTTGCCGGAAGAGATCAGGCGGCGCGAATCTTGGCGAGGAATTCGGTCACCTGGCTGCCGAGGTGCCGGCTCTGGGTTTCCAGCGTTTCGGAGGCCTGCTTCACGTTGTGCGCGGCGGCCGCGGCGGTATCGGCGTCGGTTTTGACGCCGGCCATGTTTTCCAGGACGCTCTTGGTGCCCTGGGCCGCATATTGCGTCGAGCGAGTGATCTCCTGCGTCGCGGTGCCCTGCTCCTGCACCGCGGCCGCGATCGCGGTTGCGACCTCGTTGACTTCGCCGATGATGCCGCCGATCCGCTTGATAGCGTCAATGGCGTCGCCCGCCACTTTCTGAATGTCGGCAATCTGCTCCGAAATTTCGTCGGTTGCTTTCGCGGTCTGGCTGGCCAGCGATTTGACCTCGGAAGCGACAACCGCAAAGCCCCGTCCGGCTTCGCCCGCACGCGCAGCCTCGATGGTTGCATTCAAGGCGAGCAGGTTAGTTTGGGCGGCGATGGTGTTGATCAGGCCGACCACTTCGCCGATACGGCCCGCCGATTTGGCCAAGCCTTGCACGGTGCCGTCGGTCTGTCGCGCCTGATCGACCGCGCGGCTGGCGATGCCTGCAGCGTGCGCGGCCTGCTGGCTGATATCGTCGATCGAGGCGCTTAGTTGCTCGGATGCAGAGGCGACGCTCTCAACGCTCAACGAAGCATCGCTCGAAGATTTCTCGGCAACTGCGACGCGCTCATTGGTCTGGCTCGAGACCGTCGACAGATTCGAGGACGTGCCGCGCATTGCCGCTGAAGCTTCTCCGAGCTGCTGCAGGCTCTGGCGCACCATGCCCTCGAATTCGCCGACATAATTCTCTATCGCGCGTTGGCGCGCACTCGCGCCGGCATTGCGATCGCGTTCCTGTGCCTCGATTTTCAGCTTGTCATGGGCCTGCTGCTTGAAAATTTCCAGCGCGCCGGCCAGCGCGCCGATTTCGTCCTTGCGGTCGACGTAGCCTGTCTCGACCGCGAGATCGCCGCCGGCCACTTTCACCATGGCGTCGCGAATGGTGTGGAGCGGCTTAATAACGCGCCGGCCGACCATCAGCATTGCGCCGCAGACGCACGTGATCGCCGCAGCCAGGAAACAGACCTGTAGAAGCAGGGAACGCAACGCTTCCGAGTGCTGGCCCGCGATATAGGCCTTGGCAGCGTCCAACGCCGAATCGGCCACTTGGACAGCTGCGGCGAGCCGCGCGACCGTGTACGGGCTCCACTGGTTGGCCACCATTTCCGGCTTTTCACCGTTGGCCAGCGCGTTGACGAGGCGATCCCGTAACGCCGTGTATTCCGGCTCAAAATAGGCGGTCTTGTTGGCCTCCATCGCCGCGGACATTGCGGGAGGCAACTGCATGCCGTCGACCGCCAACTGCAGCCCCTTCCAGGCGATCTCGACGCCGCCGACTGACTTCGCATACGCTTGGCGGTTTTCCGGCGATATCTTGCCGGCGGCAAGGCTGGTCGTAACCACCAGCGAAGCGTCGCCCGCCGTATTGCGCAAGAGCCAGGCGGCTTGCTTGATTGTGAGCAGCTGGTCGATTGTGGAGTCCTGGCGGTTCACCTCCGCGGCGAGAGCGCTTGAAATCCTGTCGAGCGTCTTAAGCAGCGCGGTTTCCGTGTCCGCGTACTCCTTGCCGAGCGCGGTGCGGCGCGACGCGGTCGGCTTGCTCATTTCCTCCCAAAACTCCTTCTGCTCGGCGGCCAGCATCTTGAACAGCCGATCGAACTCGGGAAGGAGCATTTGCTTTTGCGCAAATTCGATTTCCGGGAGCACCTCGAGTGCATGGCTCATGGCAGGCATCTCCGCATCGCGAAGATCACGAAGGTATTTGTCGATCGCGCTGTCGAGCTTCTCGTCTTGAGCGAGCACGCGAGTGGTCGTCGAACGGTCGGCACGCATGCGATCCATCGCCTTGAACATGCTGGCCGAGCCATCGATCACCAGGGTGATCCGGTTCGTCATCTTCAGCCGCTGGCAGGAGTCCCACGCCGTAAGCGATAAGACGCCGACGATGACGAGTGCGGCGACAGAGATCACTGTCTGGAGCAGCGTGGATATTGTCAGACGGTTCAGCATGGTAGGCCCCCGGAAAATCCCACCGTGCATTTGGCACAAGAACCGTAAAAACTTAGCCAGTAATGGCTGCCCTAAAGTTGGGGGCAGCCGAGAGTTTTAAGTTTAAGGATTGCTTAAGAAGTTCCTTTTTTGAGAGCGCGATAGCTGGGAAGCATCAACGGCGCGTCCGTCGTTTCGGGGCGATGCGTTATCATTGACCGCGCCTCTGGATGCCGGGTTGCCACGGACCGCGCTGCGCGGGGACCAGTGGCATGACCCAGCGATCACGCTGATGCGGATTAACCGGCCGCCTTCGCCTCGCGGCGGCGCGCGGTGAGGATGTATTCGGTGTAGCCGTTCGGCTGCTCGCGTCCCTTGAAGACCAGGTCGCAGGCCGCCTGGAAGGCTGTGCCGTCGAAACCGGGCGCCATCGGCTTGTACAAGGGATCGCCCGCGTTTTGCTTGTCCACCACGACCGCCATGCGCTTCAGCGATTCCATCACCTGCTCTTTGGTGATGACACCCTGGTGGAGCCAGTTCGCCAGATGCTGGCTCGAGATGCGCAAGGTGGCGCGGTCTTCCATCAGTCCGACGTCGTGGATATCGGGTACCTTTGAGCAGCCGACGCCCTGATCGATCCAGCGCACGACATAGCCCAGGATGCCCTGGCAGTTGTTGTCGATCTCCTGCCTCACATCGTCAGGCGCCCAGTTCGATTTCGAAACCGGGATGGTGAGAATATCGGAAAGCTTCGCGCGGGGGCCGCCCTTGGCGAGTTCCTGTTGCCGCGCCAGCACGTTGACCTGGTGATAATGCAGCGCGTGCAGCGTCGCAGCGGTCGGCGAGGGCACCCAGGCGGTAGTGGCGCCGGCCTGCGGATGCGCAAGCTTCTGCGCCAGCATGTCGGCCATCTTGTCGGGCGCGGCCCACATGCCCTTGCCGATCTGGGCATGCCCGGGCAGGCCGTCGATCAGGCCGATATCGACGTTCCAGTCCTCGTAGGCCTTGATCCACGGTTGCGACTTCATGTCGTTCTTGCGGATCATTGGGCCCGCTTCCATCGAGGTGTGGATCTCATCGCCGGTGCGATCGAGGAAGCCGGTGTTGATGAAGACGATGCGCTTCAACGCCTGCTGGATGCAGGCCTTGAGGTTGACCGTGGTGCGGCGCTCCTCGTCCATGATGCCGACCTTGAGCGTGTCGGGCGGCAGCGACAGCATCTTTTCGACCCTGTCGAAAATCTGGCAGGTCAGGGCGATCTCGTCCGGGCCGTGCATCTTCGGCTTGACGATGTAGACTGATCCGGTGCGGCTGTTGCGCACCTTCGCATTACCCTTCAGGTCGTGGATCGCCAGCAGGCCGGTTACCGCGGCGTCGAGCATGCCCTCCGGAATTTCCTCGCCCTTCTCGTCCAGCACCGCATCGGTGAACATGTGGTGGCCGACATTGCGCATCAACAACAGGCTGCGGCCGTGCAGCTCGAGCTCCTTTCCGTCCGGCGTCTTGTAGACGCGGTCGGGATTGAGCGAACGGGTCATGGTCCTGCCGCCCTTTTCGAAATCGGCCGACAGGGTGCCGGTCATCAGCCCCAGGGTGTTGCGGTAGACCAGGACCTTGTCATCGGCGTCAACGGTCGCAACGCTGTCTTCCATATCGAGAATGGTGGAGACCGCCGCTTCCAGGATCATGTCGGCGACGCCGGCCGGATCGTCCTTGCCGATGGCGTGGTTGCGATCGATGTTGATTTCGATATGCATGCCGTTGTTGACGAGCAGGATGGCGGAGGGGGTCGCCGGATCGCCCTGGTAGCCGGCGAATTGCTCCTTCGATTTCAGCGCCGTGGCGTTGCCGCTCTTCAGCTTCACCGCAAGCTGTCCGGAGATCACGCTGTAGGAGATCACATCGGTGTGGCTTGCGGTCGCGAGCGGTACCGCGGAATCCAGGAAGGCCTTGGCCTTGGCGATCACCTTGTCGCCGCGCGCCTTGTTGTAGCCCTTGCCCGTTTCGCTGGGATCATGCGGGATGGCGTCGGTGCCGTAGAAGGCATCGTACAGGCTGCCCCAGCGCGCATTGGCCGCGTTCAGCGCATAGCGGGCATTGGTCAGGGGACCGACGAGCTGCGGCCCGCAGATCTTGCCGATTTCCTCGTCGACATTGGCAGTCTCGACCTTTTGCGTCGGCGGCTCGGGAAGGAGATAGCCGATCTCCTTCAGGAAGGCAGTATAGGCATTGATATCGAACGGCTTGCCCTTGTGAGCGCGGTGCCAATCGTCGATCCTGGCCTGCAATTGATCGCGGAAGGCGAGCAATTCGCGGTTTCTGGGCGCGAGATCGCGGATGAGGGCGGCAAGCCCTTTCCAGAACGCATCGGGGTCGATTCCGGTATTGGCGGTCGCCTCCTTGGCGATGAAATCGAACAGAACCGGGGCGATCTTCAATCCGTGGGCTTCGATACGCGTCATGACGGGCTTTCTCGCGAGCAAGCAACGTTTTCTTAATGGGACCAACAACAAAGGCGCCGCCACGGGGGCGGCGGAAAGGCCCTTTTAGCCCCAAAGCCGGGGTCAGCGGAAGGGCCTGCGGGACGCCCTCAAGGCTCGGACGGTCAAATATTGGCGCCAGGATCGGCCAGCTCTTCGAACAGAATGCCGGTCTCGCCAAGCATCCGTTCGATCGCGATGGTCGCCTCGCTAACCGAGAGCACGGAAGTATCCAACGTCAATTCGCTGGTTTCGGGCGGCTGATAGTCGCTGCCGATGCCGGTAAAGGATTTGAGGTTGCCCGCCCGTGCCTTGGCGTAGTGACCCTTGGGGTCGCGACTTTCGCAGACCCGCGCAGGAGTCGCGACATAGATCTCGCGGAACGCGGCGTCCGCGATGCGGCGCGCGGCGGCGCGGTCCTCGCGCGCCGGCGAGACGGCGGCAACGATCGCAATGTGGCCGTTGCGCGCCAGATGGGTCGCGACTTCCGCAAGCCGACGGATGTTCTCGCTGCGATCCTGTGCGGAAAAACCCAGATCGCTGTTCAAGCCAGCGCGCAGTGTGTCGCCGTCGAGCAGGATGGGCGAGCCTCCGCGGGTGAACAGCCGCCGCTCCAGCGCCTGCGCCAGTGTCGATTTGCCGGCGCCTGGCAGTCCGGTCAACCACACCACCGCGCCGCTGTGGCGATAATGCGCAAAGCGTTCTTCCCGGCGCAGCGCGGATTCCACCGGCACGATATCGATCGGAGCCGTACGGTGTCCGCCTTCGACCGAGAGCACCAGGCCGCCGCCGGCGATGCGCCCGCCGACCTCGATGACCAGGCGCCCGGTGCGCGGATTCTCGGCATAAGGATCAGCCGCAATCGGCCGGCTGAACGAGATGTCGATCTCGCCGACATGGTTCTTCGCAATCGCCGTGTCCTGACGGCTCGAAAGCTCGCCGGGATCGACGGCCTTCTCGATTGCAACCACCGTGGCGCGCGCCTCCCGGGTTCCGAGCCGGACCAGGATCTGGTCGCCCTTGGAGAGCGGCTTGTCATGCAGCCAGAAAATGCGCGCGTGCAGGCGTCGGGTGCTGCGCGGGCTCTTGCCCGCAAGCGCGATGACGTCGCCGCGTTCAACGAAGATTTCGCGGTCGAGCGTGATGCCGACGGCTCTCCCTGCGCCCTGGCGGCCCTTCAGCGGCGTGACGGGCCAGCTTTCGACGCTCTTGATCCTGGCGATCTTGGCCGCCGGCATGACCACGATCTCGTCGCCGGCGCCAAGCTGGCCGGATTCGATGCGGCCTGCGACGATGCGGCGGTCGTCGAATTTATAGACGGCCTGCACCGGCAGCCGCAGCGCCAGTTGTTCAAGCGGGCGCGCCGGCTCGAGCGCATCGAGGGCTTCGACCACGGTCGGACCCTTGTACCAGCCGATACGCTGCGTGCGGGTCGCGACGCCGTCGCCCTCGCGCGCGGAGATCGGAATGATGGATGTAGGCGTCACGCCGAGGCCGGCCAGATGCGCCGATATTTCGTCGCTGATCTCGTCGAAGCGCGCCTTTGCAAATTCGACCCGGTCCATCTTGTTGACGACTACGGCGACCTGCTTGATGCCGAGCAGTTGCAGCAGATAGCCGTGGCGCCGGGTCTGGTCGCGCACGCCCTCCAGCGCATCGATGATCAGCACCGCAGCGTCGGCCTGGGACGCACCGGTGATCATGTTGCGCAGGAATTCCGCATGTCCCGGTGCGTCGATCAGGACGATGTCGCGCGAGTTCGTACGGAAGCGGATCTGCGTGGTGTCGATCGTGATTCCCTGGTCGCGCTCGGTTTGCAACGCGTCGAGCAGGAACGACCACTCGAAGGGCATGCCGCGCCGCGCGCTGACAGCCTTGAGCATTTCGAGCTTGCCGTCCGGCAGGCTGCCGGTCTCGTGCAGCAGGCGTCCGACCAGCGTGGACTTGCCGTGGTCGACATGGCCGACAATGACGATACGGACCTGCGGGCGCGCGGCGGCGTCGGCCGTTGCCGATGCGGTGGCGGCGGACAGGATCATGTTCATGGCAACGCTCACGTCTTCAAAAAAATTGATCAGAGATAGCCCGCGACCCGCAGACGCTCGAAAGCGTCCTCGGTCTCGTGGTCGAGTGCGCGCCCGGCGCGCTCCGGCACCTTGGTCTGCTCGAGCTCAATGAGAATTTCGTCGATCGAAGAGGCATTGGAAGCGACGGGGAAGGTAATGTCGGCGTCGCCCAGCGAGCGGTAGCGCTTGCCGTCCTTGGCGAGATAAAGCGGAATGATCGGAATGTTTTCGCGCCTGGTGTAGGCCCAGATGTCGGCCTCGGTCCAATGCAGGATCGGATGCACGCGCAGGTGCGCCCCGGGCGGCGGCGAGGCATTGAATTGATCCCAGAACTCCGGCGGCTGGTCGCGCACGTCCCATCCGCCCTCGGTGCCGCGCGGCGAGAACACCCGCTCCTTTGCCCGCGTCGCCTCTTCGTCGCGGCGGATGCCGGCGATCAATCCGTCAAAGCCGTATTTGGCGAGAGCAAGCTTCAGCCCTTCGGTCTTGCGCGCCGCCGAGCGCGCCGCCGGCGGCAAGGTCGGATCGACGGCGTCGATCGGCGGACAGGGATCGACACGCAGATCGAGTTGCCACTCCTTGCTGTAATGATCGCGAAACCGGTACATCTCCGGAAACTTCTTGCCGGTGTCGACGTGCAGCACCGGAAAAGGCACGCGGCCGAAGAACGCCTTCCGCGCGAGCCAGATCATCACGTTGGAGTCCTTGCCCAGCGACCACAGCAGCGCAAGCTTCCTCAGCCGCGCAAAGGCCTCGCGGAAAATGTAGATGCTCTGCGCTTCCAGCGAGTCGAGATGGTCCATCATCTGCGATGGGATAGGAGCAGAAATCGTCTCGGGCGTGGCACCCGGCCAGTGCAAGCCGTCCTTGGCGGAGTCTTTGTCGAGAATATGCATGCCGCTGCCCCGAGGATTCATAGACCAATATTCCAAAGCCGTGCCGCAATAGAGAAGAAATAATTTTCTCTTTGCGGGGGTTGCCAGACGCATATAAGGAAAATAATTCCAGTCAAGCCCGAAATTGGGGAAGCGAGCGTCTGATGCGATTTCTGCCAGTGTTTCTCGACCTGCAAGGAGGCCCGGTGCTCCTCGTCGGTGCGGGTGAGCCTGTGCAGGCCAAGCTGCGCGTGCTCGCCGCTGCAGGCGCGCATGTGCGGTGGTACCCGACGTCGGGCGAGGGCGACGCAAACGCGCTCAAGGGAATGCAAGCCGCCGGCGTTGAACTCGCTGCGGGGGATCCGCTGCTCGATGATCTTGCTGGTGTGGTGGCCGTCTTCTGCGCGGGCGCGGGCGATGTCGGCGTTGCGATGGCGGCGCGAGCGAAATCGCTCGGCCTGCCGGTCAACGTAATGGACGATCTGGTGCATTCGACCTTTATCTTCCCCGCCATTGTCGATCGCGGCGACGTCGTGGTGGCGATCGGGACCGGAGGTGCGTCGCCGGTGGTGGCGCGCCGCGTGCGCGAACACATCGAAGTCGCGCTGCCGGGGCGCATCGGCGAACTCGCGAGTTTCATCGCACAATTCCGCAAGTCGATCCATCACCGCATCCCCGAATTTCCCTTGCGCCGCCGCTTCTGGGAGAAAGTGATCGACGGCAGAATAGGCGCGCTCGTTCTCTCGGGGCGCAAGGGCGAAGCCGAGGCCGCGCTGGTCGGGATCGACGACCCCTCCGCCTTCGCGGGCGCCTCGCCCTCGGGCGAAGCCGAAGGCAGTGTGACGCTGGCCGGGGCCGGTCCGGGCGATCCGGATCTGCTGACCGTGAAGGCGCTGCGCGCGCTGCAGGATGCCGACATCGTCTTCCATGACGAAGAGGTCCCGTCCGGGATTCTCGACCGCATCCGGCGCGACGCGGCGCGCGTGGCGGTCAGCCGGCGCGATCAGGATACCGTCAAGCAGCAGGTCGTGGATGCGGCGAAAGCGGGCCGGCGCGTCGTACGGTTGAAAGCCGGCGAGGCTTACGGGCCCGGCCGCGGCGGCAAGGAGATCGCAGCCCTGCGGCAAGCCGGTGTCACCTTTTTCACCGTGCCGGGCATTGCCGCCTCGTCCGGCGAGGTGCGGCCGTTCTCTCTCTCGGCGACGTCGCAGCGCCTTCCGCGCGGCAGCGCCGCCAAAATCTCGATCAAGTAACCGCAAGACATCCGGGAAAATGCCGAATGACCTCTCCGCTTGAACAAAAAAAGATAAGAATCACGGGCCCGTCGGTGGTGACCGCCAACCGGACCTGGGACGGCGTGGTGATCTATCGCACCGCGGCCAAGGCCTGGTCGACCGATCTTGCCGATGCCGCGGTGGTGCGCGCCTCCGACGAAGCCCGCACGCTGCTCGCCGAATCCGTCGCCGACGATCTCGGTGCGGTCGGCGCCTATATCGCTCCGGTGGAGATCGCCGAGGGCGGCAAGATCGGCCCCGGCAATCTGCGCGAACATATCCGCGCGACCGGCGTCACCATCGCCCTCTCGGGCCAGGCGTGAGGCTTCCATGTACGCTTATGACGAAATCGATCGCACGCTGATCAACGAGCGCGTCTCCGAATTCCGCGACCAGGTGAAGCGGCGCCTCTCCGGCGAACTCAGCGAGGACGAATTCAAGATGCTGCGGCTGCAGAACGGCGTCTATCTGCAATTGCACGCCTACATGTTCCGCGTCGCGATTCCCTACGGCACGCTGTCGTCGAAGCAGTTGCGGCGGCTGGCGCATGTGGCGCGGCGCTACGATCGCGGCTACGGCCATTTCACCACGCGGCAGAACATCCAGTTCAACTGGATCAAGCTTGCGGAACTGCCGGATGCGCTCGCCGACCTCGCGGAAGTCGGCATCCACGCCATGCAGACCTCCGGCAACAACACGCGCAACGTCACCTCGGACCAGTGGGCGGGCGTTGCGCCCGGCGAGGTCGAAGACCCACGCATCTGGTCGGAGATTCTGCGGCAATACACAACGCTGCACCCGGAATTTTCCTTCCTGCCGCGCAAGTTCAAATTCGCGATCACCGCGTCAGCGCACGATCGCGCCGCGATCAAGATTCACGATATCGGGCTGCGGCTGCACAAGAACGAGCAAGGCGAGACCGGTTTCGAGGTCCTGGTCGGCGGCGGGCTCGGCCGCACGCCGTTCATCGCCAAGACCATCCGGCCCTTTGTGCACGGGCGTGATCTGCTGAGCTATGTCGAGGCGATCATGCGCGTCTACAACCAGTACGGCCGGCGCGACAACATCTACAAGGCGCGCATCAAGATCCTGGTGCACGAGCTCGGCATCGAGAAGTTTGCCCAGGAGGTCGAGCAGGAGTGGCAGCAGATCCGCGATGGCGACTTGAAGCTCGGTGACGAAACCATCGAGGATATCCGTTCGCGGTTCACCTATCCGGTCTACGAAAAGCTGCCGCACATGCCCGACGAGCTGCGCAAGGCGGCGCACGATGCGCTGTTCGAGCGCTGGCGCAAGAATTCCGTGTTTCCGCACAAAGCGCCGGGCTACGCCATCGTGACGCTGTCCTTGAAGCCTGTGGGGGGGCCGCCTGGCGATGCCACCGCCGAGCAGATGGACGCGCTCGCCGATCTCGCCGACAAATATTCCTTCGGCGAGATCCGTGTCGGCCACGAGCAGAATCTCGCGTTGCCGCATGTCGCCAGGCGCGATTTGCCGGCGCTGTGGAAGGCGCTGGACAAAATCGGGCTCGCGACCCCGAATGTGAGCCTGGTGTCGGATATCATCGCCTGCCCGGGGCTCGATTACTGCTCGCTGGCGAACGCGCGCTCGATCCCGATCGCGCAGGAATTGACGCGGCGCTTTGCCAATCACGACACCGCCGGTCTGATCGGCCGGCTGCACATCAACATTTCCGGCTGCATCAATGCCTGCGGCCATCACCATGTCGGCCACATCGGCATTCTCGGCGTCGAGAAGAACGGCGAGGAATTCTACCAGATCACCATCGGCGGACGCGCCGACGAGAAGGCCGAGCTGGGCAAGCTGGTCGGCCCGGCGGTGCCCTATCACGAGGTCGCCGACGTGATCGAGGACATCGTGGAATCCTATCTTGCGCTGCGCGCAACGCCCGAGGAGCTCTTCATCGACACGGTGAAGCGGCTCGGCGTCGAACCATTCAGGGAGCGGGTCTATGCCACTCGTTAAAGGCGGAAAAATCTCTGAGGACGAGTTCGTCCATCTCGCCGACGACGCGCCGCTGCCGGAAACGGGCGCCGTGCTGGTTTCAGCGGCGCGCTTCCTTGCGGATCCCGCGACGCTGCTCGGGCGCAGCGACAGGCTCGGGGTGATCTGGCCGAACAACCGCGATCTCGATGATCTCGTGCCCTATCTGGACCGGCTCGCTGCGGTGGCGCTCGTGTTCCCGACCTTTCGTGACGGCCGCGCCTACAGTCAGGCCCGCCTGTTGCGCGAGCGCCATGCCTTTCGCGGTGAATTGCGCGCCACGGGACAGGTCCTGCGCGACCAATTCGTGTTCATGCTGCGCGCCGGTTTCGATGCGTTCGACGTGAAGAAGCAGAACGACGCCGAAGCCTTCACCCAGGCCGTCAAGCGCTACTCCGTGTTCTATCAGCCGACCGGCGATGGCCGTCTGGCCGCGCCGCATCGGCGCCTGCAGCTGCGCCATTCCGAAAGCGCCGGTCTATGAACGCACCGACGCGGCAACTTCTTCCGGCGGCGAGCGATTTTCCGGCGGCCGAAGAGCTGTCGCATGCGCTGGCCGACGCATCGCCAGCGGATATCATCGCCGCGGCTTTGCAGATCGTCGGCAGAGACAGGCTGGCGCTGCTTTCCTCCTTCGGCACCGAGTCCGCAGCGCTGCTCAAGGTCATGGCGGATGTCGATCCAGCGATCCCTGTGATCTTTCTCGACACCGGCTGGCTGTTCGAAGAGACGCTCGCCTATCGTGACACGCTGATCGAGACGCTCGGCTTGCGCGATGTGCGCTCGATCAAGCCGCAGCAGGAGACCTTGTCGCGCGAGGATGCGATGGGCGAACTGTGGTTCTCCGATCCCGATGCCTGCTGCCGCATCCGGAAGGTCGAGCCGCTGGCGCGGGCGTTACAGCCGTTCGGCGCCTGGATGAACGGCCGCAAGCGCTTTCAGGGCGGCCTGCGCGGTGCGATTGCCGTCGTCGAACAGGACGGTGCGCGGCTGAAATTCAATCCGTTCGCCAATACGACCCGCGAAGAGATCGCTGCGATCTACAACGACGCCAGGCTGCCGCCGCATCCCCTGGTCGCTTCCGGTTTCCTGTCGGTCGGCTGCATGCCCTGCACCAGCCGCACGTCCCCGGATGAAGATGCGCGAGCCGGTCGCTGGCGTGGCAGCGACAAGACGGAATGCGGCATCCACACGACGAGGGTTTCGTAGCACAACGACGCTGTGCGCGCGCAAACAAGAAAATCGGCTTCCGTTGACTTGGAGTCCCTGCAATCAGAGTGTCGCGCCTTCGATTTTGTCGAAGCAAATGGAGACTGGGATGATCCGCCGTTTGTTCCTTGCCGTAGCCGCCACGTTCTGGCTGGGCGCGGCCCACGCTGCCGACATAACCCTGCTCAACGTCTCCTATGATCCCACACGCGAACTCTATGCCGATTTCAACAAGGCATTTGCGAGCGCCTATCAAAAGGAAACCGGCAAGAGCGTCGAGATCAAGCAGTCGCACGGCGGCTCCGGCGCGCAGGCCCGCGCCGTGATCGACGGGCTGCAGGCCGATGTGGTCACGCTTGCGCTCGCCTACGACATCGATGCGATCGCGGCCAAGGGTCTGATCGCAGGCGACTGGCAGTCGCGATTGCCGCAAAACGCCGCGCCCTATACCTCGACCATCGTCTTCCTCGTGCGCAAGGGTAATCCCAAGGGCATCAAGGACTGGGACGATCTGGTCAAACCAGGGATCGACGTTATCACCCCGAATCCGAAGACCTCGGGAGGTGCGCGCTGGAATTATCTCGCGGCCTGGGGCTTTGCGCTGAAAAAATACGGCTCGGCCGAGAAGGCAAAGCAATTCGTCGCCGATCTCTACAAGAACGTGCCGGTCCTGGATACCGGCGCGCGCGGCGCCACAGTGACATTCGTGGAGCGCGGCGTCGGCGACGTGCTGCTCGCCTGGGAAAACGAGGCTTTCCTGGCGTTGCGCGAATTCGGCGCGGACAAATTCGAGATCGTCGCGCCAAAGCTGTCGATCCTTGCTGAGCCGCCGGTGGCGGTCGTCGATGCCGTTGCCGACAAGAAAGGCACGCGCGCGGTGGCGGACGCGTATTTAAAATATTGGTATACCAGAGAAGGTCAGGAAATTGCCGCGCGCAATTCCTACCGTCCGCGCGATCCCGAGATCGCGAAGCAATACGAAAAATCCTTCGCGAAGGTTGAACTTTTCACCATCGACGACGTTTTCGGCGGCTGGACGAAGGCGCAGAAGGAGCATTTTGGCGAAGGCGGCATCTTTGATCAGATCTACAAGAACTGATCGCGGAGACGACTGATCGGCCGGCGGCCGAAGCAAAGCGGGGACATTGTGAGCGCGAGCACAGGACGACGCGGCACGCTGCCGGGCTTCGGTCTCAGCATGGGGCTGACGCTGACCTGGTTGTCGTTGATCGTGCTGATTCCGCTGGCCGGACTGTTCGTCAAGACACTCGAACTCAGTCCCGATCAGTTCTGGAGCATCCTGACCAGTCGCCGCACGCTCAGCGCGCTGAAAATCTCGTTCGGCCTCGCCTTCCTCGCCGCGATCGTCAACCTGGTGATGGGCACGATCGTGGTCTGGGCCCTGGTGCGCTACCGTTTCCCCGGCCGCAAGATCTTCGATGCGATCGTCGATGTCCCGTTTGCCTTGCCGACCGCGGTCGCCGGCGTCGCGCTGACCGCGCTGTTTGCGGAAAAAGGCTGGCTGGGCGCCCCGCTGTCCGCGCTCGGCATCAAGGTGGCGTTTACGCCTTTCGGCATTTTCATCGCGATGATCTTCATCGGCATCCCGTTCGTGGTCCGCACCGTGCAGCCCGTGCTGCTCGATCTCGATCCCGAGATCGAGGAGGCGGCTGCAAGCCTGGGGGCCAACCGTTGGCACACGATTTCGAAGGTGATCCTGCCGAGCCTTGCGCCGGCGCTGCTAACCGGTCTCGTGCTGGCGTTCGCCCGCGCGGTCGGGGAATACGGCTCGGTGATTTTCATCGCCGGCAATTTGCCTAATGTTTCCGAGATCGCGCCGCTTCTGATCGTGATCCGGCTTTCGGAATTCCGCTATGCGGACGCCACCGCGATCGCGGTGGTCATGCTGGTGGCGTCTTTTGTCATCATCCTCGCGGTCAACCGTCTGCAGCGCTGGGCGCAGACCGGTGCGACCGCCGATTAGGAAACGGCCGATGAGCATCGAGATGACGCTGCAGCGAAGCCGCGTCGCCTCTTCCCGGGAAGCAGAGCGCGTGCCCCTAACTTCTGCCCGCGGCAATACGCGCACCGAACCGAAGGCCGTGCGCATCGCGATTATCACGATTGCGGTCACATTCCTGTCCGTGTTTGTGGTGCTTCCGCTGGTCGTGATTTTCGCGCAGGCCTTCGCCAAGGGCATCGGCGCCTATCTTGCGGCGCTGTCCGCGATCCGGCTCACGCTGCTGGTGGCTGCAATCTCGGTCGGCCTCAATCTGGTGTTCGGGCTGATCGCCGCCTGGGCGATCGCGAAGTTCGAGTTTCCCGCCAAGACGTTCGTGATCTCGCTGATCGATCTGCCGTTCTCGGTGAGCCCGGTGATCTCCGGCCTGATCTTCGTGCTGCTGTTCGGCGCACAGGGTTTCTTGGGTCCCTTGCTCGGCCGCCACGGCGTTCAGGTGCTGTTTGCCGTCCCCGGCATCGTGCTTGCGACCATGTTCGTGACCTTTCCCTTTGTTGCCCGCGCGCTGATCCCGTTGATGCAGGAGCAGGGCACGCAGGAAGAGGAGGCCGCGATCTCGCTCGGCGCCTCGGGCCTGCAGACCTTCTTCCGCATCACCCTGCCCAACATCAAATGGGGCCTGCTCTATGGCGTGCTCCTGTGCAATGCGCGCGCGATGGGAGAATTTGGAGCGGTGTCGGTGGTTTCCGGACATATCCGCGGCGAGACCAACACCATGCCGCTGCTGGTGGAGATCCTCTACAACGAATACCAGTTCGTCGCCTCGTTTGCGGTGGCGTCGCTGCTCGCGATGCTGGCGCTGATCACGCTGATCGCAAAAACCCTCCTCGAACGACGCCTGGATGACAAGGACGTCCCGTGACCATCGAAGTCAAAGACCTCACGAAGAAATTCGGCGCGTTCACCGCGCTCGACGGCGTCGACCTGAAGGTGGCCGACGGCGAATTGCTGGCGCTGCTCGGCCCTTCCGGTTCAGGCAAGACCACATTGCTGCGGATCGTCGCGGGTCTGGATTGGCCCGATTCAGGAGAGGTCACTTTCGACGGCGAAAACGCGCTCGCCCGCGGCGCCGGCGAGCGCCATGTCGGATTCGTGTTCCAGCACTACGCACTGTTTCGCCACATGAGCGTGTTCGAGAATGTCGCCTTCGGGCTCCGCGTGCAGCCGCGGCGCTCGCGCAAGAGCGAGGCCGAGATCCGCGCGCGCGTCAGGCAATTGCTTGAACTGGTGCAACTCGATTGGCTCGCGGATCGCTATCCGAACCAGCTCTCGGGCGGCCAGCGCCAGCGTATCGCGTTGGCACGCGCGCTCGCCATCGAGCCGCGCATCCTTCTGCTCGACGAGCCGTTCGGTGCGCTCGACGCCAAGGTACGCAAGGAACTGCGTCAATGGCTGCGCACCCTCCACCATGAGATTCATGTCACCTCGATCTTCGTCACCCATGACCAGGAAGAGGCGCTCGAAGTCGCCAACCGCGTGGTGGTGATGGATAAGGGGCGGATCGAACAGAACGGCACGCCGGGCGAGGTCTACGACAGCCCGGCGAGCGCTTTCGTGCATGGCTTTATCGGTGAGTCCATCGAATTGCCGGTGCAGGTCTCCGGCGGCGAGGTCCGGCTTGGCGGCAAGCCGCTTCACATTGCCTCCGACGGCATTGCCGCCGGGCCGTCAAGATTGTTCATCCGCCGCCACGACATGCAGGTCGGGCCCTGCGGCAGCGGCCCGTTGCAGGGCGCGGTCACCCATGTGCGCAGCTTCGGCCCGGTGCAGCGGGCCGAGATCGCGCTCACGGACAGCGACACCATCGTCGAAATCGATGCGCCGCGCGATCAGGAACTCCGCCCCGGCGATGTCGTCGGCCTGAATCCGCGCCGCTACCGGATCTTTGCCGCGTAGGCCCCGTCGTTCCGGGACGGTTCGGAAGGACTAGGTCTGGAATTTCGAGATTCTCAGGTGTGCAATTGCGCACCATGGTTCGGTGCGGAGCCCGGGCGTGCCTCGCGCGGACCGGCTGGCATCGCCCCGGAATGACATCGAAATAGACGCCATCTTCACCATTCAGCCACGGTTGATGTGCAACAACGGCCCCTTCAATGGGGGTTCTTCATGCGTGCAGTTGCCGCAATCTTCGTAACTTTATTGCTAGCAGGCTGTGCGTCGGAGGCTCCGGTCACGACGCCAACGATGTATATCGACATGGCGAGCCCCGATGCGAAGCTCGATCCGGTGGCTGCGGCGACCATGATCTCGCAATATCGTCAGAACAACGGGCTCGGCGCGGTCGAGATCGATCCTGCGCTGATGACGCTTGCGGAAACCCAGGCGCAATCGATGGCAAGCGCAAACAAGCTCGATCACGATGTCAGGGCACCGCTCGCCAAGCGCCTCAACGGGGCGGGCTATCCGGCGACGAAGGCGGTCGAAAATGTCTCCGCCGGTTATCATACGCTTGCGGAAGCCTTCTCGGGCTGGCGCGACTCGCCGCCGCATCGCGCCAACATGCTGAGTAACGGTGTCACAAAATTGGGCATCGCGGCGAGCTATGCTCCGAATACCAAATACAAGGTGTTCTGGACATTGATTCTCGCCGAGCCGGGCGCGGCATAGTGATCAAGCGGATGCCGGGTGCTGGTTGACGCCGTGGCGAACTGACGCCACGGTGCGTTCCTGTTCCACGTCTGACCGATGGCCATGATGGATTATGCCCATTCAATGCCGGCAAGCACGCCCGCGCATGCGCAGCGTGTGCTGGTCCTGCAGGGCGGCGGCGCGCTCGGTTCCTACCAGGCCGGCGCCTATCAGGCGCTGAGCCATGTCGAGTTCGAGCCGGAATGGATTGCCGGTATTTCGATCGGCGCCGTCAATGCCGCGATCATCGCCGGCAACGAGCGCGAGCAGCGCGTGCCCAAGCTCAAGGAATTCTGGCAGATGGTCTCGAAGCCGGTGCCCTGGCATCCGGTCACATCGAGCGACCGCGGCCGGTCGCTGTTCAGCGAAACCAGCGCTGCCTTGATCGCGACCTTCGGCGTTCCCGGCTTTTTCACCCCGCGTATCCCCCCTGCGCCGCTGTGGCCGAAGGGCAGCGTAGAAGCGCAGAGCTATTACGACACTGCTCCGCTCAAGAAGACGCTGGAGCGGCTGGTTGATTTCGACCGTATCAACGATCTGAAGGTCAGGCTCAGCGTCGGCGCGGTCAACATCACGTCGGGCAATTTCACCTATTTCGACAATTTCGAATTCCGCAAGATGGGCAAGAAAATCGGGCCCGAACACATCATGGCTTCAGGCGCCTTGCCGCCCGGCTTTCCACCCGTCGTGATCGACGGTGAGCACTATTGGGACGGCGGAATCTCGTCGAACACGCCGCTCGATTACGTGCTCGACGCCGAAGTCGACCGTGATCTCCTGATCTTCCAGGTCGATCTGTTCAGCGCGCGCGGGCCGCTGCCGACCACGCTCCTTGAGGCGGCCGAGCGGGAGAAGGACATCCGCTATTCCAGCCGCACCCGCTTGAACACGGACAAGAACCGGCAGATCCACAACACCCGCAAGGCGCTGCGCGAGTTGATGGACAAGCTGCCCGATTATCTGAAGAACGATCCATCGGTCGAGGTTCTTTGCAAGGCGGCAAGGGAGAACACCGTCACGGTCGTGCACCTGATCTACCGCAGCAAGAACTACGAGACCAACTCGAAGGACTATGATTTCTCGCATGTCGCCATGATCGAGCACTGGGAGGCGGGTGTCCGCGACGTCCACCTGTCGATGCGTCACAAGGATTGGCTGGAGCGGCCGCAGTCCGGCGAGACCATGGTGACCTACGATCTCACCGGGGACGTCAGCGTTCCCGACGTCAAGAAGGAGTAGACTGAATGGGTACTTTGACAGGCAAGACCGCGGTCGTGACCGGCTCGACCAGCGGCATCGGGCTCGCTTATGCGCGCGCCTTCGCCAGCGCCGGCGCCAACATCGTCTTGAACGGCATGGGTCAGCCCGCCGATATCGAGAGGGAGCGTTCGAACATCGAGAGCGATTTCAAGGTCAAGGCGGTGCATTCGCCCGCGGATATGACCAAGCCCGCCGAGATCGCGCAGATGATCGCGCTCGGCGAAAAGACATTCGGATCGGTTGACGTTCTCGTCAACAATGCCGGCATCCAGTTCGTCTCGCCGATCGAGGAATTCCCGCCCGAGAAGTGGGAGGCGATCATCGCCATCAATCTCTCGTCCGCGTTCTACGGCATCCGCGCCGCGGTGCCCGGCATGAAGAAGCGCGGCTGGGGCCGCATCATCAACACCGCTTCCGCCCATTCGCTGGTCGCGTCTCCCTTCAAGGCGGCCTATGTCTCGGCCAAGCACGGCATCGCAGGGCTCACCAAGACGGTGGCGCTCGAGCTTGCGACCTTCAAGATCACCTGCAACTGTATCAGCCCGGGCTATGTCTGGACGCCGCTGGTTGAGCGACAGATTCCCGACACCATGAAGGCGCGCAACATGACCAAGGAGCAGGTCATCAACGATGTGCTGCTCGACGCACAGCCCACCAAGCAGTTCGTCACCGTCGAGCAGGTCGCCGCGCTCGCACTATTCCTGTGCGGCGACGACGCCTCGCAGATCACCGGCGCCAATCTCTCGATCGACGGCGGCTGGACCGCGGAGTAGGGCGAGCTGCCATGCCCTGCGCATGTGGGGCATCCGGTACGCCGCGGCGCATCGAATTGAAACTCTGCTCTCTGGAATACTGGATCACCCGCCTTCGCGGGTGATGACAGTGAGATGCGTGACTATTTACCGAACGCCAGCACGTGCAGACCGAGCCGGCGGCGGACGATCCAGAACAACAGCACCGTTTCGAAGGTCAGCGAAATCGATGTCGCGGCTGCTGCGCCATGGCCGCCGAAGCGCGGCACCAG
Organism: uncultured Bradyrhizobium sp.; assembly: GCA_964454955.1. GTDB lineage: Bacteria > Pseudomonadota > Alphaproteobacteria > Rhizobiales > Xanthobacteraceae > Bradyrhizobium. Next base: position 26,106 of record CAYVVB010000320.1, on the reverse strand, counting down.
CGCGACGCATAGCACGAGGTTCATGGCGAACGCGGCCGCATAGGCCGCCGCGCAGATATGCTGATGGCCCAGCATGTTGAGCAGACGCTCGACCGGACCGATCGCCGAGCGTACCACAAGGCCGATCGCGGCCACGAACATGATGTCGTAGCCGGCCACGAATTGCGACCCGAACAGCCACAGCAGCGGCCTGCCGAGCGCGAGCAGCACGATCGTCGCGGCAAGCGAGGGCCAGAACGTCCAGTTGATCGCATGGGCCACATAGGCCGCCAGCCGATCCGCGTTACCCTGCGCATTGTACTCGGCAAAGCGATGCGCCGTGGTCGCCGACATTGCGTAGTGAATGAACGAGACCAGCGCGAGCGTCTTCACCACCGCGAAATAGATGCCGACCTCTTCGGAGGAGCGAAACTGCTGCAACACCAGCACGTCGGTATAGGACAGCAACAGATAGAAGCTCTCGACCAGCAGGATCGGCAGCGAGATCGCAAGCCAGCCGCGGAAATCATAGGCTCTGGGGCCCGGCTCGATGTGGCCGGCGAGCCTGCGGTTCAGCACGATCATCTGGCCGATCATGGCGATCCATACCGCGCCGGCGCTTGCTGCCATGGCGGCGGTCGCGCCGAGATGGAAGCCGAGCGCGAGCGCGCCCGCGGTCAGCCCGATGATCAGCGTCTGGCGCACGATGAATTGCGGCATCAGGCCCAGCCTCATCCAGTCGTGCGAACGCGCAATGCCGTCCTGCGTGTTGGCGAGCACGAACGCCGGCAGCGTCAGGCAGCCGATATAGAGCGGGGTGACGGCACCGGCCTCGATCCACGGCGACAGCAGCGCGACGATGCCTGCGAGCAGCGCGGAGAGGGCCGACGAGACCGCGAAGGTCATCCAGCGGCTGCCGTAAAGAAAGCCGCGCAGCCGCGCGTCGTCGCCGCTGGTCCGGTATTCCGGAATGATCTTCTGCGCAGACGCGGAGATGCCGAAGTCCATCATGCTGCCGAGCAGCAGCACCCAGGTCCAGACATAGACGTAGATGCCATAGTCGGAGCCGCCCATCCAGCGCGCCAGCAGGATTTGCGACAGATAGGCAAGGGCCGCGCTGACCACGCGAATGACGAAGATGGTGCCGGCCAACCGCCGGGTGAGCGAGGCTTCACTCGAGCCGCCCGCCAGCATGGCGCGCAGGCGCGCGATCAAGCCCGGCGAAGCTGTCGCAGATTGAGCATCGGTGGCGGCCAAGGTGCGAGATCCGGTTGGAAACCGCACAAGGGGCGGCGACGGTGTCCTCTATCAACGCTTCGTTAACATTCGGTTGGACGGAGGGTGTCATTCCGGGGCGATACCACCCGGTCCGCGCGATCGCGGCCGGATGACAGGCTCCGCATCGAACGATGGTGCGCAATTGCGCAGCTGAAGATCTCGAGATTTCCGGGTTCGCCTCTTCAAGGCGCCCCGGAATGACGATCTCGATCGATCGTCTCACTCCAGATTGATGTTGAACTCGTAGGCCCGGTCGCCGCCGACCAGGGTGAGCTTTAGCGCCGCGCCTTCCGGGTCGACTCCCGGCGGCGCGCCGTCCAGCGTAAAGGAGAAGCGCTTCACGCCTGGCGGGCCGTGATCCAGGAGTTTTGGAACCGGCAACCCCCAATCGGGCGTCGGGCCCTCGACAAAGAGATGAACCGGTCGCCCATCGGGGCTCAGCACGTCGACCAGCACCTCGGACCGTCCTTCGCGTTTGACGTCAAGGATGGTCAGCGGGTTGGGGTCGCCGATATTGGCGGGCTTAGGAACCGTGTCGAGTGCAGCGAACAGCGCGCTGTCCTCGGTGCTCGCCACACTTGTGAAGGTGAGTTCGGCATTGGCCTGCACCGGGATGCAAAGCTCCTTGCAAACCGCGTAATTGATGTTTGCGCGCAGCGTCACCGGCTTGTCGGCATTCTTCGCGACGATCCTCAAGGGAAGCACGATCTGGTCGTGATAGCCGAGCGAATGGCCGCCGGCACCATCGTCGAATTGGCTCGGCGCCGGCCACAACACCGTCACGGCTTCGACATTGTCGGATTTCGAAAAGTCGAAGCGCGGCGGCACGCCGGAATCGCCAGGCGTCCGCCAGTAGGTCTTCCAGCCCGGCTGCAACTGGAATGCGACGCCGCCGAGCAGCACCGCGCCGCTGCGCGATCCCGCGAGCAGCCGCACTGCGGAATAGCTGTCCTGTTGCCAGGGCGAAGCGTCCTGGGCGCGCGCCTGGCAGACGAACAGCGAGGCGAGAATCGCGGCGGCGAATCCGAGTGCAGCGCGGACTGGAACCATGGCGGTCATGTGACGTCTTTACCGGTTGTCATGGGAGCAAACTATTGAATTGCTTGTGATGGTGTGCCGGTTTCGCGGCAAGCTGAAGCAAAGTTAAGGCATCCATCCCGCTCGTTCTAAGCCTGATGATTGATTGACAGAACAGCCACCCAATATCAGGATACGTAGCAACAGAAGAGTGTTTGCGGATGGACCCTGAAGGCGAAGGACCGGACGATGTTCGCCGCGAAGCTGGCAGCATTGGCGACAATTCGTCCAGGCGCGGTTATCTTGACGGTCAGCTCCTGATCGCGATGCCCGTCATGGGCGACCCGCGTTTCGAGCGGTCGGTGATCTATCTCTGTGCGCATTCATCGGAAGGCGCGATGGGAATCATGGTGAACCGCCCCGCGGGCAGCATCGATTTTCCGGAACTGTTGGTGCAACTCAACATCATCAACAAGGCGGACCATATCAAGCTTCCGGGCAACGCGGAAAGCATGAAGGTGCTGCGCGGCGGGCCGGTCGATACGGGCCGCGGTTTCGTTCTGCATTCCAGTGACTACTACATCGCAAATGCGACACTCAAGATCGCCGACGGCATTTGCCTGACCGCGACCATCGACATTCTCAAGGCAATCGCTAATGGCGACGGCCCCAAACATGCGATCCTCGCACTCGGCTATGCCGGCTGGGCCCCGGGCCAGCTCGAGAACGAAATCCAGGAAAACGGCTGGTTGCACTGCGATGCCGATCCCGACCTGATCTTCGGCGACGACATCGAGGAAAAATACGCCCGCGCGCTGCGCAAGATCGGCATCGATCCGGGCATGCTGTCGAACGAAGCCGGCCACGCTTAGTTCTCCCACGCCCCGCTTACGGCAGCGCTTGCCGTAGCAAGTATCCGTGCGTCACCTCGGGCACCGTCATTCCGGGATGGTCCGAAAGACCAGAGCCGGAATCTCGAGATTCTCAGGTGCGCAATTGCGCACCATAGTTCGCCCTTCGGGCGCCCCGGAATGACAGCAAGCCCGTTGGATACATATGCGATAGCCCTGCCGCAAGCGGGGCAAAGTCAGTCGAGGCGGCATCTTCTTCTTCCCTCCTCTCTACTCCGCCGCTTGTTGCGCGACAGTCGGCGCGGTGCCGGCGATGGTGGCCCGGCGCATGTCGCGCGGTTGCGACTGGTCGTAGCGGCGGACGCGATGCACCGTCTGGCGGTTGTCCCACATCACGAGGTCATGCAGCGTCCATGTGTGGACGTAGACGAATTCCGGCTGGGTTGCATGCTCGGTCAGGTCGCGCAGCAACAGCCGCCCCTCGGGCACGCTCATGCCGACGACCTTGCCGGCATGCGAGGACAGATAAAGTGATTTGCGGCCATGGGCGGGGTGGGTGCGCACCAGGCGTTGCAGCACCGGCTTGAACATCTCCTTCTCTTCATCGCTGTAATCGAGGAAGCCGAGCGAGCCGCGCGAATACATCAGCGAATGCTCGCAAATCAGATCCTCGATCTCGGCCTTGGTCTCGTCCTCGAGGGCGTCATAGGCGGCGCGCATGTCCGCGAATTCGGTGTTGCCGCCCTTCGGATTCACCACCCGCGCCGACAACAGCGAATATTTTGCGGGGATGGGGCGGAACGAGCTGTCGGAGTGCCACAGGCAATTGCCGAGATTGAACAGATGGGTGCGATGGTCGCGCGGCAGCGGCCTGCCGTCCTTGCCGAGGTTCGAGACGTCGTTCAATCCTGAATCGAGGCGGTAATCTTCCTTTCGGGTGACCGTGCCGCCACGGGCGTTCTCGCGCTCGCCGAAATTCAGCGCGAAGGCAAGCTGCTGCTCATCTGTGATATCCTGGTTGTGAAAGACGAGGACGGCGTATCTGTCCATGGCCGCCTCGATCTCGCGGGCCTGTTCGGTCGCCAGAGGCCGGCGCAGATCGAGGCCGGAAACCTCGCCGACAAAATGCTCGTGCAGCTGCCGGATCGAAATGGCCATGGCGTTTTTCTCCCAAAATTTGTTTGCAGCGGGTTGTCCTGCTTCGTTTGATCGGAAAAGCTACCCGGTAGCGCTTTCGTGTCAACGCTTCGCAGGGCGTGCGGCGCACACGCCTGTCATGCCCCTGTGGCCGGGCGGACGTCACGGGAGCATGATTTCCGGCCCCGGAGGAGGGCTGCGTTGAATCGCAAGGCGGATACCGGCTTCCCTCGCGACAAGCACACCACGTTTGCGCGCGGATCATGCTCACGAACAAGGAGGGTCAAGGGAGATGAACGAGCTCGATTTCAGCGGGAAGCAGGTTCTGGTGATCGGCGGCTCGAGCGGCATCGGCAACGGTATCGCGCAGGCCTTTCGAGCCAAGGGCGCGCGCGTTGCGGTTTGCGGCACGCGCGCGAACGCGGCCGACTATTCGTCGGAGCAAGGCTCGAATCTCGGCGGGCTCGACTACGCGCAGCTTGACGTCGCCGACACGTTCGCGATCGAAAGCTTCAATTCCTATTTCGATCGGCTCGATGTGCTGGTGCTGGCGCAGGGTGCGGTGATCTACAAGCGCGGCGAATTCGAAATGGCGGGATTTCGCAAGGTGGTGGAAGTCAACCTGCTCAGCTTGATGGCCTGCGCCACCAAGTTTCATCCGATGCTGCGGGATGCAAAGGGTTCGCTGATCATCGTCAGTTCGACTGCAGCCTTCCATTCAACCATGGGCAACCCGGCGTATAACGCCTCCAAGACCGGCGCGCTCGGCTTGACCCGGACTCTGGGACAGGCGTGGGCGGAGGACGGTATCCGCGTCAACGGCATAGCGCCGGGCCTGGTCGACACCAAGATGACCAGGGTCACCACATCAAATCCCAGGCGGCTGGAGGATGCGGTGTCGCGGATACCGCTCAAGCGGCTGGGATCGCCAGCCGACATGGCGGGCGTGGCGCTCTTTCTCGCCTCGCCGCTTGCCTCCTACATCGTCGGCCAGACCATTGTGGTCGATGGCGGGCTCATTCTTTGACGTCCTTCGTCACAAGCGCGCACGATGGCGCACCTGAGACTCTCGAAATTACGTCGCGAGATTCCGGGTCCGCTCGCTGGCGCGAGCGCCTGGGAATGATGACGAGCGACCTATTGCACTGACGCCGAATGGCCGACATTGGCCGAAGGCCGCGGCGCACCGGCCGCCGGCGGTTTGGCGGGGTTGGGCGGGGGTGGCTTCGGCGCGCCGCCAAAGCCGAAGAAGTCGAGCAGGCTCGGCCGTGACGACTGCGCCGGCTGCGGCTGCGGCGGGGTCTGCGCCTGCGGCTTCTTTGGCTTCTGCGGGGCGGCGTTTGGGGGCGCAGCCGCAGCATCGGGCGGAGGCGGAGCAGGCGCCGGCGAAGCGGCTGGAGCGCTCGGCTGGGTCGTTGCGACCGGCGTGTCGTCCTTTGTCGGCTCCTTGGCCGGCTCGATGCCAATCTCGCGGCGCGGCCAGGCGAAATCGTCGGCGCGTCCCGCCGGCGGGGTCAGGGGCTCGCCCTTGACCAGCGTGCGGGCGGCAAGCGCGTCGACGGCGGCCGGGCGCGATCCGGGGCCGCCCAGTAACTGGTCGCTGTTAACCGAGGCGGCGACCAGCGGCACGATCGGCCCCGCCAGCGGCCGCGGCGCGGGCTGGCCCGGGACCACGTTGGAGTCCGGCGTCGCAGGCTCGGTCGGCAGCGCAACCGGCCCCGAACGAGCCGCCAATAGCCGGGTGACCTCGCGCTCGACATAGTGGGCCAGCTTGCGCGCGCCGGGCTTGGTGAAATAGACGCCATCGTAAGAACGCAACTGGCGGATCTGGCCTTCGAAGTCCGGGCCCTTCTGCAGGAAGCGCCCGGCTTCGTCGACGAACCCATCCCAGACGTCGACATAGGTGATGCCGGCTCTGCCGGCGACTTCGCGGTAGAGCGAATCAAGGAACAGCATGTCCGCCGTGCCCTTCGGTCCGCGCACGGCGGGCAGCCCGACCCAGACCACCGGCACGCCCTTGGACTTCAGCACGGCGAGTAGTTCGTCGATTTTCCAGGTGTAGAGTTCGATACAGCGCTCCTCGCGAAACTGGTAGATGCCGTTCGGCGAACGCGTGCTCTTCTCCGGAGTCGTCGGCGCCGGAGCATCGGCGTTTTCGGCATCGTCCTGAGGTAACTCGCTGTCGGCCGCCTTGTCGTCCTTCGCCGCGCCGTCGCCGGCATTTTCTTTCTCTTTTTCTTTTTCTTTTTCTTTTTCTTTGTCCTTGGCCGGCTGTTTTGCGTCCGGCTTGGCGCGGACGTTCTTGTCGTTCTTCTTGTCCGCCGGTTTCTCAGTCTTCTCGGCCGGCTCGCGTAGCGCGACGCGATCGTTCAAGCCCAGCATCACCACGATGACGTCAGGCTTTTCGGCGGCCAGGATGTCCTTTGCGGCGGTGGCCCAATCGGCTGGCGCGCCCCGGGGCTGGTATTGGATCAGGCCGGAGGTGTTTTTCGCCTTGCGGATCACGCCTACGTCCGGCCGCTCGGTGAAGGCATCTTCGAGGCCGTAGGCGAGCCAGTCTGCCATGCCGTCGCCGAGCACGAGCACATTGCGCTCGGGCGCGGCCTCGCGTTTCTCCGGCGGCGGCGCCTTGGAGAAATCCTGATAGACCCGTGGCTTCGGCGCCTCCGGCCCGCCGCCCCCGCCCCGAAACGGCGCAAAGAAGTCGCTGCCGAACCAGCCGCCGCCGAACCAGCCGCCGCTGCGCGGCGCAGGGCGCTGCGGCGCCCCACCGAAATTGAAGAATTGCGCGGAGGCGGGCCCGACAACGAGAAGCGCGAGTGCGACCGCCAGCGCGAGCAACGGGCCGGTCTCGGTCAACACCTTCAGAAGGGGCCTTCGTCTCACCATGGACCTTTCGATTGCGAAAGGGGAAAATCGCCGTCCGGCATACTAACTCAATCGGGCCGCAAACGGCCGAATGAGATGGTCATAAAGGGGGCGCGACCGCTGCCGTCAAGGCTGGGTCCAAATTCTGGATGTTCAGGGCTCGCTTCCTGAGGAAAACCGGCACTTTCAGTGCGTTCGCAGCCGTTCCAGCACTTCGGCCGAGGCGAAACCGTCGGCGGGGGCACCGATTGAGGCCTGAAAATTCCGCAGCGCCTCCCGGGTCTGGCTGCCGATCTGGCCGTCCGGGGCGGCACGGTAGAAGCCACGCGCTGCGAGCAGCTGCTGCAGTTCCAGCCGCTCGGCCCGCGACAACTCGCGCTCCTGCCGCGGCCACGGCTGCACGAAGGGCGCGGCCCCGCGCAGGCGGTCGGCGAAATGGCCGATCGCCAGCGCATAGGCCTCCGCCGGATTATATTTCATGATCACCCGGAAATTCTGCAGCATCAGAAATCCCGGCCCCTCGGCCCCGGCGGGCGCCAGCAGATAGGCCTTTTCGGTGGCGTGCGGAAAAGGCTGGCCCGTGGCGCGGGTGAGGCCGAGATGTTCCCACTGCGCGACCGTCATGATCCTGGCGCTGTCGGCCAGCATGTAATTGAACCCTTGCGGGACCCTGACCTCATACCCCCAGGTCTGGCCGGTCTGCCAACCGTCCTTCTTCAAATTGTTGGCGGTCGAGGCAATCAGGTCGGCCGGGTCGTCAACCACGTCGCGGCGGCCGTCGCCATCCGCGTCCACCGCATAGCGTTTGAATGCGGTCGGCATGAACTGGGTCGGTCCGAAGGCGCCGGCCCAAGAGCCGTGCATCTGTTCGGGCCGCAGATCGCCATGATGCAGGATTTCCAGCGCCGAGAGAAATTCGTCGCGGAAATAGGCCTGGCGGCGGCCGATGCAGGCGAGCGTTGCGGTCGACTGCAGCACGCTGCGGTCGCCGATCTGCGTGGAATAGTTGGATTCGATGCCCCAGATCGCCGCGATCGTGTAGCGGTCGACGCCATAGGCCCTCTCGGTGGCATCGAACTGCGCCTTGTATCGGGCCAGAACCTCGCGGCCCTTGGCGAGGCGGTCGTCGTTCACCAGAATGTCGAGGTAATCCCAGATCGACTTGCTGAATTCCGGCTGCGCGTCAAGAAGGTCCATGATGCGCAGATCCGGCGAAAGGCCCGCGGTGAAGCGCTGGAAGCTTTCCTGGGAGATGTTGCGCCGTGCGGCATCCGGCCACATGGAAGCAACGCAGTTGTCGAAATTCGCGGCGGCCTCGCGGATCGCGGCCGCCGTCATCAGCGGATTGCCGGAGGCGCCGTCCTCGCCGCTCCACGGAAGCGGCCCGCTGAGGGTGGCCGGCTGCGGCGCGGTGTCGGGCTTTGGCCCGGAGAAAAGGCCGCCGAACAGGTTGGAAAGCCCCGTGCCTTGCGACTGCGCCTGCGCTGCGCCGAAAGGAAGGAGGGCCGCGGCGGCCAAAAGCGAAGTTGCCAGCAGCCGTGCCAACGGTTCCATGCGTTTTCTCATATCGCCACCCTGACCCGCAAATTCAGGCTTTCAGGAGGCCTCCTTGCCGGTTTCCAAAAGTTTAACAAAAGACAAGTTTGGGCGTTAAGAGGGGAGGCACCACCTTTGTTCGGAGCCGCAAACCGGCTACCAAGCTAGACTGTCGTTTTCGCCTGTTTCAGGATGTTCCAATCGCTCCCATGAAAATCCGCAAAGCCGTCTTCCCGGTCGCCGGCCTTGGCACCCGCGTCCTGCCCGCCACCAAGGCCATCCCGAAGGAAATGCTGACCATCGTCGACAAGCCGTTGATCCAGTACGTGTTCGACGAGGCCAGGGAGGCCGGAATCGAGCACTTCGTCTTCGTGACCGGCCGCAACAAGGTTGCGATCGAGGATCATTTCGACCGCATGTACGAGCTCGACACGACGCTCGCTGCGCGCGGCAAGAAGGCCGAGATGGAAATTCTGGCGCGCAACCAGCCGGAAGCAGGCTCGGTGAGCTTCACCCGACAACAGTCGCCGCTGGGCCTCGGCCATGCGGTGTGGTGCGCGCGCGACATCGTCGGCGACGAACCGTTTGCCGTGGTGCTGCCGGATGAACTCGTGCTGAATACGCCGGGCTGTCTTGCGCAGATGGTGGAAGCCGCGGGGCACCTTCCCGAAAAATCCAACCTGCTCGCAGTGGAAGAGGTGCCCGAGCATCTCACCCACCAATATGGCATTTGCGGCGTCGGCCCGCGCCATCCAGCAGGCAAGATGTTCGAGGTCGCCGGGATGGTGGAGAAGCCGGCAAAGGGCACCGCGCCCTCGAATTTCTCGATCACCGGACGCTACATCCTGCAGCCGGAGATTTTCGAAATCCTGGAGACGCAGGAGCACGGGGCGGGCGGTGAAATCCAGCTCACCGACGCCATGATCGGGCTTGCCGCCACGCAGAAATTCTTCGGCGTCGAGTTCGAGGGCGAGCGGCACGATTGCGGCTCGAAGGCCGGTTTCCTGCGCGCCAACATCGCCTATGCCATGGCGCGGTCCGACCTGCGCGACGGATTGCGCGCGGAGATGAAGAAGTATCTGGAGAAGTGACGGCAAAGGCCCCGGCGCTTTGTCGTCATTCCGGGATGGTGCGCAAGCACCAGACCCGGAATCTCGAGATTCTCAGGTGCGCAATTGCGCACCATAGTTCGCGCTGTGCGCGCCCCGGAATGACGGTTACGCCGCCAGCGACAGCGTCGGCAGAGCCGCGAGCACGCAGCGATTGCGACCGCCGGCCTTAGCCGCATAGAGCGCCTTGTCGGCGGCGTGCAGCAGCTCGGACCAGTCCAGCATCGCGACAGGCGTCACGCCGGCGACTCCGATGCTGACGGTGGACAGACCGTCCGCGCCTGACCAATTCAGCACCTTCTGCCGGATGGTCTCGGCGAGCTTGAACGCGTCCTCCGCCTCGAGCCCCGGCAACAGCACCGCGAACTCCTCGCCACCATAGCGCGCCGCGCAATCGGACACCCGCCGCACCGAATCCGAAATGCAGATGGCGATGCCGACCAGCACCTGGTCGCCGGCCTGGTGTCCATGCGTATCATTGTAGGCCTTGAAATGATCGGCATCGATCATCAACACCGAAAGCGGCGTTCTTTGCCGCATCGCGCGCCGCCACTCGATTTCGATGGTCGCGTCGAATTTGCGGCGGTTGCGCAGCCCGGTGAGCGCATCCGTCGTCGCGAGCTCCTCGAGCTTGGCCTCGGCCTGCGCGCGCCGGCCGACCTCGCGTGCCAATAGCAGCGTCGCGGCGATCACGAACACGATCAGCGCCACCATGATCGCGCCGATCCGGGTTGCCTGGGTGCGCCACAGGCCGAAGATCCTGTCTACCGGCTTGCCGACCACCACGATCAGCGGCTCGGTGCTGCCGCGCCGGAAATAGAGCCGCGACACCTGGTCCACCGGTCCCGCACCGATAAAGGACTCGCCATCCTGCAGGTTGGCCGGGTTGCCCAGATTTTTGCCGATCACGTCGAGGTCGAACGGCGTCCGCATGATGATCGTGTAGTCGCGGCGCAGCACGTTGATGACGTCGCCTTCCTCAAGTTTGAGGCCGCTGAACAGCTCGTGGAAATAGCTGAAGCGGATCGAGCCCGCGACCACGCCGAGAAAGGCTCCGTTCGGTCCGCTGATGCGCCGGCTCAGCACGATGGCATAGCTGCCCCGGTGCAGCATCGGACGGCTGATGAACAGTCCCACGTCGGGGTTGTCGCGGTGGACCGTAAAATACTCCTCGTCGGCGCGGTTTTCCGGCAGCGGATCGAGCGTGGAGGCGTCGGCAATCAGCCGTCCTTCCGCATCGAACACCTGCAGCGCGCCGAAATGTTTGTCGGTCGCGGCATGATCGAACAGGATCAAGTGCAGCACCGGCTTGGAGACGTTGTTGATTTCCGGAGCGACGATGTTGTTGGTGACGTTCCGCAACGAAAGGTCATAGAGCTCGATGTTGCGGTTGACGTCGGCCTCGATGCCGGAGGCAAGGTTCTCCAGCGACTGTCGCGCCAGCTCTTCCACGCCCCGGCGCATGTCGAGCAGCACGCTGGCGCAAATCGCGGAAAAGCCGATCACCGCCGCCACAGAGGAGGCCGTCAATATCTTAGCCGATAGCCGCCAGGATCGCCCCACGCCCATGCCTTGTCCCATGGAGGATTCGCTTGCTCCGATTCTTCCATGGGCTTTAATCATTGCTGTCGCCTTAAGTAACGACAGCGACGCGTATATCGGTTAACGCTTTCTTGCCGGATTCGGGAAATTCATGCTGGTTCGACCGTGAACGATTACGACGCCCTGCGCGATCATTTGAAGAAGCAAAGCCTGCCTGAGCTGATCCTGAGCTTCGAGCAGATCGAAGAGATTATCGGCGGCTCCCTGCCGCGTGCCGCGCAGCGTGCCTCATGGTGGGATAGTTTGCGCAGTCCGCAGGAAAAGATGCCGCAGCGCGAAGCCTGCCTGGCGGCGGGATATGTGGCGACGCGGATGCCGGACGGCCAGACTGTGCGATTCAGGCGGATGAAGACGCGGTAGGCCGGGCGCATTCATTCGGGGCAAATTGCGCCGCGTCTCTCATCAGATTCGCCTCGGCGAGGCGTTCCTGACCAGCACCATCGCACCGATCGAAATCACGATCAGGCAGACTGCATACCAGAGCCCTGACGCAAAGCTTCCGCTGAAATCCCTGAGCGCGCCGACGACAGAAGGGCTGACAGCGGATGCAAAGATTCCGGCGGAACTGATCAGGGCGATGCCGGCGGGCCGGCATCGTTCCGATAGCACAGAGGCGGGCACGGTCCAGAAGATGACCATGGCGGTAAAGGCACCTGCCGTCGCGAGCGTCAAGCCGAGCATGCGCAGCGGCAACTCGCTGAATGCGATGACGGCGATCCATCCGAGCCCCGTCACCACGGCCGGAATCACATAGTGCAAGAACCGCTCGCTGGCCGCATCGGAGCGCGCGCTCCAAATCGGCATGGTGAGCACGGTGACGGCCGCGGGCAGGGCGCTGAGCAGGCCGATCGTCGCATAGCTGCCGTGGCTCGCGACCACCTCGCGGACAATCTGCGGCGTCCAGGTCGCCATCGTGTTCAGCGAGGTCACCAAGCCGAAATAGGATAGGCAGAGCAACAGCACGGGAACGCTGGTTATCTCGGCCCAGAAGGTCTTCCGCGGCTGGACAGCGGTATCGAGCTGCGAGGCAAGCAGCGTTTTCTCCTCCGCGCCCAGCCAGCGCGCTTCTGCGGGCGAGGGATCAAGATAGAACCAGGCGATGACGCCGAGCACCACCGCAGGCAGTCCTTCGATGAGGAACAGCCAGCGCCAACCCGAGAGTCCCCAAGACCCATGCATGGCGAGGATAAAGCCGGACAGTGTAGCGCCGAAGGCAATCGTGACGGGCTGCGCGACCATGAAGATCGCGGTGGCCCGTGCGCGCCAGGCGTGGGGAAACCAGTAAGTCATATAGAGCAGGATTCCCGGAAGGAAGCCGGCTTCGGCGACGCCGACGAGGAAGCGGATCCAGTAGAGGCTGTGCGGCCCTGCGGCGAACAGCGTCGCCGCGGAAGCGAGACCCCAGGTCACCATGATCCTCGGAATCCAGCGGTGCGCACCATAGCGGACCAGCAGAAGATTGCTCGGCACCTCGCACAGCACGTAGCCGATATAGAACACGGTGTTGGCAAAGCCGAACATCGTTGGAGTCAGGCCGAGCTCCTTGTTCATCGAGAGCGCGGCGAAGCTGATATTGATGCGGTCGAGATAGGAAATAACGTAGAGCACGAACAGGAACGGCACGAGGCGCCAGAAAACACGTCTCACGACCTGTTCGTGGCGATCAACCGCGATCGGTTGCGCGCCTGCCAACGAGGCTTCGCTCATTTAGTCCTCCCCGGTTCAATGATTGGCGGCGCTTTCAGGCCGCGCGTTGTTTTTGCCTGCCCTGGCCAGCGCCTCTGATCAGGTCGATCAGGGCAGCCGGTTCGGCGGGCAAGGCATCGCCTCGCCATGCCACGTGCTGGTCGGGGCGGGATAGCACCAGTTTCTGCGGATAAAGTGCCCTCAGGTCTTTGTCGTCAGATGCCACGTCGACAACCGCAAGCGGCACCTTGCGCGCTGCGGCGGCCGATAAAAGTGGATCGATGTCGAGGCCAGGATCCAAGCGCAGCAGCGTGAATCCGGGTCCGAGCGCGTCATAGAGGGAACGACCGTCGCGAAGCCAGATGTGAGGCGTACGGCAGCCGGGCACGGTAGAGGGGGTGAAGTCGTAGAGCGTATAGCCGGGTTGCTTCTGATCATCGTAGGCGATGATGGGCGAGCGGTCGTAGAAATAGCCGAAGTTCAGTCCGCCGCAGCAATATTGATTCACGTTGAGGTCATAAAGTTCTCGCCCGAACCGCGCACGAAGTGCGTCGCCTTGCGGGCCGGGAGCCTCGATGCCGTCGGGGACCGCAGCGCGCTGCTTGGTCAGCGCAATCGCATGGTCCATCGCAAAATATGAGACCTGCCGAGTGATTGGCAGGCGCTCGGCCTCATAGGCATCGAGAATGTCGGGAGCGGCCCAGCCCTCGAGCGCCGCGGCCATCAGCCAGGTCAGATTGGTGACGTCGGCGATGCCCGCGTTCATGCCGTAGCCCGCCATCGGCACCCAGAGATGGGCGGCGTCGCCGCTGATGAAGACGCGCCGGTCCCTGAAACGGTCTGCCACGAGGCGTCGGCCAATCCAGTCTTCCTTGCTGATGATCTCGTAATCGAAGTCCGAACCCACTCCGAGGATCAGGCGAATGCAGGCGTCGCGGTCGATTGCGTCGAAGTCGGTCTCATCGGGTCTGAGATAGTTGTGGATCAGCCAGGTCTCGCGGCCGTCGATCGCATACATGTTGCCGGAGCGACGCGGGTTGACCGAAAAGGTGGCCCATGCCGGCTCCTCTTTCATCAAGCCGAGCAGGCGTGGCGCCTTGATGAAGGTGGACTGCACACGCTGGACCACGGCATCACCCTCGAGCTTGGCGCCGATCGCTGTGCGAATTGTCGACTTCCCGCCGTCGCAGCCGATGAGATATCGGCAGCTCACCGATCTGATCTCGCCACTGTCGAGATCGCGAATGGTGGCGGCCACGCCGTCCTGAAGCTGCCGGATGTTCTCCACCTCGGAGCGATTCAGAATGGTAACGCCCGGCAGAGCGTCTGCATGCCGGAACAGGATCGGCTCCAGATAGATCTGGTTGATACGGTGCGGCGGCTCTGCCGTGGGCCACCATCCGTCCGGTCCGCTCTTGTCGCTGTAGCGCTGGGCCCGGCAGGGGATCGGAATGCGCGCAAGCTCCATGCCGGTCGCGGTCGTGCGATAGGAGACGTCGTTGGGATAATCAGGCGGAAGCCCGGCGTCCCGCAGAGCACCTGCGACGCCGAGACGGCGGAATATTTCCATCGAGCGCGCCGAGACGTGGTTGGACTTCACGTTGGGCGGCTCGCCGCGGTGCCGCCGCTCCACGACGATGACTTCGATGCCGCGCCAGGTAAGGTCGATGGCTGCGGTCAATCCGACGGGGCCGGCACCCACGATCAGCACCGGCGCGTCAAAGCCTGCGGACATCTGCTTTCCTCCCCCGTTTCGAATTTGTTGTTCGTGCATCGCCGTTGAAGGTAGGGAGAGCCGGAAATAAAATACACTTAATAATTCCAATGGCACCATGAATGAAAATCATAAATCCAACGCTGCACCAGATTGAGGCGTTTGTGCTGGCGTGCCATCTCGGCAGCATCACCGCGGCGGCCGAACGCATGCGACTGACCCAATCGGCGGTCAGCATCCTGTTACGGCAGCTCGAGCGCGGCCTCGGCGCGCGGCTGCTCGATCGCACCACCCGATCGTTGCATCCCACCGCGGCGGGACTGGAGATGTTGCCGCGGGCAGAGCGGATGCTGCGCGACCGCGATCATCTGGTCAGTTCGGTGCGGGCGATTCGCGATGTGGAACGAGGCAGATTGAGCTTTGCGGCGACGGCGGCGGCCGCTTCCGCACTGATGCCGGCGGTCCTGGCGGAGTTCACCCGATCCCATCCCGAGGTCGAGATCGCGATGCAGGACGTCGCGCCGGATCAACTCGTGCCCAAAGTGCTCGCCGAGGAGGTCGAATTCAGCATCGGAACGATCAATGCCAGTTCGAATGAGCTCGCGTTGGAAACGCTGGTCAGTGACCGCCTGAGCGCGATCTGCCCGCGCGAGCATCCGATTGCTGCACACCGCTCGCTCTCCTGGGAAGAGGCAATGGAGGCACCCTGCATCAGCGTGGTTCCCGGAACCGGCATCCGCGAACTGATCGACCGCACGCTGGCGCCAAGGGGAAAGAAATTCAATCCGCGCTGGGAGGTGGCATTCCTCACGACGGCGCTGTCGATGACGGCGCACGGGCTCGGCATCTCCATCCTGCCCGGCTATTTGGTCCCGCATCTGCAATACCCCGCCCTGGTCGCCGTGCCGCTCCGCAATCCGGTGGTGCGCAGAAATCTGTCGGCGATCTCGCGCTCCGGCCGGTCGTTGTCGCCGGCGGCCTGCGCCTTCATCGATCTGGTCAAGCGTAGGAGTGCCGAGGTTGATCGGCCGGATTCGCTGGAGCGCTCACGCTCCACGACGAGGAGAGGGCGATCGCACCGGCGCTGATCCTGGCCCGCTCTCGGGCTCGAAGGCGGGGGTAGCCCCTGACCGCCCCCTACCAAAGGTGGTGGTTGAGCCGGTAGGATATTGTCCCGTAAATTCGGAGAGGCATGACGAAGCCGGGCGGCTCTCGCCGCGACGGCTTGCCTGCAGAGGCGCGATATCTTGGGGGAACGCAACTCGAACGTCACATTGCATTCGCAAAGCCTTTTTAACCGGTAGAGACGGCGCACCCCGCGCCATTGGGTTGAGATCATGATCAGCGTCGATGTCCGCTCCGTAACCAAGCTGTGGGGCGAAACGCGCGCGGTCGATGATGTTTCCTTCACCGTCGCCAAGGGCGAGATGATCGTCCTGCTTGGACCATCCGGCTGCGGCAAGTCGACGATGCTGCGCCTGATCGCCGGGCTCGACGAGCCGACGACCGGCCGAATCGAGATCGAAGGCCGCGATGTCGGTGGCCTGACCGGTTCGGCACGCGGCGTCGCCATGGTGTTTCAGTCCTATGCACTGTTTCCGCATCTGACCGTTGCCGACAACATCACCTTCGGCCTGTCGGTGCGCGGCATCGCGAGGCAGGACATGGCGCGGCGACTCGACAAGATCGCGGCGCTGCTCGGCCTGGAAGCGTTGCTGCGGCGCAAGCCCGCACAGCTGTCCGGCGGCCAGCAGCAGCGCGTCGCGCTCGGCCGGGCGCTGATCGCGGAGGCGCCGGTTTGCCTGCTCGATGAGCCGCTCTCAAATCTGGACGCCCAGCTCCGGCAGGAGCTGCGCCGCGAGATCCGCGCCCTGCAGCAGCGGCTCGGGATCACCATGATCTATGTGACGCATGACCAGACAGAGGCCATGAGCATGGCCGACCGCGTCATCCTGATGCGGGGTGGCCGTATCGAGCAGAATGGCCGGCCTGCCGACCTCTACGAGCGCCCGGCAACCTTGTTCACGGCCCGTTTCATCGGCGGTGCGCCGATGAACTTCCTCGATCTCGATGACGGCCCACACGGCGCCGTGCTGGCCGGCACCGACGGGCCGGCGCTGTTCGCCGATTCGGGACGCGGCCGCGTGCTCGGTCTGCGCCCCGAGGACGTGACCGTGGATACCGGGCCGGGCCGGGGCCGCTTTCATGCAACTGTCATGGCTGTCGAATATCTGGGCGCCGAGGCTCTCCTCACATGCATGATCGCGGAACGGTCGATACTGGCCCGGACGCGGGGCGATTGCGCCCCGCCGGTCGGCGCCACTGTGGCCCTCACCTGGGACAACTCGGCGGGGCACGTTTTCGACGCTGCGACAGGCGGACGCCTTGCCATCGAGACCGGCGCCGGATCGCGGTCGCCGCAGCTCCACACCATCGCAAATCAGGGAAGCACCTTCGCATGAATAAATTTGCCCGGCTGACAATTGCCGCAACGCTCGCGGCCGCGGTTCTGGGCGGCAGAGCCGCATCCGCGACCGAGATCACCTTCTATTATCCGATCGCCGTCGGCGGCCCGATCACCAAGATCGTCGACGGTTATGTCGCCGACTTCGGCAAGACGCATCCCGATATCACCGTGAAGCCGGTCTATACCGGCAGCTATCAGGACTCGATCGTGAAGGCGATGACCGCCGCCAAGGCCGGTAATGCGCCCGATGTCGTCATTCTGTTGTCGACCGACATGTTCACGCTGATCGACAACGATCTGATCGAGCCGGTTGACGCAATCGCCACCTCGGAGAGCGACAAAACCTGGATCAAGTCCTTCTATCCGGCCTTCATGGAGAACAGCCAGGCCGGCGGCCACACCTGGGGCATTCCGTTCCAGCGCTCGACCATCGTGCAGTATTGGAACAAGGATGCTTTCAAGGCCGCAGGGCTGGACCCGGACAAGGCGCCGGCCACCTGGGACGAGATGGTCGCGTTCGGCAAGAAGCTGACCAAGCGCGATGCGTCCGGCGCGGTCACCCAGTGGGCCCTGGAAATCCCGTCTTCCGGATTTCCCTACTGGCTGTTCCAGGCGCTGACCACCCAGAACGGCGCTATCCTCGCCAACCAGGACGGCACCAAGGTCGCCTACAACGATCCGAAGGTCGTCGAGGCCCTGCAATTCTTCGCCGACCTCAGCCAGAAGTACGAGGTGATGCCGAAGGGGGTCATCGATTGGGGAACGACGCCCAAGGATTTCTTCGAGGGCAAGACCGCGATGATGTGGACCACGACAGGCAATCTCACCAACGTCCGCACCAACGCCAAGTTCGCGTTCGGCGTGGCGGCGCTGCCATCGAAAGCACGCGGCGGTTCACCCACCGGTGGCGGCAACATCTACATCTTCAAGAGCGACGACAAGGGCAAGCTCGCCGCCGCCCTGGAATTCGCGCGCTTCCTGTCCACGCCGGAACGCGCGGCTGACTGGGGCATCGCCACCGGCTATGTTGCGACGCGGCCCGATGCCTGGGCGACCGAGGCGATGAAGAAGTACGCGGCCGAATTCCCGCCGGCTGCCGTCGCGCGCGACCAGCTCAAGGATGCTGTCGCCGAACTGTCGACGCACGACAATCAGCGCGTCACCAAGGCGCTCAACGACGCCTTGCAGGCGGTCCTGACCGGCACCAAGCAGGCCAAGCCCGCGCTCGACGAAGCCCAGGCGGAAGCAACCCGCCTCCTCGCCACCTATCAGCACTGACGAGCACGCCGGCCGAAGCGCATGCGCCGGCCGGCTTTCTCTCCCATGGTGGCACGCCGCAAACCGCAATTGAACATCCACGTGCAGGGCTGGCTGCTGGCGCTGCCCGCCGTGGTGCTGTTGGCGGCGTTCACCCACGTTCCGGCCGTCTCGACCGTCGTCGACAGCTTCTTCTCGACGCCACACGGACGGCGGCCCGCCATTTTCATTGGTCTCGATCAGTACCGCACCATGTGGGCCGATCCGATCTTCTGGCTGGCCTTTCGAAACAACCTGCTTTACGCGCTGATTACGGTGCCGGTCTCGATCGCGCTGGCGCTCGCCATGGCGCTCTGGGTCAACGGTCACATCAAAGGCCGCGCGGCGCTGCGGCTCGCCTTCTTCACCCCGACCGTTCTGCCCATGGTCGCCGCCGCCAATATCTGGCTGTTCTTCTACACGCCCGATTACGGCCTGCTCAATCAGATCATCCGCGCGCTCGGGTTCGCCAGCGTCAATTGGCTCGGCAGTCCCGCGACCGCGCTGCCGGCGCTGATGGCGGTGACGATCTGGAAGGAGGCCGGCTTCTTCATGGTGTTCTTCCTGGCGGCGCTGCAGCAGGTGCCGCCGGTGCTCTATGAGGCGGCACGCATGGAAAACGCCGGCCCTTGGGCCGTGTTTCGCCGCATCACCTGGCCGCTCGTGATGCCGACGACGCTATTCGTCGCCGTCAACGCGCTCATCAATGCTTTCCGCGTCGTCGACCAGGTGATCGCGATGACCGGTGGTGGGCCGAACAATGCGACGACACTGCTGCTGTTCTATATCTACCAGGTCGCCTTCAGCTTCTGGGATACCGCCTATGCCGCGGCGCTCTCGGCCGTGCTGCTGACGGTGCTCGGCGCGATCGCGTTCCTGCAATTCTATCTGCTCGACCGCAAGGTCCATTATCGCTGAGGAGACCGCAGGCCCATGTCCGATCGGCTGATAAGGCTCATTTCGACCGGCGCGGTCTGGCTGTTCGCGCTGGTCTGGGCTTTGCCGCTCCTGTACGCGA
This sequence comes from uncultured Bradyrhizobium sp., assembly GCA_964454955.1. Classification (GTDB taxonomy): domain Bacteria; phylum Pseudomonadota; class Alphaproteobacteria; order Rhizobiales; family Xanthobacteraceae; genus Bradyrhizobium. Next base: position 6,548 of record CAYVVB010000320.1, on the reverse strand, counting down.
TCTGGGCGGCGTTCCATCCTTCCGCATTCGCGACGAATTTCAATTTGCACGCGCCGCTCACCCTTGAAAACTTCCAGCGCGCCTGGCTTGCAGCGCCGTTCGCCCGCTATTTCCTCAACACCGTCCTGCTCGTGCTCGGCATCATGGCCGCGCAGTTCGTGATCTGCACGCTGGCGGCTTTCGGATTGGCGCGCTGGAAGCTGTTCGGCGGCGAGGTGCTGTTCGCGCTGATCCTGGTCCAGCTCATGGTGACGCCCGACGTGCTCATCCTGGAGAACTACCGGACGCTGCAGTCGCTCAAGCTGATCGATACGCTGACCGGCATCGGCCTTCCCTATGTCGCCTCGGCGTTCGGCATTTTCCTGCTGCGCCAGAACTTCAAATCGATCCCGAAGGAGCTCGACGACGCGGCGAGGATGGAGGGCGCCAGCACCCTGCAGACGATCTGGCGGGTCTATCTCCCGCTGGCGCGGCCGATCTACGTGGCCTACGGCCTCGTCTCGGTCAGCTATCACTGGAACAATTTCCTGTGGCCGCTGATCGTGACCAATTCGGTCGAGACCCGGCCGCTGACGGTCGGGCTGCAGGTGTTCGCCTCGGTCGATCAGGGCATCGACTGGTCAGTGATCTGCGCCGCCGCGCTGATGACCTCGGCGCCCCTGATGGTCGCGTTCCTGCTGTTCCAGCGCGCCTTCATCCAGAGTTTCTTGCGCGCCGGCATCCGCTAAGGCAGCCGCACACAGCGTCATCGACACAGGCGCGCTATCGGCTTACCCTGCTTAAAAAAAACGGGTGGAAGCGCAATGGCACGCATCAAGTCGATCGAGACCGGGCTTTACCGGATTCCCCTTTCCGTCACGCTGTCGGACTCGACGCATGGCGAGATCAATGCCTTCGAGCTCATCACGCTTCGTGTCGGAGATTCCGATGGCGCCGAAGGCGTGGGCTACACCTACACGGTCGGCCGCAACGGTGGCGCCATTGCAGATATTCTCAAGCGTGAGGTTCCGGGACTGGTCGAGGGGCGCGAAGCCGACGACACCGAAGCCATCTGGCAGCATGTCTGGTGGGGCCTGCACTATGGCGGGCGCGGCGGCCCGACCGTGCTGGCGGTCTCGGCCCTCGACATTGCGCTGTGGGACCTGAAAGCGCGCCGCGCGGCCTTGCCGCTCTGGCGTCTGTTGGGCGGGTTCGATCATCGGGTGCCGTGTTACGCCGGCGGCATCGATCTCGATCTATCGATCGAAGCCCTGCTGATGCAGACCGACGACAATATCCGCAAGGGCTTTCGCGCCATCAAGATGAAAGTGGGGCGGCCCGATCTCCCCTCGGACGTCGGACGCGTGCGGGCGATGCGCGAGCATCTCGGCGAAGGCTTTCCGCTGATGGCGGACGCCAACATGAAATGGACGGTAGAGGAGGCGGTGCGCGCGGCGCGTGCGCTACAGCCCTTCGATCTCACCTGGCTCGAAGAACCGATCATTCCCGATGACGTCGCGGGCCATGCCCGCATCCTTGCGGCGGGCGGCGTGCCGATCGCAGCAGGAGAGAATTTGCGCACGCTCTGGGAGTTCAAGAACTACATCGCCAATGGCGCGGTGTCCTACCCCGAGCCCGACGTCACCAATTGCGGCGGCGTCACGTCGTTCATGAAGATCGCGCGGCTTGCCGAAGCCTTCAATCTTCCGGTCACCAGCCATGGCGCGCACGACATCACGGTACACCTGCTCGCGGCATGCCCGAACCGATCCTATCTGGAAGCGCACGGCTTTGGGCTTGATCGCTATATCGAACATCCTTTGGTAATCGAGGGCGGCATGGCGCTCGCGCCGGCGCGCCCCGGCCATGGCGTCAACTTCGACTGGAAGGCGCTCGCACAGCTGGCAGCGTGAAGCTTATTTGGGCACGATCGCCGCATTTCGTTTCCGCTGCGATTGTTGGCATTCCAGCGAGCGGGACCTATAGTTCGTTCGATCAGGCGGACAGAACGACCATCCATGCGAGTCTCAATCATCACCGGAGGCGGGTCCGGAATAGGAGCCGCCGTCGCGCGCCGGCTGGCGGGGCGGGATCAGGGCCTGATGCTGCATGGACAGGGAGCCGACGAAGCGGGGCGCGAGCGGCTGAAATCCGTCGCTTTGGATTGCGAGCGCGCCGGCGCGAGGGTTGCGTTGAGCACCGGGGACCTCGCCAACGCCGGCGTCGCGTCCGAGCTTGTTCACGCGACGCGCGCCACCTTTGGTGCCGTCGATGCGATCGTCCATGCCGCCGGCTTTGCCGATCGGCGTCCCTTTGCCGAGTTGCCGCGGGCCGGGCTCGAGCGGGCTTTTGCGGTGATGGCCGCCGCCTTTCACGAACTGGCAAGCTCCGCGTTGCCCGACCTCACGCGCCGATCGCAGGGACGCGTCGTCGCTATCAGCAGTTTTGCCGCGCACCGCTTTGCGCCCGACGCGACATTCCCGGCATCCGGCGCGGCGAAGGCGGCGCTCGAGACGCTGGTCAAATGCCTTGCCATCGAGCTTGCGCCATCAGGGGCAACCGCCAATGTCGTCGTGCCCGGCTATACCCGCAAGGATGCCGGTCGTCTCGGCGCGCTGGACCCGAAAACCTGGCAACTGGCCGCCAAGGCCAATCCGCTCGGGCGATTGGCCGAACCTGACGAAGTGGCGGCAACGATCGCCTTCCTGTTGTCGCCGGAAGCCGGGCACATCACGGGATCCGTGTTGCCGGTCGATGGCGGACTCGCTCTGATGTAGTGCCGGCTCGCGGGTGGGAGACGATGGCGGACAGCATCACGCGTGAGAATCCGGATGTCATCGTGCTGGGCGCCGGCATCGTCGGCGTGTCGACGGCCCATGCGGTGCGGCAGCGGGGACTCTCGGTCGTTCTCGTCGATCGGCGAGAGCCGGGCAGCGAGACCTCCTACGGTAACGCCGGTGTTCTCTCCAGCGGTTCGATCTTTCCCCTCAACAAGCCATCGCTCTGGAGAGCGTTGCCGAAATATTTGACGAACCGGCATCCAGCGCTCCGCTGGGATCCGGTCTGGTCGATGCGGAATGCGCGCTGGCTCCTCGCCTTTCTTGCCGGCGCGCTGCCCGCTCACGTCAAGCCGCGTGCCGTCGCGCTGCATGGCCTGATCGGTGCGTCGCTGAAACTGCACCGGGAGTGGATCGTTAAAGCCGGTGCGGGAGAGCGCCTGCGCGAAACGGGCTGGCTGAAGGCGTGGCGCAGCGATGCCACGGCCCTGGCGACAGCGGAGCGGGCGTTGCTCGCGGAATACGGCATCCCTAGCGAGGTGCTGATCGCCAGGCCATCTCCGCGCTGGAGCCGAATATCGTGCCGGTCTACAAGGTCGGGCTGCTGCACACGGAAACGGCCTCGGTCGATTCACCGGGCGCCGTCGTCAAGGCCTATGCGCGGATGTTTGCGGGCTGCGGCGGAGAGATACGGCAATCGGAGATCAAGTCGTTGCGGCCGGAAGGCGACGGCTGGTGCGTGACGCTGAGGGACGGCGCGCTTTCGGCGCGTCACGTCGTGGTTGCGCTGGGGCCGTGGTCCAAGGACCTCTTGCAGCCACTCGGCTACCGCGTGCCGATGGCCTTTGAGCGCGGCTATCATCAGGAGTTCGAGCCGAACCCGGCTCGCGCCTTGAGCCGGCCTATCCACGATGCCGACGGCAGCTTTGTCATGACGCCGATGGAGCAGGGCATTCGCGTTACCAGCGGGGTCGAACTGACGGCGCGCGATGCGCCCTCATCGCTGGCGCAACTCGATGCGGTCGTGCCGCTGGCGCGAGGGGTTGTCGGATTTGGCGATCCCGTCGGCGAGCCCTGGCGCGGCGCGCGTCCGACGCTGCCCGACAGCCTGCCGATGATCGGGCCTGCGCCGCGGCATCCTGGCCTGTGGCTTGCTTTCGGTCATCAGCACATCGGATTCACGACGGGCCCCGCCACGGGCGCTGCGATCGCAGCCATGATCGGCGGCACGCCGCCATCCTTCGACGCCGCGCCGTTCTTGCCCGGCCGCTATCTCTGAAGGCCGGCAGACGGCGGACACGAGGTGCGCAAGTAAAGCGGGAGCAGACATGCACTACGTTTGGGACTTTGCGATCCTCGGCAAATACCGGCACCTGTTCTGGCTCGGGCTCGGCTGGACCGTCGCCTATACGATCGGCACCGTCATTCTCGGATCATTGATTGGCCTGGTCGTCGGCATCCTTCGCCTCAGGCGCTGGCCCGCAATCGATTGGCTCCTGCTCGCCTACATCGAACTGTTCCGCTGCACGCCGCTGCTGGTCCAGATCATCTGGTTCTACTACGCCTTTCCGGTCGTGCTCGGGGTCAACATCCCGGCTCATGTCGCCGCATTGAGTGTGCTCTCGCTCTATGGCGGCGCATTCTATGCCGAAATCGTTCGCGGCAGCATCGAGAGCGTACATCGCGGACAGTGGGACGCGGCGAGGGCATTGGGCCTGAGGCCCTGGCGCGTATTGCGGCTGGTGATCCTGCCGCAGGCGCTGAAGCCGATGCTGGCGCCTTATGTCAATCAGTCGATTACACAGCTGAAAAATACGTCGCTGGTGTCCGTGATCGCCGTGCCGGACCTCGTCTACAACGCAACGCTCATCAATGCCGAAACCTATCGGCCGCTTGAGGTTTATACCGTCGTGGCGCTGATCTACTTTGCCATTCTGTTTCCGGCCACGCTCGTTGCGCACTGGCTCGAGCACGGCATGAGCTACGACAAGGTGTGATCGGCGCCCGTATCAAATGTTCAGCTCGACTGGAACGTCCTCCGCCTTCACGCCGGACAGCGCCAGTCCCTTGATGAACCATTCGCGCATCTGACCGATGCCGCGGTTGTAGTCCACCCACACCGACAGGAAGTCGCGCCAGCGCTTGTCGGGTTCGCGCCGCACCGCCATGCTCGAAGGAATGGCGACGGGCGGCGATTGCAGGATCTTGTAAGTGCCGAGATTCGGATTCTTGGCGATTGCGGTAAGACCAAGCACCAGCGCATTGACCACGCAGTCGACACGTCCCGACGACATCTCGAGCATCACCTCGTCCCGCGACCTCAGCGACTTGATGGTTGCGCTGGGGGCGAAACGGCGTGCGACGACTTCGTTGGCGGAGCCGGCATCGACGGCGATGCTGATGGTGGGCTTGTTGATGTCGGCCCAGGTCTTTGCTTCCATCCCCTTCTTCAGCATGGCGCCGAAGGGATGGTGAAACACGGAGCCGCAAAAATCGACCACCAGCGCCCGCTGCGGAGTGGGATTGAGGGCAAAACCGAGGTCGATCTTGTTCGATTGCAGATCGAGGATGGAATTGCCGTAGGTCGATTCGGTGTATTCGAGCTTGACGTCGAGCAGCTTGGCGATGTCGTTGGCCATCTCCATGCACATGCCCGACCAGGTGCCGGTGGCGAGATCCTTGTTGAAATAGGGCAGCTCTCCCGGCAGCACCGCGATGCGGAGCACCTTTGCGGCGCGGACGCGATCGAGCGTGTTGTCGGCGGCATCTTGCGCGGCTGCCGGACTCGAGATCGCGGAAGCCAGGGCGGCACCGCTGCCGATGGCCAAGGCGTAACGCAGCGCTTCGCGGCGATCTTCGGAAATCCTGCTGTCATCGGCCTGGCTCACGAGTGCCTCCTTGCGTCAAGACTGCGTCAATCCAGCCATGAGCGTAACGTCGGTTACGTCATGCAGCAATAGTGCGCGGACGTGCCCAGCCCACGTGCCGCCTCATTCGGCACTCACGCCAGCGGATGCATCACCTTTTCCAGATGCGAACCCTGAGCCTGCGCCGCGCGACCAATGCTCCGGTCTTTCATACGGGACATGCATGGACGGGCACACAGCACGCGCCGATGCTGGCATGAACCCTGCATAAGAATCCGCGAGCTCTCTCTCACCTACAAAGGTTGCTATGCTCGTCACTCTCGTCGCCGTTCTCTGCAACGGACAGCTCTGCCTGGAAAAAGTCGTCACCAACAGCGAACAGTCGGGCATCACCATGTCCGCCTGCGCGTCGACCGCGCAAATCGGCATCGCCGACTGGCTCGCCAAGAGTCCCTATCACGAGTGGACGCTGCACGGTTATAAATGCGTGCTGGGCAAATATACGCCCAAACGCGACGCCTGAGATCATATCTGAAGGGAGGCGCAGAGTGGCGCCTCCTTGAGCCTAATGAGCCGCTTCCAGCCGTGCTTCGGTCAGGAGCCGCATTGCGGCATCCGCATCCATCGGTTCGCCGAAGGCGAAGCCCTGAGCGTATTCGCAGCCCAACTGGTAGAGCTCGACCGCATCCGAATCCGTCTCCGCGCCTTCGGCGACCACGTCCATACCGAGGTCATGCGCAAGTGCAATGATCGATTTCAGGATCACCGGGCGCGTGCCGCGGCTGGTGGTGCGCACGAAGGACTGGTCGATCTTGATCGTGTCGAACGGACAGCGCTGGAGATAGGACAGCGAGGACTGGCCGGTGCCGAAATCATCGAGCGAGAGCCCGGTGCCGAGCTCGCGGATTCGCGTGAGCATTTGCGC
>CAYVVB010000319.1:0-31519 GCA_964454955.1 uncultured Bradyrhizobium sp. | reverse complement strand
GCTTGCGCTCGGCGGTCAGCGCGATCATGGCGGTGGTGACGCCGGGAAGCGCACGCACCGCGCTTTCGGCCTGCGCGCGCACGCTTTCCCAGGCTCGCGCCTCGGCCGCATCGACGTTGCTGGAGAAGAAGACCTTGCCGTCGTTGATCGCGATCGGCGACAGGACATTAGCGCTCGTCAGGGCGCCCCCGCGCGGCGACTTCACCCTGGCGAGGGCGTCCATAACCTGTTGCTGCGTCACGCTCAAAGCGCTTCTCCTGCCGATCTGTCCTCAAGGCACAGATAGGACGTATCGGCAGAAAAGAACAGTTGTTCCGGGCACCCGATTTGCTGCGGATCAACCAACCCGCGCATTCGCGCCTCGCCGGCCTTTGCGCCCTGCCCGCCTGTCAGACGACCTTCGTACCGATATCGTCGGCGGTCTCCGTCGGCGCGGACTCCCTGTCCTCCTTGGCGGCCTCATAGTTCAGCTCGATCATCACGCCATTGGGATCATTGACGAAGATCTGCCAGAGGTCACCGCCCGGAACCTGCCGCGCCTCGAACCGCATGCCTTTCGATTGCAGGCGTTGCCGCATGGCCTCGAAACCCCGGCTGACGAAGGCGACATGATGGACACAGCCGGAATCGGGCTTTTGCGCCTCGCTGGTCGGCGAAATATCGACGAGATGAACCACCGGCTTGCCTTCGCTGTACATCCACGCGCCGGGGAACGCGAAATTCGGCCGCGCGCCCTTCTCGAGCCCGAGCACATCTTCGTAGAAGCGGACGGTTTCAGCGAGTTGCCGTGTCCGGATGTTGAAATGATCGAGCACACCCACGCTCACGCCCATGCGAAACACTCCCTTTTTTGTGAATTTGATTAGTCCCCAATCCTAGCACAAATCGGGCCCGCGACGCCAAACGAAGGCGTTGCCCTTCTGATCTGAGGGGTTATCTTGCCCCCTCCCTCCGAAAGCCGCCCGGCGAGTTCAACTGCCGGCGAAACCCAAGGTAGCACATATGGCTAAAGTCGCTTTTATCGGTCTCGGCGTCATGGGATTTCCGATGGCAGGACACCTCGTGAAGAAGGGCGGCCATGAGGTGACAGTGTACAACCGCACCGCTGCCAAGGCCCAGCAATGGGCCGACAAATTCGGCGGGCGCACCGCGCCGACCCCGAAGCTTGCCGCCGAAGGCCAGGACTTCGTGATGTGCTGCGTCGGCAACGACAACGACCTGCGCGCCGTCACCATCGGCCCCGATGGCGCTTTCGCGGGCATCAAGACCGGCGGCACATTCGTCGACCACACCACGGCATCGGCCCAGGTCGCCCGCGAGCTCGACGCCGAAGCCAAGAAGCGCGGCTTCAAGTTCGTCGACGCGCCGGTGTCCGGCGGCCAGGCCGGCGCGGAAAACGGCGTGCTGACCGTGATGTGTGGCGGCGATGAAGGTGCCTACGCCGGCGCAGAGCCGATCATTTCGGCCTATGCGAGGATGTGCAAGCGCCTGGGGCCGGCCGGTGCCGGCCAGCTCACCAAGATGGTCAACCAGATCTGCATCGCGGGCCTCGTTCAGGGACTCTCCGAGGGCATCCATTTCGCCAAGAAATCGGGGCTCGACGTTCATGCCGTGATCGAGACCATTTCAAAGGGCGCGGCGCAGTCCTGGCAGATGGAGAACCGCTACAAGACCATGAACGAGGACAAGTACGATTTCGGCTTCGCGGTCGAATGGATGCGCAAGGATCTCTCGATCTGTATCGATGAGGCTCGCCGCAACGGTGCGACCCTTCCCGTGGCCGCGCTGGTCGATCAGTTCTATGCGGAAGTCGAGAAACTGGGCGGCAAGCGCTGGGACACCTCGAGCCTGCTCGCGCGGCTGCAGCGCTGAGGCGCTCCCCCGTCGCCTCGGTGATCCGCGGCGACGGCCATTGCCCTGGGCCGACTAGCTTTCGTCCAGGAGCCCGAGCTTGGCCGCAAGCCATTTCGTGGTCGGCGCCTGGATGAGGATCGTCATAAGAATGGCGATGAACGTGACCGACGCGATCATGTGTGCGCCGGGCGCCTTCATGCCGACCAGCAGGCCGGCCAGCGCGCCCGGAATGACGCCCGTCTCGCGCGTCCACGACATGAACAGCATCTCGTTGACGCTCCATTTCGCGCGGCGATCCACCGTTGCACATAGGAAAACAGTTATCGGCCGCGCGACGAGCATGAAGATGGCCACCACGGCGATGCCGCCCGCCAAATATTGGCCCATAAGGTGGAAATCGACCTGAGATCCCAGAAGGGTGAAGATAAACAGACGCATGATGAATGCGGTAGTCGCGACATACTCGTCGAGCTTTCGCGCCTCCTCCGCCTCCATTTTGAAGCCGAACGAATCCTTGTTCCCCAGCACGATACCGAACACAAACACCGCCATGAACCCGCTGGCCTGCAGGTCATCGGCTGCAAAATAGGCGCCGATCACGGCCACCAAGGTGACTATCGGGCCGTATTCCGCAAGAAAAGCCCATCGTTCATGGGCGATCAGCAAGGCGGCCAGATATCCCAGCACACAGCCGGCAATGATGCCGACGACGGATTGTTTGAGCAGATCGAACAGAGAGGACGTCAAGGAAAACTCGCCGCTTCCGGTGGCCACCGCCAGCACGCCGAACGTAACGATCGCCCCCATGGCGTCGTTGAACGCCGATTCGCTCATCACCGTCTGTGCCACGCGGTCGCGAATTTTCACCTGCTTGAAGATCGGCACCAACGTCGCCGGGTCGGTCGAAGCCAGCGTCGCGCCGAGCAGCAGCGCCACGATGAGCGGGACGCCAAGAACGGCATAGGCGGCAAGCCCCGTGATGGCGGCGGTGATCACGACCCCGGCCGTGGAGATCACCACAATGGTAATCCAGACCTGCTTCAGGACATCGAAGCGCAGCGAAGCTCCACCGTCGAAAAGAATATAACTTGCGCCGAAGAGAAGGATGATCTGGTTGAGCGCGGAATCCGCGCTGATATTGATCAGCCCGAGCGCTTCCGGACCAACGACCATGCCGACGACAAGGAACAAGGCGACGTCCGGTATCCTTATCTTCCGGGCCAGCAGGCCGGTAAGGGTACCGACGGTTAGGACCAGTCCGCCATAAAGCAGCGTCTGTTTCGCAGTCTCAATCGCGGTCGCCCCTTGCAAATCATACTCCCCACGGCCTGAATGCGTAGAACTCGGCAGGCGCCGTTCTTATGGCACACCGGCGGCGGTGTCACGCGCTCAGAGACTGGTCTTAACCTCTCGTTAACGAGAATTCTTAGCTTCTTAAGCCAGCTCTTAAGGATTTAACGCCACAGATAGAGAATGCGAAAGCCCGCGGCTCGCGGGCGGGATTTGTGTTGTCTGATGAGTGTTCTCGCCGAAAAGCCCGAAGTCGTGCAGCTTCCGGCCGAGCCGCCGGCTGCGGCGTCGCCGAGCCAGCGGCGGGCCGCTCAACAGCGGGTGCGCGAGGCGCGCGATCGCTTAACGTCCACCAGCGGCACACGCCCGGCCTTCGACCAGGAACTGCTCCGGCAATACGCGCAGACCCGTATCTCGGCATCCTATGTTGTCATGCTGCTGGTGGTCGCGGCCGGCCTCCTGTTCGGCATCTGGATGCAGCCGATCCCGGCGGCAGCCTGGACCATCGGCATTCTCTGCGTCCACGCCGCGATCATGCGCAATTGCTTCCGCTTTCTCGGCGAGCCCTCATCGCCCGGGACGGCCCGCAAATGGCGAACGCGGTTCGTGCTGCTCGACCTGCTCTACGGGTTGTGCTGGATGACCATCCTGCTCCATCCGGCGCTGCACGTCGTATCCGACACCGTGATGATGTTTCTGATGCTGCTGGTGGTCGCGGTCTCCAGCATGCTCGCAGCCAATCTGCCGGTCGCGGCACTGGCTGCCACCGTTCCGGTGACGCTGGCGATCGCGCTCAAATTCACGCTGATCGGCACGTTCGACAAATATGTTCTCGCCGCACTCGCGCTTGCCGCGGAAGGCTATTTTGCCCTGCTCGCCCACCGGCTGCATTCCACGACGCTGGCGACGCTGGAAGCGCGCGCGGAGAAAGATGCGCTGATCGGCGAGCTGGAACAGGCCAAATCGATCTCCGACGAGGCGCGCTATCGCGCGGAGGCCGCCAATGTGGCCAAGTCGCGATTCCTCGCGCAAATGAGCCATGAGCTCAGAACGCCGCTGAACGCGATCCTCGGCTTTTCCGAAGTCATGAAAAGCGAGATATTCGGCGCGCATGCGGTGCCAGTCTACAAGGAATATTCTGCCGACATTCACAATTCCGGCGTGCACCTGCTCAACCTGATCAACGAGATCCTCGATCTGTCGCGCATCGAGGCCGGCCGCTACGAGCTCAATGAGGAAGCGGTGTCGCTCGTCAACGTCGTTGGCGATTGCCATCATCTTCTGAAACTGCGGGCGTCCAGCCGGGGCATCACCATTCACGAGGTCTTCGAGCATGGCATGCCGAAGATCTGGGGCGACGAGCGCGCGATCCGCCAGATCGTGCTCAATCTCTTGTCCAACTCGATCAAGTTCACCCCGCAGGGCGGCGAAATCTGGCTGAAGGTCGGCTGGACCGCGTCCGGCGGGCAATATCTAAGCGTGAAGGATACCGGCTCCGGCATTCCCGAAGACGAAATCCCGATCGTACTCGCCTCCTTTGGCCAGGGCTCCAATTCGATCAAATCCGCCGAGCAAGGCGCCGGCCTCGGCCTGCCGATCGCCAAGAGCCTGGTCGACATGCATGGCGGCACCTTCACGCTGAAATCGAAGGTCCGGATCGGCACCGAGGTCATTGTGACCTTCCCGCCGGAGCGTGTGATGTCGGCGCTCGCGCCGATGATGGATGAAGCCGACGATGACGCCCCACCGCTGCAGCCGGAAAATGCGACCACTGCCACGACCGAGGACAAACGGCGGGTGCGCCACAAGCCCATCATGAGCGCTGGAACGGGAGTCTAGGACATGTTTTTGCTTAAGCATGATCTTTTCGGAAAACCGCTGCGCACTCTTTCGGATCATGCTCCCTTGCCTTAGCGCCGGGATGCCCTTCACTATCCGTAAATGAGTAAAGACACGCCGTGTATCGCAGTCTGCATGATCGATCCCGGAACCGGACTCTGTTTCGGCTGCGGCCGCACGCTGCCGGAAATCGCAAGCTGGCATCGCCTCGACAGCGGCGAGCGGCAGACGGTGATGGCGCTGTTGCCGCAGCGGATGGCAGACGCGGGCCTGGTGCCGCCCGGCGGCGCACAGATGGAATGAGAGGCCCGCGATGAGCCGCGTCGTGCTCGTGCTGGTGATGCTGGGGCTGACCGCCGGCGCCGTGGTCGCCTACAAGGATCCGGAACAGGTCGCGCGCGCCAGCGACACCATCTCCGAATTGATGCGCGAACGCGCGATCTCCTCATCCCGCGCCGTAAGAATCGCACGCGGTCAGAATGGCGAATTCGCGCTTCGCGCCAGGATCAACGGCGTCGGCGCGCCGATGGTGGTCGACACCGGGGCGAGCGCGGTCGTCCTGACCTATGAGACGGCGAAAGCGGTGGGACTGCCGCTGGAGCTGTTGGACTACAATGTCGACGTCGAAACCGCAGGCGGCCACACCAAGGCGGCGCGGCTGACGCTGGACCGGCTTGCGATCGGCCGGCTGGTCGAGCGGAGCGTCCCGGCGCTGGTGGTGCCGCATGGCCAGATGCGAACCAATCTGCTCGGAATGAGCTTTCTCGACCGGCTGGAAAGCTGGGAAGTGCGCTCAGACCATTTGATGCTGCGCGGATACCCGTAAAGCCCAACCGGCGACCGGCCGTGTCATTTCACCTGCCGTTTCTCCAGCTTCCGGGCGAGCGTCCGGCGATGCATGCCAAGGCGTCTTGCCGTTTCGGATATGTTGAAGTCGGTTTCGATCAGCGTCTGGTGGATCCGCTCCCACTCGAGAGTCTTGATCGATGTCGGGCGATCCTCCAGTGCAATTTCGGCATTGCCCGCGGCCTTACGGAAAGCCGCTTCGATGTCGTCGGTGTTGGAGGGCTTGGCGAGGTAGTGGCAGGCGCCAAGCTTGATGGCCTCCACCGCGGTGGCGATGCTCGCAAATCCGGTCAACACCACAATCAGCATCGCCGGATCATGAGCATGCAACGTCTCCACGCAGGCAAGCCCCGACGCACCGCCGAGCTTGAGATCCACCACGGCATATCCGGGAGACGTCTCGACCAGGACCTTCCGCAGTTCATCGAGCGAGGCGGTGACGACGACCTCGTAACCGCGGCGCTCGAACGAGCGTTTGAGCGTGCGCGCAAAGTCGGCGTCGTCTTCCACGATCACGAGGGTCCGTTCAGGCGTCACGATCGCCTCCGATTGCGAGCGTCGCCAGTGGGAGCGTAAGTCTAACGGTCGCACCGCGCTTGCGGTGGTTCTCGGCCGTCACGACGCCGCCGAGATTGCGGATGACGTTCACCACCAGAAACAGGCCGAGGCCGCCGCCCGGTCGCCCCTTGCTCGATTGGTAGGGCTTGCCCAATTGCGCGAGCATCTCCGGCGCGAAGCCGGGCCCGCGATCGCTGACCGACAGGATCAGCATGTCGGCATTGCGTTCGACGGTAAACTCCACCCAGTCCCGCGATACCTCGAACGCATTGTCGAGGACGTTGAAAATCGCCTGCTTCAGGCTCACGTCCGACACGATCGCCAGATCGTCGCCGACCGAGTTCGTGAAGTGCAGGCTCGTCGCCGAACGGGCCGCGCGCCATTCTTCGACGAGAGCCGTCAGAAAGGCGGAAATCGTCGTTGGAGTCGATTCCTCGCCACGCGCCTGGCCTGCCGAAACCAGAATGCCCGTCACGATGGTCTTACAGCGCTGCAGCGAAGCTTCCATTTCGGCAAGGTCGTCGGCGATCTCGGCATTCGATGCGAGAGCAGGCATGCGGCGCCAATCGCTCAGAATGACTGACAGCGATGCGAGCGGAGTTCCAAGCTCATGCGCCGCCCCGGATGCCAGCAGGCCCATCCTGACGATGTGGTCGTGCTCGGCGGCATGCTGACGCAGCGCGGCAAGATGGGCGTCGCGTTCACGAAGGTTGCGATTGATACGGGTCACGAACACGACGAGTAGAATGGCATTCAGCGCAAAGCCAATAAACATGCCGAGAACATGCAGGGCGAAGGGATCGCTGAAGCCGGAGTGCGACAACTCGAGCGGCCGATACGACGAAGTGAGCCAGGCAAAGCTCACGCAGGTAAGAGCGACCAGCAGCCAGGTCGACCGCGAGTCGAGCAATACCGCCCCGAGGGTGACTTGCAATAAATAGAGCGATGTGAAGGGATTCGCTGCTCCGCCGCTCAAGTAGAGCTGCCAGGTCAGCGCGGCGACATCGAGCATCAGCGCGAGAAGCAACTCGCGATTGCTGATCTTGGCCCGATAATGAACCCAGATCAGACTTCCGACATTGAACGCGATCAGCCCACAGATGACCGCGCCCATCGACGCAAGCGGCAGCTTGATGCCGAGCCACGAATATACGAAGGCGATCGTTCCGATCTGACCGATGACCGCTGTCCAGCGAAGCTGGATCAGCGACGACATGTTCTTGCGGTTGGTCTCGTCATCCGTTGGAGAAGAGCCGGCGCCATGCGGGCTGGGGCTGTCCTGTGCGGACAGCGCAACCGCTTCGCTTCCGGAAACCGCTTTCCCCCGGTCCTCAGCCGGACTCGGCCGCTGCTTCAGCATCTGATCCCGTCCTGCGGGCGGAGACAGATCCGCTCACCGGTGGGCGGAGCAGGCCCCAGATACCCGAGCGGCGGAGATGCGTTCCGCCCCTTGCGACAAACAACAGTCTGCCCGCAATCATAAGAGCCAGGGCAAACCATGTCAGCGCATAAATCAGGTGGTTGTTGGGATATTTGACGACCGTCAGTCCGCCGAGCGGATAGCCGCCCGGAGTGGGTGTGGCGTCGGCATCAATGAAGAATGGCGCGGCATTTGGCAATCCCCGCGCCGCGGCGATTGCGGCGACGTCCCGCGAATACCAACGGTCGCCTTGCGGGTCGTTCCGCCTCAGGAAGCCGCCCTTTGGTTCCGTGATCCGCAACAGGCCCGTCACGGCCACCGGTCCAGGCGGATCGCCCTCGCGCCGGCTCGCCTGCTCGCGCCGTTCCGGCGGCACGAAGCCGCGATTGACCAGGACGATGGTTCCATCAGCGGTCAGCAGCGGCGTGAGGACCCAAGAGCCGCCGCCATAATCCGTCACGGCCTTGACCAGCGTCTCGCGGTCGTAGAGGAACCGGCCGGCGACAGTGACACGCTTGTACTCGTCATTGGCGACACTGATTGTCGGCCAGGATGAAGATGCCGGCATCGGGACCGGCGCGGCATGCAGCCGCTGTTCAACGCGATCGATCAGCGCCAGCTTCCAGACCCTGCGTTCGAGCTGCCACACCCCAAGCGCGGTCAAACCGGTGATTGCGATCAGCGCCAGGATGACCAGCCACGGAGACAGCGATGGCGAGCGGCCCAATCCGCTCGCCGCTCCGCCTCCGGCAACGCCGTCGGCGCCACTACCCTCGCCATATCCGCCGGTCCCGCCCGCCGTCACTGCATCCCGCTCATGTGATGGGCCGGCATCATGTTGAGGTTGAGGTGATGCATGACCCAAAGCGACCCGGTCATGGCGATCACGACCATGATGATGGTGAAGATCAGCGCCATCATGGTCCAGCCCCCCTCCGAGCTCGTGTTCATGTGGAGAAAGTAGATCATGTGGACGACGATCTGCACCGCCGCGAAAGCCATGATCACGATGCCCGTCAGCTGCTTGTCGCCGAGCGCGCCGCTCATCACCAGCCAGAACGGCACCGCCGTCAGCACGACGGATAGGCCAAAGCCTGTCAGATAGCCGGACAGCGAGACATCGGCATGGGCGACCGCATGGCCTGCGGCGCCGTGCGCGGAATGCTTGTTTGCGCTCATCGCAACATCCCCATCAGGTAAACGAAGGTGAAGACGCCAATCCAGACCACGTCCAGGAAGTGCCAGAACATGCTGAGGCACATCAGGCGGCGGCGGTTGGCCTCGATCAGCCCGGACCGCCAGACCTGCGACATCAGCGTCACCAGCCAAACGAGGCCGAACGTCACGTGCAGTCCGTGGGTGCCGACCAGCGTGAAGAACGACGACAGGAAGGCGCTGCGTTGCGGGGTTGCGCCCTCATGGATCATATGCGCGAATTCGGACAACTCGATCCCGATGAAGGCAAGACCGAACAGTCCGGTAACGGCAAGCCAGGCCTGCGTGGCCCCGATCCGCGACTTCTGCATCGACAGCATGGCGAAGCCGTAGGTGATCGACGACAGCAGGAGCATCGACGTGTTCACGGCAACCAGCGAGAGATCGAACAGATCTCGCGGCGCCGGACCCGCCGCATAGTTGGCGCCGAGCACACCGTAAGTGGCAAACAGGATCGCGAAGATGAGACAGTCGCTCATCAGGTAGATCCAGAAGCCGAGCATCGTCGAGGCGCCCTCGGGGTGCTCGTGCTCGTCCGCTACGTAAAAGATCGGCTCATAGGCCTGTGCGGGATTTACGTTGATGCTCATGGCTTGGCTCCTGCGGCCAGCAGCTTGGTCCGCGTATTCTCGACGCGGGTGACCTCGTCAGCCGGGACGTGGTAGTCGCGGTGATAGTTGAAGGTGTGGCCGATGGCGACCACGAGCAGCGCTATGAAACTCGCCGCGGCCAACCACCACATGTACCAGATCAGGCCGAAGGCCATCGCGGTGCTCAAGCCGGCGAGGATGATGCCCGTGCCGGTATTGCTCGGCATGTGGATCGGCCTGAAGCCGGTCAGCGGGCGCTTGTAGCCGCGGCTCTTCATGTCCCACCAGGCATCGGTCGTATGGACAACCGGCGTGAAGGCGAAATTGAAGTCCGGCGGTGGCGACGAGGTCGCCCATTCCAGCGTCCGCGCATTCCAGGGATCGCCGGTGACATCGCGAAGCTGCTCGCGCCTGAGCACGCTGACCGCGATCTGCACCAGGAAGCAGAGAATGCCGCAGAAGATCAGCAGCGCACCGATGGCCGCGATGATGAACCATATCTGCAGCGATGGATCGTCGAACACCCGCAGACGGCGGGTGACGCCCATCAGGCCGAGCACGTAGAGCGGCATGAAGGCAAAGTAGAAGCCGACGACCCAGAACCAGAACGACATCTTGCCCCAGAACGGATCGAGCCTGAAACCGAAGGCCTTCGGGAACCAGTAGGCGATGCCGGCAAAGATCCCGAATACCACGCCGCCGATGATCACGTTGTGGAAATGCGCCACCAGGAACAGGCTGTTATGCAGCACGAAGTCCGCCGGCGGCACCGCGAGCAGCACGCCCGTCATGCCGCCGATGACGAAGGTCAGCATGAAGGCGACCGTCCACATCATCGGCAGCTCGAAGCGGATGCGGCCGCGGTACATCGTGAACAGCCAGTTGAACATCTTCGCTCCCGTGGGGATCGAGATGATCATGGTGGTGATGCCGAAGAACGAGTTGACGCTGGCGCCCGACCCCATCGTGAAGAAATGATGCAGCCAGACCAGGTAGGAGAGGATCGTGATGACGACGGTGGCGTAGACCATCGAGGTGTAGCCGAACAAGCGCTTGCCCGAGAACGTCGCGGTGACCTCGGAGAAGATGCCGAACACCGGCAGAACCAGGATGTAGACCTCGGGATGGCCCCAGATCCAGATGATGTTGACATACATCATCGGATTGCCGCCGAAGTCGTTGGTGAAGAAGTTGGTGCCGACGTAACGATCGAGCGTCAACAGCGCCAGCACCGCGGTCAGCACCGGGAAGGACGCGACGATCAGCACGTTGGTGCAAAGCGTGGTCCAGGTGAAGACCGGCATCTTCATCAACGCCATGCCGGGCGCGCGCAGCTTGACGATGGTGCAGATCAGGTTGACGCCCGATAACAGCGTTCCAACGCCTGCGACCTGCAGCCCCCAGATGTAGTAATCGACCCCGACGTCGGGACTGTAGCTGAGGTCGGACAGCGGCGGATAAGCGAGCCATCCGGTGCGCGCGAACTCGCCCACGAACAGCGACATCATCACGAGCACGGCGCCGGCGGTCGTCATCCAGAAGCTGAAATTATTGAGGAAGGGGAACGACACGTCCCGCGCGCCGATCTGCAACGGCATGACGTAGTTCATCAGTCCCGTGACGAGCGGCATCGCCACAAAGAAGATCATAATCACGCCGTGCGCGGTGAAGACCTGGTCGAAGTGATGCGCGGTGAGGTAGCCTTCCGAACCGTTGAAGGCGATCGCCTGCTGCGCACGCATCATGAGCGCATCGGCAAAGCCGCGCAGCAGCATCACGATACCGAGGATCATGTACATGATGCCGATGCGCTTGTGATCGACCGTGGTGAACCACTCGCGCCACAAATAGCCCCACAGGCGGAAATAGGTCAGCGCGCCGAGCAGCGCGACGCCGCCGATGGCAACGACGATGAAGGTACCGACGATGATCGGCTCGTGCAGAGGCAGGGCCTCCAGTGTCAGCCGGCCGAAAATCGCTTTTGCAACGACGGAACTATCGATCATGGCATTCTCGTTCAGGACTCGGACTTGCGATGCTGTCCGAGAAGGAAGGATGGTGGGGTCGCACCGGCCGGCGTAAACGGCAGACGCGTGACGCCGGTGCCCGGTACCGGCGCGGCCCCCTGCGAAGCGAGGCTGGCGGCGGCCTCCTGTCCGCGCGGCGCGTCAGGCGTGCAGAGAGCGGCCACAAAGGACGGCTCGACGCCGAACACCGCTCCGCGTCCGGCGTACTTGTCGTAAGCCAGCGGCAGCGTGTTGTTGATGCCCGCGAGGCCCAGCCCGCCCTGCTCGTCGATCGCCGTCATCTCGCTTGCGCACATCTTGCCGGGCTCGACGCACATGTTGACGATCGCGCGGTAAAGGTCGCCGTCGACCGACGCGTAGCGACGCACAGGGTCGTTCAGGCTCGGACGCTCGAGCTCGAGGTAATCACGCTTGTCGAGCGCACCGCCACCGGCCTTCGCGGCCGCGATCCAGGCGTCGAACTCCTTGTCCAGCAGCGCATGGAACGCGAAGTGCATGCCGGAGAAGCCCGCACCGCTGTAATTCGCGGAGAACCCCCGATAGGTACCGGCCTCGTTGATCACCGCATGCAGCTGCGACTCCATGCCGGGCATGGCATAGATCTGACCGGCAAGCGCCGGGATATAGAACGAGTTCATGACCGAGGAGGCCGTGATGTGGAAATCGATCGGCCGATCGACGGGCGCAGCAAGCTCATTGACGGTCGCAATCCCCTGCTCGGGGTAAATGAAGAGCCACTTCCAATCCAGCGCGACGACATCGACCGTCAGCGGCTTCACATCCGGTTGGACGGGCCGCCCTTTGGCAATGCGCGTGAGCGGGCGGAACGGATCGAGCAGGTGTGTGCCCGTCCAGGTCAGCGCGCCCAGACAGATGATGATCGCCAGCGGCGCGGACCAGATAATGAGTTCGAGCCTGGTGGAATGATGCCATTCGGGTTCGTAGCGCGCGGTCGTGTTCGAGCTCCGGTAGCGCCAGGCGAACAGCGCGGTCAGCGCCATGACCGGTATGATGATAAGGAGCATCAGGACGGTCGAAATGATGACCAGATCGCGCTGCTGCACCGCGATATCGCCCGAGGGAGAGAGAACAACGAAATCGCACCCGGACAAGAATGCCGCCAAAGGCAGCAAAACCAACAGCTTGAGACGACTCAAGGCGGAACCTGCAAGTTAGAATTAGTCTTAGTTTTACGTCCCTAGCGGCGCCAACGGCGGTGCAACATTGGACAATTTGTCCAATGCCGCACTGCACAGTGGATACAGGAGCCCCCCGTTTGGACAGCTCCATTTGATCAGCCCGGGCCGGTCCCTGCCGTGCTATGTCGCAGGAAGCAACGCGATGAGGCACTCAGATGGTTTTTTTCGGCGATCCGGGCGCGGTCAAAGCGGACCACGACCATGCGAATCCCGGAGAGATTGCGACCGGCGTCATTATCGGCCGCACGTCGGAATTCTTCGATTTCTTCGTGTACGCCATCGCCTCGGTGATCGTTTTCCCGCGCCTGGTGTTTCCGTTCGCTGACCCGCTTACCGCCACCCTCTATTCTTTTGCGATCTTCGCCCTCGCCTTTGTCGCGCGGCCGCTCGGGAGCGTCATCTTCATGACTGTCGACCGCAAATGGGGCAAGAGCGCCAAACTGGTCAGCGCACTGGTCCTGCTGGGGACCGCGACGGTCGCGATCGCTTTCCTGCCGGGCTATGAGGTGATCGGAATTTCAGCCGTCTGGCTGCTGGCGCTGGCGCGAATCGGACAGGGGCTCGCCTGGGGCGGCGCCTGGGACGGGCTGGCATCGCTGCTCGCGCTGAACGCGCCCAACCATCATCGGGGCTGGTACGCCATGATCCCGCAGCTCGGGGCGCCGCTCGGGCTGATCATGGCGAGCGCCCTGTTCGCCTTTTTTGCAGGCAGTCTTTCGTCGGACGATTTTTTTGACTGGGGCTGGCGGTATCCGTTCTTTGTCGCCTTCGCCGTCAATGTCGTGGCCCTGTTTGCACGGCTGCGCATGGTGGCAACGTCGGAGTACGATTTCCTCTTCGAGACCCGCCAATTGCAGCCGGCGCGCATCTCCGACACTCTTGGGCGCGAAGGACGCAACATCCTGATCGGCGCATTTGCGCCGCTCGCAAGCTTCGCGCTCTTCCACATGGTCACGGTGTTCCCGCTGTCCTGGGTATTCCTGTTCACCCACGAGAGCACCGTGCGCTTCCTTCTGATCGAGATGATCGGCGCCGTCTTCGGCGTCCTGGCGATCGTGGCGTCGGGACTGATCGCCGACCAGGTCGGCCGCAAATCGCTGCTGATGGCCTCCGCCATGGCGATTGCGGCCTATAGCGGTTTCGCCCCGCAATTGCTGGATGCCGGGCCGATCGGCGAGACGACTTACATGGTGGTGGGCTTTGTCCTGCTCGGGCTCTCGTTCGGGCAGTCGTCAGGAGCAATCGCGTCCAATTTCGCGCGAATCTATCGCTATACGGCTTCGGCGCTGACGTCGGATCTGGCGTGGCTGTTCGGCGCGGGATTTGCACCGCTGGCCGCCCTCCTGCTGGCGAGCAGCTTCGGTCTCATTTCCGCCGGAGCCTATCTGCTGTCCGGAGCCGCCTGGACCCTTGTTGCACTATGGCTGAGCGGACGCCACAAGGCCGCGCGATGATTGCTCAACAGCTCTAGGCCGCGATTGCCGCCAGCTTGCGATTCTCGACCTGCGCGATCGCATCGCGCAGCACTTCGAGATCGGCGGCAGGCCCGACGCCATGCTCGGCCAAGTAACGACGGAAGGCGCGTGCGCCCGGCACGCCGTGATAGGCGCCGACGAAATGCCGGGTGATCGCATGCAGCCGGGTGCCACGCGCAAGCTCGCGCGCGATATAGGGCATCATCGCCTCGAAGGCGTCCTTCATAGTCGCATGCGGCGCCGCTTCGCCGAACAGTTCCGGGTCGACAGCAAGCAACCGCCACGGCTCCTGATAAGCCACGCGCCCCAGCATCACACCATCGACATGCGCCAGATGCGCCTTTGCCTCGGCAACGCTGGCGATCCCGCCATTGATGATGACAGGTACGTGCGGCATCGCGGCTTTCAGCCGGTAAACCCGGTCGTAATCGAGCGGCGGAATGTCGCGATTTTCCTTAGGCGATAATCCCTGCAGCCACGCCTTGCGCGCATGCACGATCACCGCATCCGCGCCCGCGCCAACCACCCCGTGCGCCAGCCGACCCAGTGCGTCTTCCGGATTTTGGTCGTCGATCCCGATCCGGCATTTCACAGTGACCGGAATTTTCACCGCGCGTTTCATCGCGTCCACGCAAGACGCGACCAGCTCGGGCTCGGCCATCAGGCAGGCACCGAAACGCCCCTCCTTCACCCGGTCCGACGGGCAGCCGACGTTGAGATTGATCTCGTCATAGCCGAAATCCTCGCCGATCTTCGCCGATGTCGCGAGTTCCTGAGGATCGGACCCGCCAAGCTGAAGCGCAACCGGATGCTCGCTCGCATCGAAAGCAAGCAGCCGCTCGCGATCGCCGTGAACGATCGCAGCGCTCGTCAGCATCTCCGTGTAGAGCCGCGCCCGGCGCGTCAAAAGACGGTGGAAGACGCGGCAATGCCGGTCGGTCCAATCCATCATGGGCGCGACGGAGAAACGATAGGCTAACATGCTGATTCTGTTAGCACTCTAAACGTCAATTCGTCTATGCGGTTTTCCGCCGGGAGGGCTTGCCATGTTCTTGAGCTAAGGGCTTCTCCCATTCCCTCAATTGGTTAGCACGATCAGGGCCCTGGCGGGCCTCTTACCCTCAGGTATTGGGCGGCAGTACCGATTTCACTGTCAATTACCGCGCCGATCGCTCCGCCGATTTTCCCGCACGGCAACCCGTTCAAGCCTATTGCCATCGACCCAATTTTCCGTCCTTGTGCGTTGATGCTGACCGGCTTCACGACTTACCCGTGGACCGCGCCTGCCTCGGCCAGGAACTTCCGCGGCGCGCCGATTGTCGCGACCGACAGTCCAGCGATGAGCGCGCCTATACCGATTGTCCAGAACATGCTCTCGGGACCGCCGGTAAATCCCTGAAGCAAGCCGGCAATGTAGGGTCCAAGTATCGCGCCGACGCGACCGACGCTCAGCATCATGCCGACGCCTGACGCTCGCATCGCGGTATCGTAGCTGGCCGCCGTGAAATTATTCATGACGTGCTGAGCGCCGACGATCAGGAACCCCGCTGCGGCGATGCATGCCAGGTTTGCCCAATGGTCTTGGGCGGCAAGCAAACCGAGAACGGCGAATCCTCCGACGCCCCACCAGAGCGCGAGGAGCTTCGAGGAGCGCCCCTTCAACCGGTCAGAAAGCATCGCCAACACCAGGCCTCCCACAAAACTCATACCGAGCATGATTGCGCCGAAGCCGAAGGAAGCGGCGAACGTTTCGCCTCTCTTCATCATGACGGTCGGAATCCACCCGGTAAGACCATAGATGCTGAAGAGGCTGAGGAATCCTGCGAGCCACAGCCTGAGCGAGACGCCCCTGTAGCGAGGCGAAAGAAGCTCCGCGACGGGGTTGACAATCCGCTGGGTTGGCTCCGCCACGAGAACGGAAGCACGGTAGAAGGCTTCGCGGTCCGGCCGAAGTCGCTTGAGAAGAGCGCCCGCCTCTTCGATGCGTCCGTGTCGCGCCAGGAATCGCGGGCTTTCTGGAAGAACCCGCACAACAACCAGCGTCAGCGGAATCGAAAAGCCGCCCATCCAGTACAGGATCGTCCATCCGTAGGTCGGAGTCAGGTAGAGGCCGACCAGACCGGCGAGAACGCCTCCAAGAGACCAACCGAGCGTGACGCCCCAGAGCGAGAAGGCGTTGCTGATGCGCGGCGGCGCCAACTCGTTGATGAATGTGGTCGCCAGAGGAAGAAGCGCGCCTAGTCCGATTCCTGTCAGGATTCGCAAGATGCAGAAGGCGTAGAAACCATCTCCATAGAACGCGGTCGCCAGCGTGAAGATGTTGACGACCCAAAGGCTGGCGACGAGCGCCCCACGACGTCCGAGCCTGTCCGCGATGACGCCTTGTGCGGCCGCGCCGATCAGAAAGCCGAGCAACCCGCTGCTGATAAGCAAACCTGCCTGGCTCGGCGCCAGTCCCCACGGCTTCATCACGTAGTGAATGACGTATGCAGGATTGAATGTGTCGTAGCCGTCAAACAGGGTGATGAGCGTTACGAGCACTCCGAGCTGCTTGTGCAGCGGACCGATCGGTGCATCGGCCAATTCCTTGTCGATATCGACGTATCCCGCCATCGTGTTCCTCCTCATCCCTGCCTGGCCGACGTCGTGCCGGGACACTGCGTGGCGTTTTATATTTCCATGCCTGATTTGCGCGCGCGCAGAAGGGGCGGCGAGACATTGCCATCCCGCCGAAGACCTTCCATTCACATGGTGTGAGCGAGCCGAAGGCCTCTCCCTGGGAGGATGCGGCTCGTCCAGGTTCGATCAGCCGAATTCCTTGATGTTCGGCTTCGCCCCCCACATGCAAAAGCCGGAGGGATCGAACGGAAATTGTCGAGGACGATAGTTTGGATCGTCGCAATCGCGCTTGACGCCCTGCGAATATTCGTACGTTAGTCCGTCAGGTCCGGCGAAGTACAGGAACACGGCTCCGGATGTGGGATGACGGCCAGGACCAAATACGACTTCAACTCCCTTGTCCTTCAGGAAATACCAATTGCGCATGATATCATCGGTCGTGTGAACCTGATGGTTGATGTGCTGAATGCCTGGCCGATTGGTCGGGAACAGAGCCATCTTGTGATGCACCCCGTCGATGCGAAGAAGCGGTGCTGGACCGATGCGATCGGCGACCTTCCAATTGAACAGTTTCGTCCAGAATTCTTCGTCCCGTTTCACATCCGTGACGCAGAGACCGATATGATTGAATTCCATGATGCCGGCGTCGCGAGACGGAAAATAGCGCCGGCCGCTGTGAAACGGGCGCCAAACGAGTTCCACTTTGTTGCCAGCCAGATCTCGAAACCCGATGAAGCGTTCAACACGCCGCCAACCGCACTCCTCCGGAGTGCCGGCATAGATTTCGATCCCCTTCGCCTTCAGTTCGACAGCAGCCGAATCGATCTCCTCGGACGTCAGCAATTCAAAGCCGACGGTGTGATCGGCCGGATCGCCCTTGAAATAAACAAGGGTATGATCGCGGTTGTCGCCACGAAAGAACTCGCGTCCGTTTTCGGTGCGCACACGCTCCAGTCCGACTATCTTGGTACAGAAATCGACAGCGGCCGGCACGTCCGGCGTGCCGACATGGCAGTAGCGGATGTCATATAGATTAATCACGATGCACTTCCTCCTTTTGTGCGCGTTCTCTCCGGTCGAGATTTGTTATTTGAGCCTCAGCCAATTGGCAGCGTTCCCCCCGAGCATACGAGCCCGCTCCATGTCAGTGTAACCAGGGGCTTCTCGAATGAGACTACCGATATCCTGTTCTCCTAATGGATAAGGATAGTCGCTTCCAAGCACGACATGATCAGTACTCATCACGTCGGTCAGAAGGCGTAACGCCCCGGGATCGAAAACCGCCGAATCCACGAAAAAGCGGTTCAAGTAGGACGATGGCGGCCTTGGGCAGTGTTCGCGCACACCCTCATGATTGTGCCACGCATTCTCAGCGCGTCCCAACAAGAAGGCGAACGACCCGCCGCCATGGGCAAAACACAGACGCAGATTCTGAGGCAGTCGTTCGAAGCTGCCAGACAAAATCATAGTCAGAATGGACAGGTGCGTTTCCGCAGGCATGCCGACCAGCCACGGCAACATGTGCGAATGCATGCGCTCGCGGCCAAACATGTCCCAGGGATGCACCAGGACGGGCATCTCGCTCGCTGCACAATGTTTCAGGAATTCCTCAAGTTCGGGACTGTCGAGATCCCTGTCGCCGACATGGTTGCCGATTTGAACGCCCACCATGCCATTCGCTTTGATGCGATCAACTTCGGCGCACGACAAGTCGAGGTCCTGCAAGGGCACTTGTCCCAGCGCGGCCAGACGACCATGTGACCGGGCGCACATCTCAAGCGCCTCATCATTTATCAGGGCGCTAAAATCCCGCGCCGCTGAGGCGGGCCGACCATAGGAGAAAAAGACCGGCGTCGCACTGATGACCTGGAGGTCCACTCCGGCTCGGTCCATGTCGTCGGTACGCCTGGAAATGCTCCACGCGGAAGCGTCGACTGGCCGGAAGGGCTTTTTACCCAACATCAGCATTCCGCGACCGTCGCAGGTCCTGCTCAGCCAGGGCCAGTCGCCGCCCCCGAGCCTTGAAGAGGGGTCGTCGAGGTTGTCAGGGACAAAATGGGTATGGAGGTCAATAACCCGCATCAAGGCACACCAGCCGAATGATCTCCGGCAAAGTAGGTAAGCCCCACTATGAAATAAATTGAATACTAGTTAATCTGATATAGCCGTTGATTATGGTGACGAGATGCCGAATTCTTCCTGGCCGCACCGAGTGCGCATGCATCAGCTGCGAGTTGTGATCGCAGTCGCCGAGCACTCGGGTCTTCTGAAAGCATCCGAAGCGCTCGGCGTGACACAGCCGGCGATCACGAAGGCATTGAACGAACTCGAAGCGGAGCTTGGCGTCAAATTGTTCCATCGGACAAATCGCGGCGCCGAGGTCACTCCCTACGGCGCGGCGATGGTCGGCTACATCAAGGCGGTGTTTTCGCAATTGGAGCAGGCCGCCGAAGAACTTGCGGGCTTAAGACTTGGGGTTGGCGGGCGTGTTTCTGTCGGCACCCTTCTTTCGGCCTCGGCACATCTGTTGCCCGACGCGATCGTGCAATTGCACCGAGACCGTCCTCGCGTCTTCGTATCGGTGATGGAAGGCACCTACGATGTTCTCGCCCCCGCTCTCGTGCGCGGCGACCTTGATTTCATCCTCGGGAGATTGCCCGAGTTTCAGTACCGCGAAGGCCTTGTCCTCGAGCCGCTGTATGACGAGGCAATCGCCTTCATGGTTCGCAAAAAGCATCCGCTTGCGAGGCGAACCAAGGGAAGGCTGTCTGATCTCCTGGAATGGCCCTGGCTCCTGCCGCCACGGGAAACCACCCTGCGCCGGCTGCTCGACAAGGCATTCCGAGATGCAGGACTGGACCCACCGGCGCCCAGCTGCGAATCCATGTCATTGCTTGCCAATCGACGCCTGCTGCAAGACAGCGACATGATCGGCGTCTGGCCCGCCGCAGTCGGCGTCGAGGATATAAGAGCTGGACGATTGACGGCCTTATCGTGGCCGCCAGACCTAACCTTCGGTCCCGTGGGGATCACGCGGCATCGCGGGCGGCAGCTTTCACCTGCAGCCGAATCTCTGATCAGGATCGTGAAGTCCGTGGCAGACGTTGCTGGCAATGTGCGTCTCGCGGCACAACGAGGCGCACGAAGGAGCCACTCGTGAGATTTTCCGCTTCGCGCGGCGATGGCCTTGCCGCCTCGGTGCGCATCAGCGGTTAGTTGTCGTCGGCGATACCACGCGCGATAGCGCGTGGCAGAGAGGAGTTGCAAACGCCGCTGGCGGCGCAGCCGGCCCAGGATGGCATTAATATCCGATCCCGGCTAACAGGTAATGTTGGTGAATGCCGCGCAAGAGCGCCTCTCCGACGGATCGGGCCACCAGATCCTGGATACCGGAGGCAGCGCCGATCACGCCGGCGAATACGATGTCGGCACGTCCCAACTCGGCGGTCAACCGAGGCGCGTCCCTTGCGCCGTGCATGCCTTCCCCGGAAAACAATCCAACGACCACCGCAGGACCCGGGATCGATGCAGCCGCCTCCGCAAGGAGCGGTCGTTCCTCGAGAAACGCTGTCCGGACTTGAGGAAATGCGGCGCGGTTTTCGATCTCGCGCGCGATGGCTTCCGTGGCTTCGCGTGACGCCGAATTGCGCCGCGAACCGTGCGCCAGCAATATGATGCAGGCCCGAGCCGCAACGCCATGTTCGCGCGCCGCCTGCTGCGCGAACGTCACCACAAGGTCCGGCAGTCCCGGATCGAGCCCCAGCGGTGGCAGGATTTCAATCTCGCGGCTTTGGCTATTGGCCTCGTCGAGCAATTGGACAAGCCGATCACGCGTGAAATAACCGTTCGAGACGAACAGCGGATAGACCAGGACACGACGGGCGCCCAGGCCGCCCAATGCGTCCCTGATGGTCGGCACGCCATTGATGAAACCGACCGCCAGTTCCGAAACCAGGCCGCGATCCGACAACGTGCGCGCGATCCGAAACACGCCTTCATTGTCGGCGCCGACTCGCCGTTCGCCATGGGCGGCGAGCAGCACTGCGGTCTGTGAAGCGGCCTCAAATTCGTTCAATAACCCGCTCCATGGGGATGGGTGGTTCTGTTTCCAGATTGCGTTCAAGTTCCACTGCGCGCGAATATAGCGCGGACGGCTGCACCAAAGGAGCCTTCCTCGAGAAATCTTAAGCCGAGATAGCCGCCGCCGAGGATCGATAACAATGCAATGACGCTGCCGGTCGACAGCGTCGACATTCCGGTGATGCCCTGACCGATGGTGCAGCCCAGCGCCATGACCCCGCCCACCCCCATCAATGCCGCACCGTAGAGATGGCGCACCAGATCGTTGCGATCCACGAAACTCTCGATCCGGAACGTTCCCGTCACCACGGAGGTTGCCAGGCTGCCGACGATCACGCCGGCCACGACCCCAATTCCGAAATTGATCTTCGCGCCGGTGAAAGTCATGAGGTATTGCAGGCTGTCACCGACAGGCGCGACGAAGGTGATCGAGGCAAGCGGGACGGGATCGAATTCGTCGGCCCCCACGACTCCCGTGACGAGCCAGCCGGCGACGGTCGCCAGCCCGATCCCGACGCCCGCCGCAATATCGCGGCCGCTGCGCTGGAAGTCGGTATCCTTGAAGCAGAAGAGCAGACACGCCAGAGCGAGTGCGCTCGCGGCGACAAGGCGCATAGGGCCTGCCGGCAATCCGATCGCCGCCCCCGCCATCTCGCCGAGATTCTGGGTGGTCAGCCCATGCGTCTTGAGATCGAGGTTGGCGGCCTCAAGTCGTACGCGCGGCACCGCGAGCAAGCCACGTAGCGTCATGTAGGCGACGGTGCCCAGCACCAGCACCACGACAAGCGATTTCAGATTGCCGCCACCGAGGCGAACCAGCGCTTTGCCGGCGCAGCCGCCCGCCTGGGTCATACCGAAGCCGAACATCACGCCGCCGAGAATGGCGCCGAGCCAGCCGAAATTGGCGGTGAGATAGATCGACTTGTTGATGTCGACGACGCCAGCGAAATGAAGGGCCTGCGTGCCGATGATCGCCACCGCGATCGCCAGCACCCAGGCACGGAAGCGGCGCCCGTTGCCCGTCAGCACCAGGTCCGATAACCCGCCCATTGTACAGAAATTGGTGCCCTGCGCGACGGCGCCGAAAATGAAGCCGACCGCGAGCCCGCCGATGATCGTATCAAACTCGCCCATGTGAGGACGCGCTCCCTCCCTCGCACCCCGTGTCTGAGCGCCGGGGCCTTCGCTCCCCAAAGGATTATTGCTATCTTGATCTCTTTATATTCGTATAAATGAATATCAAGGCGACCGTACAGTCAAGCCGGCTGTGAAGCTTCCCGGCCGACTGTTCGATCAAATCGATCGTTATCACTTATATAATGAATTGGATTGCTGTGTCGTCATGGCCCATGACTCGTTGATTACAGGAGTCGTTGCCATGTCCAGCGTCACAGCCGAAGCCCGCGCAAGCGGACGCAGGAGTCCCGTTCTCGCGCTGGCGCCGGGCCTTGCGATCACGGGCGGGGTCGCCGTCATCGCTTACCTCGCGTCTCATAACATCAGCTTTCTCAAGAACTACCAGATGATCATGGCGATCATCCTCGGCGCGTTCGTTTACAATGTGGTCGGATTGCCCGCCGCGGCGAGCGAAGGGGTGACCTTCTCCCTGCGCCGAATTCTGCGCTTTTCAATCGTTCTGCTGGGTCTGCAGATTACGG
Organism: uncultured Bradyrhizobium sp.; assembly: GCA_964454955.1. GTDB lineage: Bacteria > Pseudomonadota > Alphaproteobacteria > Rhizobiales > Xanthobacteraceae > Bradyrhizobium. The sequence goes on along the minus strand of CAYVVB010000319.1, from coordinate 8,849 downwards.
CGCAACAGGCCGCCGAGGTCGGCGCCGCGGGCATCGCCATGATCGCAATCGGCCTGTTGGCGACGCTGATCGTGACCGTGCCGGTGGGCCGCCTGCTCGGCGTCCCACGCGGCCTCGCGCTCCTTATCGGCGTCGGAACGGCGATCTGCGGCGCCTCGGCGATCATTTCGGCCAAGGCTGCCGTGCGGGGCGACGACGAAGATGCCGCCTATGCGATCGCCAGCGTCACCCTGTTCGGGACCGCCGCGATCTTCATCTATCCGATGGCAAACGACCTTTTGCATCTCACTCCGCATACTTTCGGCCTGTGGGCGGGCGCTTCGATCCACGAAGTTGCACAGGTGATGGCGACCGCGTTCGACGGCGGCCCGGAGGCCCTGCGCATAGGCGCCATCGCCAAGCTGACGCGCGTCGCCATGATGGCGCCGGTCATCATTGCGCTGGGCGAAATGAGCCTGCGCTTCGGCTTTGGCCGCGCGGACGCGAAGGTGCGGCCGCCCTTTCCGTGGTTCCTCGTCGGCTTTCTTGCGATGGTCGGCGTCGCCAGCTTTGTCGCGATGCCCCATACCTCCGGCGGCATCGTCGACGCCGCGGCCCTGCTCGTCGGCGACCATATGAGTAAAATCTCGGCGGCAACGGCTTTCCTGCTCTCGATGGCGATGGCTGCGATGGGCATGCACACCAACATCCGCCATATCAAGTCGAAAGGCGCGCGGCCCCTGTTGCTTGGCCTATTCTCCGCTCTATTCATAAGCCTGATGACACTGGGGATGATTTACTGGTTCATCTGAAGCGGACAGGCACGGAGAGACTTTCATACGATCCGGTGATATGAAGGCGACAGGGCGGGCTCTCCATCCGCCTCTCTTGCCCGCCCCACGCGGGCCGCCAGGACGCCCGCGTTGACTCTCGACCAGCTGCGAATCTTCATTGCCGTCGCCGAACGCCAACACATTACCCAGGCGGCGGCGGCGCTGAACCGCACACAATCGGCGGTCAGCGCAGCCGTCTCCTCACTCGAGAAGCGACACGGGGTACGGCTGTTTGACCGCCTCGGACGACGCATCGCCCTCACCGCGGCCGGCAAGACCTTTCTCGAAGAGGCAAAGGAGCTGGTCGCCCGAAGCAACGCGACCGAGCAGGTGCTTGCGGACCTGGCAGAACTGAAAATCGGGTCGCTGTCGCTCGCGGCGAGCCAGACGATCGGCAATTACTGGTTGCCCCCGCGCCTTCATCGCTTCGCGCAGAGCTATCCCGGTGTTTCGATCCGCCTTGTGATCGGCAATACGCAGGAAGTTGCCGCGCTGGCGGCGGGCGGCGAGATCGATCTTGGATTTGTGGAAGGAGAGGTGCGGAACGAAGCGCTTGCCACGCGTGCCGTAGATGATGACCAGTTGGTCATCGTCGCCGCGCCCAACATGAAGATTCCGCGGAAACCGGATACAGCCTGGCTTACCGCCGCGCCCTGGGTGGCACGTGAGGCGGGATCCGGAACGCGAGAGGCTTCCGAGGCGGCGCTGAGAAAATTCGGCGTAAGAGTCGGCGAGAGGCGGATTGTTCTGGAGCTTCCCTCCAACGAGGCGGTTCGCACCGCGGTCGAGGCCGGGGCCGGCCTCGCAATCATGTCGCAGCTCGTGGCCGACGGCTCCTTGCGCTCGGAGGCACTGGTGGCGTTGCCACTACAGCTCGCCAAGCGTCGCTTCTACTCCGTAAGGCACAAGCAACGATATCTGTCGCTGGCGGCCCGGTCCTTGCTCAAGGTATCCGGCGCGGATTCGCCGATGTAGGTCGGGCCCTACCCTACCCTGCCCTGCTCCTGCGTGCGCGGCCGTCTGGCACGGCAGACTGCAGCGCTGTGCGCACGCGCTCCGCAATTGCCAGATAGGCCGCCGCATGAGAGCCCTCCGGCGCGCCAACGACCACCGGCGTTCCGCCGTCCGAGGTCTCGCGGATCGCCATGTCGAGGGGAATTTCGCCCAGGAACGGAACGCCAAACTTTTCGGCTTCGCGCGCCGCGCCGCCATGGGCAAAGATGTCCGATCGTCCGCCGCAGTGCGGGCAAAGGAAGTAGCTCATGTTCTCGATGACACCGAGCAACGGGACGTCGACCCGCTGGAACATCGCGACGCCACGGCGCGCGTCGAGCAGGGCCAAGTCCTGTGGCGTCGAGACAAGAACAGCCCCGGCGAGCGGTACATTCTGCGCGATCGTGAGCTGCGCGTCGCCCGTCCCCGGCGGCATGTCCACGACGAGAATATCGAGTTCGCCCCAGTCGACATCCCGCAGCAGTTGCGTGAGCGCCGACATCACCATCGGACCGCGCCAGATGATCGGCGCATCGTCCTCGACGAGCAGGCCAATCGACATGACCTTGACCCCATATTTTTCGAGCGGCATGAGCGAATGACCGTCCGCGGCCATTGCCGGCTTCTCCTGCAGGCCGAACAGCTTCGGCATCGACGGTCCGTAGACGTCGGCGTCGAGCACGCCGACCTTCATCCCGAGCCTGGAAAGTCCCAGTGCCAGATTGCAGGCCGTGGTCGATTTGCCGACGCCTCCTTTGCCGGACGCCACCGCCACGATCTGCTTGACACGATCGATGCTGCCTGTCGGGCGCGGAGGGGCCACAGAAGCCGCACTCCGCTCGCCCGTCGGCTTTGCTTCTGACGTCAGCGCAACCAGCGCCGAGGCAACGCCCGATAGCCGCTTGACCGCCGACTCGGCCGCGACACGCATCGGCTCCAGCGCCTGCGCAAGTTCGGGCGCGACGCTGATCGCAACGCAAACCTTGTCGTCGCGAATGCTGATCCCCGAAACCAGACCAGTCTCCGTCAGCGGCGTCCGGCCGTCGGGTCCCGCCACACCGGCGAGCGCCTTGAGGATATCGTCATTGGTCAACATCGTGCCATTACCCGTTTTTCGTTGAGCAGCGGAATGGTCGGCTCGCTGCGAGAGGCATCGTTCGAAGTATCGGCGGCGCCCGCTCGCTCAGGAGCATACCAATCGAACTTGTTGCGCAGCGTCACGACCGATCCGACGATGATGATCGTCGGTCCGGTCAATTCGGCTTCCCGCACGTTCGCCGCCAGCGTCCTCAGCGTCCCCGTGACGACCCGCTGGGTCCGCCGCGTCCCCTTGTCGACCACCGCAGTCGCCAGATCGGGATCGGCCCCCCGCGCGACGAACTCGCGCATCAACTCTTCGAGCCGGGTAAGCCCCATGTAGATCGCAACCGTCTGGCGCGGCTGGAGCAGCAATTTCCAGTCGAGGTCGACGAGACCATTCTTGCCCTGCGCGGTGACGAAGATGCAGGCCTGGGCGTGATCGCGGTGCGTCAGCGGGATACCGGAATAGGCCGAGCAGCCCGCGGCTGCGGTGATCCCCGGACAGACTTGAAACGGTATGCCACGCTCCGCCAGCACCTCTATCTCTTCGCCGCCGCGACCGAAAATGAACGGATCGCCACCCTTGAGTCGCAGCACGCGTTTGCCTTCGCCGGCCAGACGCGCCAACAGTTCGCTGATCTCCTCCTGAGGCAAGGTGTGCTCGTTGCGCCGCTTGCCGACGTTGATCCGCTTGGCGTCAGGTCGCACCAGATCGACGATCGCCTGGTCGACCAGCCTGTCATAGACAACGACATCGGTCTGCTGCATCAGGCGAAGCGCGCGCAGCGTGAGCAGGTCCGGATCGCCAGGCCCCGCGCCGACCAAATAGACCTCCCCGACCGCCGATGCGGTGCGCTCCCTGGATTCCCAGTCGAGTTCATACGCGAGCATTGCCGTGGCGGCACGCTGTGTTGTGGCCATGACGCCGGCGCCGGCCATTCCATCCTCTGCTTTCTTTACGGCCATCAATATGGGGAGATGTCTCATCGATATTCTCCGCTATCGCATTTGCGATCGGCGCTAACGCCACCGGCTGGCAATTCGTCGTGGTTTCTCATCGGCGCCACCACTCCGAGTGCGTACCCTCCGTGCAAAGGCGACGAAGCGCCGCGCCCAGCGGTGGCGCGACGTGTCGCGCAAGTGGCTGAAACTCGCCAGAAGATTGTGGACCACGACGCCGTCGCGGTCGCCGTCCACCCCGTAACCACGCCGCATGCGATAGGCGAAGCGACAATTCGGATCGACATTGTGCAAGGCGCCATAATGGAATTCGTGCGCCGGAATCGACGGACGCTGCGGCCGGAAGGGCCACGGCGCATCCGCCGTCTCCTCGAGAACGACGAGGCCCCGCCCCTGCGGGCGGTCGCCAACGATCGTATCGGCGGGAACGACCCCAACCATCTCGTGTGTCTCGCCAAGGAATGTGATCGTCCGCGTCAGGTACATCAGGCCGCCGCATTCGGCATAAGTCGGCAGGCCGCCGATAATTGCAGCCCGTACGTCGGCTCGCATGGCGCGATTGGCCGCGAGGGCCGCGGCCTCCGTCTCTGGAAAGCCGCCGCCGATGAACAGTGCGTCAACGGGCGGCAGCCTCTCATCCCGGACGAGATCCACGAAAACAAGCTCGGCACCGGCCCGCTCCAGCGCCTCGAAATCGTCGGCGTAATAGAAGCCGAAGGCGCTGTCGTGCGCCACGGCAATACGGACGTCGCACGCCGCGGCCGTCTCGACGGCAGCAGGTCCTGTGGGGCTGCCCGCTGCGGAGGCTATCGCGGTCAACCGATCGAGATCGACGCTGCGCGCGATCACATCGCGCATCTGCGCAAGCTTCTCATCGCGCGCGGCATCTTCGGCGGGCGTAGTCAGGCCGAGATGTCGCTCGGCGACAGCGAGCGCGTGATCGCGGCCAACGGCGCCCAACACCGGTACATTCGTGTAGCGCTCGAGTGCCTGCCGGAGCTTGGTTTCCTGCCGCGCGCCACCGACGCGGTTGAGGATCACGCCGGCGATCTTGATAGATTGATCGAAGGAGGTATAGCCCAGGATGAGCGGGGCGATCCCCCGCGCCATGCCCATGGTGTCGACGACCAGAACCACGGGTGTGCCAAGGAGGCGAGCCAACGCCGCATTGGAATCTTCCCCCGCGACATCGATGCCGTCGTGAAGGCCCTTGTTGCCCTCAATCAGCGCAATGTCGGCACCGCGGGATCGGCTTCGAAAGGCGGTCAGGATCTCGGCTTCGCTTTGGGTATTGAAATCGAGATTGTAGCAGGCGCGGCCGCTTGCCCGCGCAAGCCACATCGGATCGATATAGTCAGGCCCCTTCTTGAAGGTCTGTACCGACAGGCCGCGCGCGGCGAGTGCGCCGGCAAGCCCAACGGTGATCGTGGTCTTGCCCGACGACTTTTGCGTTGCTGAGATGAACAGCCGGCCCATGGGTCACGCTGCCGCCAGCAGGCGGCCCCTGTCGCGTGCACGCCACAGGGCTTCACCCTTTGCCTGCGCTTGCCCGGCATCGGAGGCTTCGCCCAACGCTCTCAAGGCGATCGCCAGCGTGCCGGTCACGGCCGCTTCGGCATAAGCGTCGACGATATCTCCGCGCCATAATGCGCCGAGACGGTCGAGATCCATGCTTTCGTCGGGCCCAAGCCTGGGATCGGCGATCGTCGGCAGCCACTGCTCTTCGCCAATGGCCCCATCCAGCAAGGTGATGACCTCGCATGGCTTGTTGGGCCGGCGCTCAATCTCGCCGCCCTCCCCGCGGAATACTGCCATGCGCCTCTGATCAAGCAGCCGCGCCGCGTCGCGGTGGATCGCCAGATAACCGGGATGGAACACCGACTGCAGCGAACAGGGAGCGTCGAACGGATTGATCTGCCGCGCCAGCGTATGAACCGGCGATCGCAACCCCAGGATGGGCCTGAGCTCGAAAAGTTTCGCGAGCTTTGGGCTCATCCGCTCCAGCGGCAGATAGGCAAAATTGTGCCGCTCGATTTGCCTTGCGGCATCGTCCAGATCATGCGCGATGGCCACACCGAGATGAACGAGGGCTTTCCGGGAATAAAGCCGGCCCTCGGTATGATCCTCGACACCGTGCATGAAGACGCGCCGGCCGCTGCGCGCCAGCGCCAGAGCCGCGAGCAGGAACCACGGCAATTGCCGTCGCTTGCCGGCGTAGGTGGGCCAGTCGAGATCGACCGGGACAGCGGGCATTCGCATGCGCGCGCGGACGGCGCGAACGAAGCCGGCGATTTCTTCCGCGCTTTCCTCCTTGACCCGCAGCAGCATCAGGAAGGCGCCGATTTGCTCGGGCAACGTCTCGCCGAGGAGGATCATCTGCATGGCGGCTTCGGCTTCGCCGATCGTCAGCGAGCGCGTCTTGGTCTTACCGCGGCCGAGTATGTTGATGAAACGGGCGAAGGGATGCGGTTCAGGGTTCATGACGCGACCTCACTCCCCTGCCGTCCGAACGACGGGCAGGAACGGCATCAGCCGCAGCGCCAGCGTCGTGAGCAGCAGGGCCAGCGCAATTCCGCCAACGCCGAGAAAGAGCTCCGGCAAAGACGGTTGATAGCCGGCGACGACGCCGTCAAAGAACGAACTGGATACCTCAAAGCCGGGAAAGAGCTTCAGAGGATAGGCCTGCCCGCCGATGATGATGACGTAAAGCTGGGCGAGACCGCCCGCAAGGAACAGCAGCGAGGCGCGCGGAAGCGCTCGGCGGATGACGGCGGCATCGCGCGCTGCCGCGAGCAGTCCAAGCGGCAGCAGCGTTCCGCACAGGATCTGCCCCACCCAGAACACCAGCGTGTAGATGCCCCCGTCCCGCAACAGGAAAACTTCGACTCCCTGATATCCGCCCGCATAGAACTTGGTCAGATGATGTAGGATCGTGAAATACAGCAGCGAGAGCGCGAAAACGCTCAACAATCCACGGAACTTTCCGGCGATCTCATTGGTCATCAGTTCGCAACCGGCTTCCCGGCCCTTCGCGACCAGAATGAGTATCGTGAACGCTAGTCCGTAAAGAAACGAGGCAGCGACGAACAGCGGCGCCATGATCGCGCTGGCATAGGCTTCGCGCGCGGCGAGAAAGCCAAAGATGGAGCCGGTGCCTGTGGTCAGGATGAGGCGCCAGGCGAAGGCGATCCAGCCGATCGTCTTGCCGAACGCCGCCGATTGCGACGCTCCGCGGTCCATCATCGAAAACAGGTAAGCGGCCACGATCAGCACGAAACCCGAATAGAGATAGATATTCCAGGCGAAGATCGATCTGAAATTATAGGTGGTTATCGCCACGAAGATGCGCTCCGGCCGGCCCAGATCGAGCACGAGAACCGCAAGTCCGCCAGCCAGAAGGGCAATCGCAAGGATGCCGGAGAGCCTCGCATAGGGCTTGTAGGCCGCGCGATTGAACACCGACGATATGGAGGCGACGTTGAGCGCGCCGGAAGCGGCGACGATCAGGAAGACTGCGAAGACATGCGGCAGGCCCCAGACGATCTGATTGTTCATGCCGGAGACGGCGTGGCCATGCTCCTCCATGTAGAGCGCAGCCCCGAGACCGAGTGCGAGCAGCAGGCCCTGCAATCCGACCATCACCCAGGAAGCCGGGCTCTGCCTTTCGAGTCTCTGGAATTTCAGCTTCGCCATCCGACGCTACCTCTAGAGATTCCGGTACCGCACCGCAGGCTGAAGCCCGAGGTCGGCGCGAATCTGCGACGACGCATGGCTTGCGATGGCCTTCGCGATATCGCTGTTCGGATCGTTGAGGTCGCCGAACAGCATCGCGCCGCCTCCTTTGGCAGCGCAGGTCTCGACGCAGGCGGGAAGCCGCCCGCTGTCCAGGCGGTGGACGCAAAGCGTGCAGCCCTCGACCGTTCCCTTGCCGCGCGGCGCCCAGGCTTTCTGGTCTGTCAGCGGCTCGTGAACGAAGGAGCGGGCCTTGTAAGGACAGGCCATCATGCAGAAGCGGCAACCGATGCAGATGTGCTTGTCCACCAGCACGATGCCGTCCGCCCGCTTGAACGATGCGCCCGTCGGGCAGACATCGACGCAGGCCGGCTTGTCGCAATGCTGACACATGACCGGGACCTCGCGCTGCTCGCCCGTTCGCGCGTCGCGCAGCTCGACCTTGCGTATCCACTGCGCGTCGATCTCCGGCCGCCCGCTGTCCTGCCACCCGTTCTCGTCACGGCAGGCGGCCACGCACAGATCGCAGCCGGGTGGACACTTGCCGACGTCGATCAGGAGCGCCCAGCGCACTTTCGCTGAAGCCTGCCCTTCGAACGCCCCGCCTTGCGCACCGAAGGCGTAGAGAGTCACGCCCGGCGCGAGCAGCGTGACGAGCAGCCCGCCGGCGCCCCGCAAGAGCGCCCGGCGGTCGGTCAGCGGCTGCGATATCTGCGGTCCCGCGCTCATGGCTTGACGTCCCGCAAATACCGATCGAGCGCGGCAACTTCCTTGTCCTCCAGACCGGCGTCTGCCGTCTTGCCCCGTTCTTCGGGGCGGGAGGCATGGCATTCGAAGCAATCGATCGTAACCGCCGCATAGCTGTGGCAGGACCTGCAAAAATGCTGCGGGCTATCGAAGCTCACCGGCTTGCCGTCGGAGCCGGACACGGCGTGACAATCAACACAGCCGTTCAAATCGTATTGTTGCGTGCGCACGCCGAGATGCACCGCCTCCGCGCGGTGGCGCAACAGCATCTTCATGTGGTTTTTCCGCATGAAAGAGATGTCGGCGACGCAATGCTCGCCTTTGGCTTTCGGCGGATGCGGAATCGATGGTCCCTCGCCCGCGAACGCGCGCATGGCTGCCGCTGCCATGACGATGGCAATCAGTGCCGAAACCAGGGCTGTCGCCGCGGGTCGCCGCATTGGCCCCTACTCTCCGAGGCCCATCTGGATGTACCCGGTCGGGCAAACGTCCATGCAGATGTGGCACCCGATGCACTTCGTGTAG
>CAYVVB010000318.1:0-1964 GCA_964454955.1 uncultured Bradyrhizobium sp. | reverse complement strand
GTCTGGCAGTAGGTGCGGCGCAGGATCGTGACGATCTCGCGCATCGACGCGAACTCGAGCCCGAGCACCTTGTCGAGGAAGATCTTGCGGTCCATGTCGGCTTCGGTGAAGCCGTAGGACGCCGGCTCGAGCTCCGCCTCGTTCGGCTCCGCCTGGATGGCGAGCGGGTCGAGCTTGGCGTGGAAGTGGCCGCGCATGCGGTAGGCGCGGATCAGCATCAGCGCGTGGATCGAATCGCGCGTCGCCTGCATGACGTCGGCGCCGGCGAGCTCGACGCCCTTGGCCTGCGCCTTCGCCGAAATCTTCTCGCCGATCTTCTTCTCGGTCTCGGCCCAGTTGCCGTCGAGCGCGGCGACCAGGTCGCCGTTCGGCCGCACCGGCCAGTTCGGCTTCTGCCACGACGCGCCCGCGGCGCTCTTCATGACGGCGGCGCGGTCGTCTTTCAGGCTCTGGAAGAACTCGCGCCACTCGGCATCGACCGCGGACGGGTCGGTCTCGTAGCGGGCGTAGAGGTCTTCGATGTAGGCGGCGTTGCCGCCGTAGAGGAAGGACGTGCGGGCGAAGGCAGCGTTGGCGTCCTGGCGGGACATGGCGGTGCGATCCTTGGCGCGGGTTGGCAAAAGCGCGCGGGCGCCGGACCGGGTTCCTGGCGGACTCGGCCGACGCGACGGTCTTGTAGCGCTATTTATGACCTCTGTAAGTCAACGAAAGGCCAAGGAGTGAAGTATGATTCACTTATTCTTCGGCTTCGCGAAACCCGGCTACTGCCCGGACCCCCAAAAAACAAAATCCCCGCCGGAGCGGGGGGTCCTGAAGCGTTGATCGAGCCGTCATCTGCCGACTTTGGCGATACCGGTCTCGCGCCTGTGACGCTGAATGAACTGGTTGGCCAGATGGCCGGCCCCGGCCCCGCCGAGCGCACCGACAAGCGCGCCGATGATCGGCACCACGGCGGACGTCGCAATGACAAGCGACAGAACCGCGCCAAGCGCGGCGCCACCGGCCGCACCCGAGCCGATGCTTTCGCGTTCGATCGGCGAGCTGGCGATTTGCTGGATATTCAACCGACCGCTCCCTGGCTCACTCTCGCGCCTCTGTAGCATACCCCGATGGATATAAACACGAGTATGAAAGTTGCCACATAGACCCCGGTTCCCGGCTTCGCATGAAGATTGATGCGAGCCAGAACGAGCATCGCACTATAAATTGCTGAGGCGCCGCCTACGGCAATCATTCCCCAGCCAAGAACCTTATGGTCCTGCCACTTCGGCAGGAAATCATCCATCGTGGCCCCAATCAGGGTAATGGCATAAAACGTGAGCGCCCAAGGCGTTACGTCTTCCCAGATCGGACTCCACTCGAAATGGAATCCATCGTCCAAGGTCCACCAAAAGAAGACCACGACGGCCGACACGACGACGGGGCCCAGAAGCGGCGCGCCGACCTGCCAGACTAGCCATTTGAGCATCCGGGCATCCATGCCGCGATGATGGCATGGATATTTTTTCAAATTCAACCGCCGATTTCGGCGGCCTCTCTCAAATTCGCGATTTTGAGATCGAGCCCACGCCGCCGCAATCGCTGTCGATCGTCAGCTCTTGAGCACGTCCACCAGCGTCTTGCCGATGCGCGCCGGCGACGGCGACACCTTGATGCCGGCCGATTCCATGGCGGCGATCTTCGACTCCGCGTCGCCCTTGCCGCCGGAGATGATGGCGCCGGCGTGGCCCATGCGGCGGCCCGGCGGCGCCGTGCGGCCGGCGATGAAGCCGACCATCGGCTTCTTGCGGCCGCGCTTGGCTTCGTCCTTCAAGAACTGCGCGGCGTCTTCCTCGGCCGAGCCGCCGATCTCGCCGATCATCACGATCGAGGTTGTCGTCGGATCGGCGAGGAACATCTCCAGCACGTCGATGAACTCGGTGCCCTTCACCGGATCGCCGCCGATGCCGACCGCGGTGGTCTGA
>CAYVVB010000317.1:0-7277 GCA_964454955.1 uncultured Bradyrhizobium sp. | reverse complement strand
AACTCGCCGCTGCCTGGCATTTCGAGCCGAATTTCGGCGCGCAGGTCTCGCTCGGCGACACCAACCTTTCGGTCGCCGGCGCTCGTGTCAACGTGCCGGCGCAGGTCAAGCCCTTGATCGACAAGACGGTGAGCGATCAGCTCGACGCGGTGAGCGCGAAGATCCGCAACGATCCCACGCTGGAGCGGACCGCACGCCTGCAATGGGCCAAGGCTTGCCGCTCCTCGCCCTTGCAGCAAGCGGGGACGACCGCGGCCATGCCGGCACTTTGGCTGGAGGTGAAGCCGACGCGGGCAATCGCTGCGCAGCCGCGCGTCGACGCCTCGGCGATGACGCTGACGCTCGGGATCGAGGCTGAGACCCGGATCACGCCGACCCAGACCAAGCCGGATTGCCCCTTCCCCGACAAGATCACGATCGTCCCGCCGACCCCCGGTGGCTTGAGCATCGGTGTGCCCATCGACCTGCCCTTCACCGAGATCAACAGGATCGTCGATGCGCAGTTTGCCGGCAAGACCTTTCCCGAGGACGGTTCGGGCCCGGTCGATGTCACGGTCAAGCACGCGACAGTGGCGGCCTCCGGCGACCGGCTGCTGATCTCGCTGCTGGTGCACGCCAAGGAAAAGAAGAGCTTCTTCGGGTTCGGCACCGACGCCACCATCCACATCTGGGGAAGGCCCATGCTCGACGATGCGCAGCAGACACTGCGCTTCACCGACGTTCAGCTCGCCGTGGAATCGGAAGCCGTCTTCGGCCTGATCGGGACGGCGGCGCGGGCCGTGGTGCCGCGTCTGCAGCAGACGCTGTATGAGAAGGCCGTCATCGACCTCAAGCCGTTCGCGGCCAATGCCCAGCAGAAGATTGCGGAGGCGATCGCGGATTTCCAGAAGAGCGACGACGGCGTGCGGGTGGAAACCAAGATCAACGACCTGCGGCTCGCCGACATTGCTTTCGACTCCAAGACGCTGCGCGTGGTGGCGCAGGCGGAGGGCAGTCTCAACGTCTACGTGACCAAGCTGCCACAGCTTTAGGTCTTCTTCCTCTCCCCGCTTGCGGCGAGAGCGGGCCATCCACGCACTGAGTTCGCTGAGACTCCCCTCAGCCGGATCGCATCTTCGATGCGATCCGACCTCTCTCGGCAAGCGGGGCGAGGCAGGGGGCGCCCGGCGGACGAAACATCTCCGCTTTTTTTTGCTAACCGCCCGGACTGATTCCTGGCGCCATTGGCTTTGCGCGAGGCCGCGAATGTGGCAAGTAGCGTCTTTAACTTAAAGCCATTCGATAACAATGGAAATCAGGGAGAAACAATCATGAAACGACTTGCCGCAGCCTTTACGGCGGGAATTGCCTTGGCCGCGCTTGCAGGCGAAGCGCAGGCACAAACGATCTCCGACGACGTGGTCAAGATCGGGGTGCTCACCGACATGTCGAGCCTTTACGCCGATGCCACCGGCAAGGGGTCGCTGGCCGCCGTTCAGATGGCGGTCTCCGATTACGGCAGCAAGGTCAAAGGCAAGCCGGTCGAGGTGGTCTACGCCGATCATCAGAACAAGCCCGACGTCGGCGTCGGCATCGCGCGCAACTGGTATGACAATGAGAAGGTCGATGCGATCTTCGACGTGCCGACCTCCTCGGTGGCGCTGCCGATCTCGGCCCTGACGCGCGAGAAGAACAAGATCCACATCAATTCCGGCGGCGGCAGCTCCGATCTCACGGGCCCGCAGTGCTCGCCCAACACCGTGCATTGGACCTACGACACCTATGCGCTGTCGAACGTCGCCGGCAAGGAGATGGTGAGGCGCGGCGAGGACACCTGGTTCTTCGTCACTGCCGATTACGCGTTCGGACAGGCGCTGGAGCGCGATGCCGCCAATGTCGTCAAGGAGAGCGGCGGCAAGGTGCTCGGCGACGTGCGTCATCCGCTCAACACCTCGGACTTCTCGTCCTTCCTGCTGCAGGCGCAGGCTTCGAAGGCCAAGGTGATCGGGCTTGCGAACGCCGGCGGCGACACCACCAACGCGCTGAAGCAGGCGGCCGAATTCGGCATCACCCAGGGCGGGCAGAAGATGATCGCGCTGCTGCAGGAGATCACCGATACCCATGCGCTCGGCATCAAGGCGACCCAGGGGCTCATCGTGACCGATGCCTTCTACTGGGACATGAATGACGAGACGCGCGCCTTCTCCAAGCGCTTCTATGACAAGGTGGGCCACATGCCGACCATGATCCAGGCCGGCCTCTATTCGGCGACCATGCATTACCTGAAGGCGATCGAGGCGATCGGCACCGACGAAGCGCCGAAAGTGATGGCGCAGATGCGGGCGACCCCGATCAACGACTTCTTTGCGAAGAACGGCAAGATCCGCATCGACGGCCGCATGGTGCACGACATGTATCTGTTCGAGGTCAAGAAGCCGGAAGAATCCAAGGGCGACTGGGATCTCTACAAGCTGATCGCCACCGTGCCCGGCGACCAGGCTTTCCGCCCGTTGGACAAGGGCGGCTGCCCGCTGGTGAAGTGAAGTTGAATTGAGAAATGTGCGTCATTTCGAGGCATCGCGCAGCGATGAACTAGGGTACGCAATTGCGCACTTGATAATCTCGAGGTTCCGGGTTCGATGCTTTCGCATCGCCCCGGAACGACGAGCTTGAGGCGCGGTCAGCGTAAAGAAAACACAGCGAGCGCACGGGGGGCAAAGGCGCGATAGCGCCGTGCCCACCGCTTTGACCGTCGCAATCGCTGGTGGGCACGCTTCGCTTTGCCCATCCTACAAACTCTTCAGCCGACAAATTGCTTTGCCCGCTTAGAGAATCTCAGGTGCCTTCGAATTTGAATGAAAGGTTGAGCTTGGAGCGATAGGCCTCGATCTTGCCCTTTTCATCAAGTTGCAGATCGAGTTCGACGACTTCGGCGACGCGAAGGTCGCGAAGGGATTTCGAGGCTTGCTCGACCGCGTTCGCTGCGGCCTTTTCCCAGGATTCCTTGCTGGTACCGATCACTTCGATGACTTTGTAGACGCTGTCGGTCATGCCGTCCTCCCTGTGAAGCAGCAGGGAGCAGGTGCCCCTGCTGCTTGGAAGCTAACATCACCCCTTTGGTTCTCAAAGACTGCCGCGCACAAGGCGCCTGTCGGCAGCGAGGTCCATGCACACGATGAAGCAAACCCCACCCGACAAGAGCCCGGCTCGCTCCCCATCACGTCAGCACAGCCTACTCTTTTGAGAACTTGAATTCAGGCATCTTCTGCAGATCATCCTTGGTGGCATTGAAGACAGCATGGTCGGGATACCACGGGTTCGGCTTCGACATCGCCGAGGGCTGCGCATTCGTGGAGCCACCCGCCGAGCCAGTAGTGGTTGTTGACGAAGGGGGGCTCCCTGCGCCAGGCCCGTTCGAGGCGCCGGTATAGGTGACAGGCTCCGTCGAGAATTTCATTTTCTCGAATGGAACGGCGACCAGGCGCGAACCGACACCGAGGAAACCGCCGACGCCGATCACCGCCGCTTTGATATTACCGCTCTGATCCATCAGCAGATCATTGATCGACCCGATCGTCTCCTTGTTGTCGTTGTAGACGTTGAGTCCCACCACCTTCGAGACGCGCCAGTTACCTTGATATGAGGCCTGGCTTGCCTGATCCTCCGCAAACGCTCCGCCCGCGAGTAAGGCTGAGCCAAGCAGACCGGCCGCGATGTATCGCAACAACATGGGTATTCTCCATCAACTGAAAAGGTAACGGAGAAAACCCTGTTCTCAACTCGCAGTTCCGGCGGGGCAGCCGGTTTCAAAGTTGCACAGCGGCAAAGCGGACTGCGAAAAACGCGAGTTGTACCGCAAAGACCGGCAAAGCCCGCCTGGCGATGCCCAAATCTGCTCCGGCTTGCGCAGCATGCATGCGCTTGCGCGGCTGGCATGAACTCGGCGCAGCCTGCGATGCTTGTCCGCAGCGAGCGGCATTACGCCGCAAGCGCCCGGCTTTCCGCGGCCCGGTAGGCGATCGCCTCGAAGCGATAGCCGCAGGCGCGACAGGACCAGAGATACACGGCGCGATCTTCTTCCTCTTCGACCCAGTCGGGGACTGCGATCGGCTTGCCGCATTGGGCACAAGGATTTTGCTTGGGCAGATAGCGGAGAGCTGATCGGGCCATGGCGCTTCTCCCTTCAGGCGTTTTTTGTTCTTGCTGGTTGCTCTTGCAGCAAATGGACAGCGAGGCTGCCGCAACTGCCACGGAGTCGTCGACGAGTTCGAGACCGAAGACAGCCAGCGCGATTACACCCTGACGCCGCGCGAATCAATTACCGCGTCGTCGCATCCACCGCGGGCTCGCGCGTGTGAGTGGCGCCTTCCTTGCGCCGGTGGATGGTGGCGATGTCGTCGGAGTAGATCTTCTCCCAGCCGTCCATATGGTCGAGCAGCTTGGCAGCCGGGCTTTGGCTGCGCATCAGCGTGGCCTCGATCTTGTAGTCGTCTAGCAGGCTGAAGAGGTTTTCCGGTTTCGTCAGGAACGTCGCGGCGTTCTGGTAGACAAAGAACTTCTCGCCGAACAGCTCGGTACGGCCATCGATGAAGGTCGGAACGCCGCGGGAGATCAGATAGCCGCCGAAATCGTAGTCGTTGAAGACGCGCGTCGCGCCGAGCTTCTTGAGTTCCGTGACCGCCGCGACCGGCGCACCGTGCATGTTGGGCTCGAAGCGATGGATCGACGCGAAGGCCGCGGTTCCCATGAATGCCGCAAGCGCGATGCCGGCCACCAGCGCGCCGCGAGGCGCGGCCGTTCCATCGGGCGCGGCGGCCTCCGCGCCCTTGATCTGCCGCGACAACGGCAGGGCGAGGACGATCGGCGCAACCAGCGCCAGAATTTCGGCCGCACGGCCCTGGGACAGCGCCATATGCAACAGACCCAGCAGCATGACGATGCGCATCGGCGGCAGCGTCACGCCGCGATAGAGCGCAAGCCCGATGCCGAACAACAGGCAAAGCTCGAGCGCGCCGAGGCTGCCGAAATCGGCGGCATGCCATTCCGTGATCAGCGGCAGCGCGCTGCCGAGGCTCAAGATCTTCTCTGACGCGAGCAGCGCGTTCCAGCCGTAAGGATTGCAGAAGCTCGCAAGCAGCGCCGCCACCGCGAAGACCGCCCAGCGCAGGACGAGCGTCTTGCGCGCGCGCGCTTCCGCGCTCAGGACCGCATCGAGCCCGATCGGAGCCACCATCATCAAGCCGAACACGAAGCCGCCGTGCAGGTTAGCCCACAGCACCATATTCGGCAGCAGCCAAAACGACGGCGCCTCGCGGCGGTCGGCCGCCGTGATCAGCCCGCCGATCCAAAGCACCATGAAGGGCATCGCCAGCACATGCGGCCGCGCCATCAGATGCGGCACCGCCAGCGCCAAGCCCGCGCTGACGAACACCAGGCTCGCACTTTCGCTCAGGCGATCGGTCAGACAGCGCGTCAGCAACGCGAAGGTCGCCGCGATCGCGGCAGCCGCCAGCGCCACTGGCCCGGCCCAGCCGGCCAACGCATAGACCTTGGCGTACATCACCTGCGCGAGCCACTGGGTCGATATCCAGGGCTGGCCCTGCATGGTGAAGGAAAAGACGTCGGCTTGCGGCAGCGCGCGGTGATCGAGAATCCACTGTCCGAGCGTGACCTGCCACAGCGTGTCGGGATCGTTCAGCAGCCTGTTTCCGGAAACCAGCAGCAGCGCGTAGAGGCCAAGGCCGACCCACAGCGGCAAGCTCCCGCGCAAACTGCGGGCAGGTGCATCGGCATGAGAGACGAAAAGCGTCATGAACGGCCCGATCGGAGCGTCTTGTGCCCGCGAGCGAAACATGTCAGGGCATAATTCTTGGTAAAGCGGACCCGCAGTTTTCCCCGATATTGCCCGCTTTTGGCGACATGCTGGCCATAGCAGGCAGGAAAGTACGCAGAAACAGGGGATGCAAAAAGGTGCAGACGGTTAAGGACGCGCTAAGGCCATTGTTCATGAAACGACCGCTATCGCTCGTCTGTCTCGCAATCATCGGCAGCTTCGCCGCGCCCGAGCTCGCGCGGGCCGGACAGTCCGAATACGACGCGCTGATTGCGACCCATGCCAGGGCCAACAATGTTCCGGAAGCGCTGGTGCACCGGGTGATCGTGCGCGAGAGCCGCTATCAGCCGAATTTGGTCGGACGCGGCGGCGCCATCGGCCTGATGCAGATCAAGCTCGCGACCGCGCGTGGCCTCGGCTACACCGGTGACGCCGCGGGATTGCGCGATCCCGAGACCAACCTCACCTACGCCGTCAAGTATCTCGCGGGTGCCTATCGCGCGGCGAATGGCGATCACGCCCGCGCCATGCATTATTATGCGAGCGGCTATTACGGAGCCGCGAAGCGGCAGCGGCTCGACGTTGCGGATGCCGGCGTGCGGACCCATTCGGGCCATCTGCAGCCGCCGCTGCAGCTTATTGCGCCGCAATATCGTGTCGCACGAAACTCTGCCGGCGCCCGCGCCCAGTCTTTGGGCCGCGAGTCACGTTGACAGGCCGGCTCATCTGCCTACATTAGCCGCGTTCCGAGGGGAGCTCCGAGGAGGAGCTGAGATACCGCAAGGCTGCGGTGACCCTTTGAACCTGATCCGGGTCATGCCGGCGAAGGGACAGGGATGTACCAGAACGTGAAGAAGCCGCGGGGGGAGTCCTCCGTTTCGATCATTGGCGCCGGTATTGCCGGTGCCTGGCAGGCGCTCCTCTTTGCGCAGGCCGGCCACGACGTCACGCTGCATGAACGCAGCGATGCGAACCTGATGCTCTCCACCAGCCACTGGGCCGGCGGCATGCTGGCGCCCTATTGCGAGGGCGAGGTCGCCGAACCCATCATCAGTCGCCTCGGCCAGCGCTCGCTCGACCTGTGGCGGCGCGAATTGCCGGACACGCCGTTCAACGGCTCGCTGGTGGTGGCGCATCCGCGCGATCACAGCGACTTCGAGCGCTTCGCCAAACGCACCACCGACTATCAGCGGCTGGATGCCAAGGGGCTGGCAGAACTCGAGCCGTCGCTCGACGGCCGCTTCCGCGAAGCCCTGTTCTTTCCCGGCGAAGGCCATGTCGAGCCGCGCCGCGTCCTGCCGAAACTGCACGAACGCATCATCGCGGCCGGCGGCACCATCAAGTTCGACAGCGACATATCGGCCGACGACGTCGAGGGCCTGGTGATCGACTGCCGCGGTCTTTCCGCGCGCGACGAGCAGCCGGAGCTGCGCGGCGTGAAGGGCGAATTGATCCTGATCGAGAC
>CAYVVB010000316.1:0-46651 GCA_964454955.1 uncultured Bradyrhizobium sp. | reverse complement strand
CCACCTCGGTCGGCGGTGCCGGCGGCTTCGGCGGCGGAGGCGGGGGCGGGGGCACAACTGGTGGGACTGGCGGCTTCGGCGCCGGCAATGGCGGCAGTGGGGGGGCCGGGTTCAACTCCGGCGGCGGCGGTCTCGGCGCGGGCGGCGCGATCTTCGTGCAGAGCGGCGGAACGGTGACCGTTCAGGGCGACCTGTCCCAGACTGCGGGCGGCGTCGCCGGCGGCATCGGCTATAACGGCGGTGGCTCCGGATCGGCCTTCGCTTCCGGCATCTTCTTCCAGGGCGTCAGTGGCACGACCAGCGTGCTCGGCTTCGGCGCTGGCAACCAGTCCATCGCCGACGGCATCGCCGACTACATCGGCTCGGGCGGCACCAATCCCGGCGGTGCGACCGACGTCACCAACCAGGGCGGCAGCGTCGCGATCACCAAGAGCAATGGCGGCACGCTGACCCTGTCGGGCGCCAACACCTACACCGGCGGCACCACCATCAACGAGGGCTCGACCCTCGTCGTCGGCAATAGCAGTGCACTCGGCACCGGCGCGCTGACACTCAACGGGGGCACGACCGGCGTCACCGTGAATTTCAACGGCAGCTTCACGCTCGGCAACAACATCGCTGCGGCCGGCGATCCCACCTACAACGTTCTCACCGGCAACACGGTCGATCTGACGGGCGTGCTCTCCGGCTCCGGCGACGTCGTGGTCAACGCCCAGAGCGGCTATGCCGGCACGCTCGTTCTTTCGGGCGTCAACACCTATACCGGTCCGACGACGGTGGATGCCGGCACGCTGCGGGCCGGCTCGACCAGTGCCTTCGGCACCAATTCCGCGGTAACTGTCGCGAGCGGCGCGGCGCTCGATCTCGCGGGCTTTTCCAATGCCATCGGCTCGCTTGCCGGCGCCGGCACCATCACCAACAGCGGTGGTGCTGCCACTCTGACCGCCGGCGGCGATAATACGCCGACGGCCTTTTCCGGCACGATCCAGGATGGCGCCGGTGCAATCGCGCTGACCAAGATCGGCAGCGGCCTGCTGCTGCTCTCAGGCAGCAATGCCTACACTGGCACTACCACCGTCAGCGCCGGCTCGCTGCAGGTGGACGGGTCGATCGCCTCATCCAGCCTGACCACGGTCGACAGCGGCGCTGCGCTCAGCGGCAGCGGCACGGTCGGCTCGACCATGATCAACAGCGGCGCCGTCTTGGCGCCGGGCAACGGCACCGCGGCAAGCTCAATCAACATCAGCGGCAATCTCGCCTTCCAGTCCGGCGCAGTCTATCTCATCCAGGTCAATCCCTCGACCTCCTCCGCCGCCCACGTCACCGGCACGGCGACGCTCGGCGGTGCCACCGTGGACGCGAATTTCGCCGGCGGCAGCTATCTCTCCAAGCGCTACATCATCCTGACCGCGAGCAGCGGCGTGAACGGCACATTCGGCTCACTGGTCGCGGCCGGCCTGCCGACGAACATCACGAGTGCGGCTTTGAGCTACGACGCCAACGATGTCTATCTGGTCCTGAAGTTTGCGATTCCGTCCGGCCTCAACCGCAACCAGCAGCACGTCGCCGACGCGCTGACCAATTTCTTCAACACCACCGGCGGTATCGCCGCGGTGTATGGCGCGCTGACGCCCGCCGGACTGACGCAGGCCTCCGGCGAGGCCGCCACCGGATTGCAGCAGACGACATTCGGCGCCATGACCCAGTTCCTCGGCGTTCTCACCGATCCCTTTGTCGACGGTCGCGGCTTCTCGGGCGCGGCATCGTTCGCCGACGGCGCCAGCGCCTTTGCCGCTACGAGGCCCGGCGCCGCGCGCGAGGCTTACGGGATGATCGGCAAGGCGGCGTCGCGCGAAGAATTCGATCCGCGCTGGAGCGTGTGGGGCGCCGGCTTCGGCGGAGCACAGACCACCGACGGCAACAGCACGGTGGGCTCGAACACCGCGACGAGCCGCATTTACGGCACGGCGGTCGGCGCCGACTATCTGGTCTCGCCGAGCACGATCGCCGGCTTTGCGCTCACCGGCGGCGGCACGAGCTTTGGCCTCAACGGCCTCGGCTCCGGGCGCTCCGACCTGTTCCAGGCCGGTGCTTACGTCCACCATGCGGCCGGGCCGGCCTACGTCTCCGCGGCGCTGGCCTATGGCTGGCAGGACATCACCACCGATCGCAGCGTGACGATTGCCGGCGTCGATCATTTGCGCGCGGAGTTCAATGCCAATGCGTGGTCCGGCCGCATCGAAGGCGGTTATCGCTATGTGGCGCCGTGGAGCAGCGGCGTCGGCATCGCGCCTTACGGTGCCGCGCAGTTGACGACCTTCGATCTGCCTGCCTATGCCGAGCAGGTCGTGTCAGGCGCATCGGCTTTCGCTCTCAGCTATGCCGCCAAGAGCGTGACGGACCCGCGGGCCGAGCTCGGCCTGCGCACCGATAAATCCTTTGCCGTGCAGGACGGCGTCCTGACGCTGCGCGGTCGTTTCGCCTGGGCGCATGATTTCAACCTGGATCGCTCGATCGCGGCGACCTTCCAGGCGCTGCCGGGCGCGAGCTTCGTCGTCAACGGCGCGGCGCAAGCCGCCGATTCCGCGCTCACCACGGCGTCCGCCGAATTAAAATGGACGAACGGCTGGTCGGCGGCGGCGACATTCGAGGGCGAATTCTCGCAAGTCACCCGCTCTTATGCGGGCAAGGGCGTTGTCCGTTACGCGTGGTGAATCCTGACTCTCGGCGATTGCTCCGACTTTGCCACGACCTCGCGGCTTGCGGCGCCGGTTATATTCCTCTTCCTGACAGACGTCGTACAGCGTATCCGCAAAAATCCAGTGCTGGTGAGACGTTCGGCACAACGTGTCGGTCGCTGGGAGAGTAGGAATCGGCAACGGGCGGCCAGAGACTCCGCGTGCGATCACGCATCGTACACACCGGTTTGCGCTATCGAGTGTGGAAGTTCGCCGATGACACAAACGTCGTCTCCAGCGACCGGGCTCGCTGGCGCTCAGACATTTTCCGATCCTCACCCGCAACGGAGACACCTTTCGACATTGTTGCTGGAAGCCTTGCCACCACTCTCGGCGCCTGTAGGTTGATCGCATCCTCAGGCTATATGCCCATCTCATCGCAAAGCCAGATCAGCGTGCAATTTCCGACACGCCCAGCCTGAAGGACTGCTCGCAATGTCGATGAGTGACAGATCAGAGCGTAAGGGCTTCATTCAGATTCCGGCTCTGAGCGACAATAGGCGAGTGACGATCGTCGCGGTCGCCTTCTGCATTCTCCATATTCCGACCGATGTGTTCCTGGTTTCTCCCTCGGCACCCAGGTCCGCTGCTCCATCGCCGGAACAGATTCTCGCCCCCTACGACTAGCGTATCCCTCCGGTGGAGGCCGCCTTGCGCGATGTGACGAGGCGGTGAAGACATTGGCTATGACTGAGAATCTTTCGTCATCGCGCGCAACGAACTCAGCGCGCTCGCACCTCGCCCCGCGTCGTCCGCCACGCGCGTATGTAGCGACAACGCAGAGCAGGGGCGTGGATTTTGGAGTCCCGCGCGAACTACGAATCCATCTTTTGCAGCTGTTGCCGGTCCTGCAGCACGATCTCGCGCTGGCTGGACTCCGAGAATACGAGGACGCCTCGCTCGCGTAGGTAAGACAAGGCGCGCGACACAGTCTCGAGCGTGAGACCGAGATAATCCGCGATATCCCGTCGCGACATCGGCAGCGCGATCATTCCCGTCCCCGTCAGCCGATGATCCATTTCGAGCAGAAACGCCGCAACTCGCTCCAGCGAAGTCTTGCGCCCGAGAAGCAGCATGTGGTCCTCGGCGTGCAGCAGGTTTTTGGCTGTCATGCCCAGGAGATGGTGCGCGACACGCACGTCACTGGCGGCCACATAGGCCAGACTGTGGCGTCTCATCACGCGCGTGGTCGTGTCAACGATCGCTTCTGCCGTGAAGCGGTAATTTGCGCCGTTCTCGAGGCCGAAAATGTCGCTGGCGAGATGGAAGGCGCAGATCTGGCGCCGGCCGTCGGAGAGAACCTTATAACTCCTCACCGCGCCTCTGATCACCTCATATATGCAATCGGCAGGTTCGCTTTCCCCGTAGATCTCCACGTCCTTGCCATAGCAGGCTTCAGATGCGCCGAATTTGGCGTGAATGGCAATGGAGGGGATTTCCTGGGTGGAATCAGCAGCGACAGCATTGCTGCCATTGATCTTTGCGTGGCCGAGCATGGCAGTGCTCCCGTACGCGTGACTGTCAGTGTGGTGGTCGGGTCGCTACCTCGATGCATGATCCTGATTGATGGCGCGCTGCGCCATTGGCCCTGAGGACAATCATGAACCGGGTCGCGGTTCGGTTGCAGCAGGCCAACGCCTCGCTGTCCGGCTTGCATCGCCCTTGCGAAGTGATAGGCTGTAGCTATGTGATATCGGCCTATCAATAATCACTAATCAAGACAGCCTAGCCGGCAATCGATGAATCTCATGCATATTGATCCGGACAATGCGCCTGATCAGAGCGATCGCTGTTGGCTTGATCGCCGCTGTGCTGCTGACATCTCCTGCGGCCGAGGAGCCGCGCCGGCAATCCATATCGGTGCTCGAACAGTCTGACCTCCGCGGGCCGTTTTATACGGAAAGTTTCACGGGCATACGGGCCGCAGCAAGTGAAAGCAGCCAGTCCCCCTCCGAGACATTCCTGGGACGCGGGGGTGTCGGCGGCTTGGTCTTTCTGCCCGGTGTGATCGGAAGGGATTCGGGGCGACTGGCCATGCGAGTCCTTGCAGGCGCGTCTGCTGCGAGCATGCCCCCATCCAACGGAGATAACGTCAAGTCAACTTTTGATTGGCGGCAGATGCAGCGCTGGAACGTGGCGACCTCCGGTCTGCCGCCTGGCAGCGAAATCCGCTTTCGGTTACCGACGATCTGGCTGCAGTATCGGTGGCAATCGATGACGGCGATTGCCGTTATATCCTTGCAGGCGCTCCTCATTGCCGGGATGCTCTACGAACGCCGACGCAGACGGGCCGCCGAAATCGAGGCTCGCCGGCGCATGTCGGAATTGGCTCACCTGAACAGACGAGCCACTGCAGGTGAAATGACCGCTTCGATCGCGCATGAACTCAATCAGCCGCTGGCGGCCATTCTGAGCAATGCAGAGGCGGCGGAAAGCCTGCTGAAGAAACCTTCGCCTGACCTGGAGGAATTGAGCGAAATTCTGGCCGACATCCGCCGCGACGACGAGCGGGCAAGCGAGGTGATCAAGCATCTGCGCAGCCTGCTGAGAAAGGGTGATTTCGAATCCCAATTGTTCGACGTCAATGACACGCTCCGGGACGTCTTCCGTTTTCTCTCGGTCCAGGCGCTCGTCCGCGGCGTCGAGTTGGAGACGGAGCTGTCGTCATCGCAGCCCCAGGTGCGAGGTGACAGGATTCAACTGGAACAGGTCATTCTCAATCTTGTCATGAACGGCATGGATGCAGTCGCCGGCCAACCGAGGGAACGGCGCCGGATCGTTGGCCGAACCAAACTGGCCGACGGAAAGTCCGTGCTTGTTTCGGTGACAGACTTTGGTCAGGGTATCGCCGCCGAGGAGCTCGCCCGGGTATTCGATCCATTTTTTACCACCAAGGAGCACGGCATGGGCGTTGGCCTTTCGATTGTACGCACGATCGTGGAAGCCCATGGTGGCCGGATCTGGGCGGAGAGCCTGCCCGGCAGCGGCGCGGCGTTTCACGTCAGGCTGCCGCTTGCGTCCGGAGAAAAAGAGCAAAGCAAATGACGGCTGTCGTGCATGTTGTCGATGACGACGCCTCGTTTCGGACGGCGGTCGGACGCCAACTGCGCATGGCCGGCTACGAGGTCGTCGCTTACGAGACTGCCGCCGAACTCCTGGAGCGCCTGCCGCTGGCCGCGAGCCGCGGCTGCATCGTTCTCGATGTCCGGATGCCCGGAATGAGCGGCCCGGAATTGCAGCAGCGGCTGAGCGAACTCGGCGCGAATCTGCCGATCCTGTTCCTGACCGGCCACGCTGATATCCCGATCACGGTGCGCGCCATCAAGGCGGGCGCCGAGGATTTCCTGGTGAAGCCGGTGGCGGGGAGCGCCCTCGTCGAGGCGATCGAACGGGCGATCGCCAACCACCGCGACCGCCGCGACCATGAAAGCGAGATCAGCGCCCTGCGGGCGCGGCTCAATTCGCTGACGCCGCGCGAGCGTGAAGTCTTTCAACGGGTCGTCCATGGCAAGCTGAACAAGCAGATCGCGCATGAGCTCGATATCACCGAACGCACCGTCAAGGCGCATCGACAGAGCGTCGCGGAAAAGCTCAGGGCCCGCTCGCTGCTCGAACTCGTCCTTGTGGCGGAGCGCCTCGACGTCCTCAGCAGAGCGGATCGCGATGCAATGCTGGAGCGTAGCCTCAAGGAGGCGAATGAAGAGGGTGGAACCGCTCGTTGATGGCGGCGGCGCGAAGTTCGGGGCACATTGTCCGCGAAGCCAATAGGAATTGGAACCAATCGGGGCCAAGTTCGTAAGTTGGTAACAGATTGCGCGGACGGGCGTTTTGCCAAACAACAAGGTCATCGTCATCGACGACGATCCTTCTGTCCTGAGGGGGATCACGCGCGTATTGAAGATGTCGGGCTTTGACCCTGTGCCGTTCGACTGCGCCGAGAGCTTCGAGAATACAAAAGAGAATGAAGGGGGTATTCTGGAGGCCTGTTGCCTCGTCCTCGACATTCACCTGAAAGGAAAGTCCGGCCTGGAGCTCAAGCAGGCCCTTGGCGACGAACTTCCGGTGATTTTCATTACAGCGAGCGACAGCGATGCGATCGCCATAGCCGCGCAAGAGGCTGGTTGCGTTGCGTTCCTGCGCAAGCCATTTCCCGCACGATCGCTGATCGATCCAATCCGGCGTCTGGCGGAGGAGTCGGCCTGACCGGATCTAGAACGACATGAACGTCGGGATGGTCATTCCGCGCAAGGCGTCCCGTGTGACTCCGCCCAGCACGAAACGCCCTGCGTTGGAATGTCCGTAGCCGCCCATGATCATGAGGCTGCTGCCAGCCTCGGCTGCGACTGCCAAGATCGTCCGGTGGATATCCGTATGTTCAGCCTTCGCTCGCCTCACCCGGATGTTGAGCCTGCGCCCGGCGAGGTGGGACGCCAGCGCATCGGAGGAGGGCTCAAGGAACTCGCAGCCTTCATTGATGGCGATGATGTCGATCGAAGCGGCATTTTCGAGCAACGGCATCGCATCATGAACCGCGCGCGCCGCGCATCGCCCGCCGTCCCAGCAGATGGCGATATGATCGAGCACGATGCCCCCGGCATGGGTCTGCGGGATCAGCAGGACCGGTCGTCCGGAATCGAACAGCATCGGCCTGGGAAATGGATCTGCTGACACCGAACGTCGCGGCTGAGCGATGATACTGAGGTCATAGAGGCGCGAGATGTGCAGGAGAATTTCGTCGATGGTCTCCGCCCGGTCGGAAATCACCTGCCTGCCATAGGGGATGCCGGCTTGCTGCGCGGCCATCTCGAAGCGCAGCAGCGCGCGAGCCGCCTCGTTCATTGTCTCTTCGAATGCCGCGACGATGCCCAGGGCGCTCAGGCCATCCGGGTACACTCTCTGGCGTCCGTCGGACTGCTCAACCGCGATGACGCCATCGATCTGTGCGGCGAACAGGCGGGCCATCGACACGGCTGACCCGATTACGGCATCGGCCGACTCATCCGGGGGAAGGTGGACGAGGATTTCGCTGAAGGGCCTCGTCGGTCTTGCCTTTGGCAAAGCGCTCATGGCAGGGCGATCGGTAACGGTCGCAGAAGGTCGCAGCGCATATCTTCACTTCGAAGCAGAGGCTGCGCGGACACATATCGTTCGAGCTCGTGCAACCGAACTGTGTTGACATAGATCAAGCGGTTGGAGGAACGCCGTCCCCCGAATATATGACATGGTCGGCCGGCAGTGGTATCCTGAGGTCGTGTCCGCAACGTCTGCAGTCGAGGTACAGGCAAGCCGCATGGAGCAACCGATCGGACCTCCTTCTGTGCAGTCCGTGTCCGCTGCCAGCGCCGTGCAGCTTGCGATCCGATTGGCGCTGCTGGCAGGCGTAATCTACTGGTCCTATATCCTCATCCAGCCCTTCATTCCCATCCTGGTGTGGAGCGCTATTCTCGCGGTTGCGCTCTATCCCGTGTTCGACGCGCTGGCGCGTCTCCTGGGCGGTCGTCCCGTGGTGTCGGCGATTCTCATCACGATCCTGGGCCTGGCGATCATGATCGGGCCGGCCAGCTGGCTTGTGTTCGGTCTGGTGGAGGGGGTGCGGTTCATTTCCGAGCAGCTCGGCAGCGGAAATGTCTCCGTGCCGGCGCCGAACCCCGCAGTGAAGGATTGGCCACTGATTGGCGGCCAGATCTTCGAACTCTGGCAGCTTGCATCGACCAATCTGGCCGCAGCGCTCGGCAGATTCTCACCTTACGCCAAGCCGGTGGCAACCACCGCCCTGTCGATCATCGGCAGCGCCAGCATCGAAATCCTGAAATTCCTGGTTGCGGTTATCGTCACCGGCTTCCTGTTCACGCCCGGGCCGCGACTGGTTGCGGATGCGCGCACCTTCCTTGCGCATATCATTCCCGAACGTAGTGAGGAATTTGTCGCGCTTGCCGGCGCGACCATCCGTTCGGTCTCCCGTGGCGTCATCGGCATCGCCTTGCTGCAGGCTTTGCTAGCGGGCGTCGGGTTCATTGTCGCGAATATTCCAGGCGCCGGACTGTTCGCGTTTCTCGTCCTGCTGCTTGGCATTGCCCAGGTCGGATGCGCGATCGTCCTGATCCCGATGATCGTCTGGTACTGGCTGACGCGCGATCCGTCGTCCGCACTGCTGTTCACGCTCTACATCGTGCCTGTTGGTCTCGTCGACAACATATTGAAGCCGTTCGTGATGGGACATGGATCGCAAACCCCGATGGTGGTGATCTTCGTCGGCGTGCTCGGCGGTACGCTGGCTCACGGCCTGATCGGCCTTTTCGTCGGGCCCATCGTGCTCGCGGTGGGCTGGGAGCTGTTGGCGGCCTGGATGCGCGGAGAGACGGGCCGCGGCGCGCTGCCGCAGGATCAGGCTGCGATGGAGCGTGATCGATTGCCGCCTGCTAATAGCGTTGAGCCACGAACTTTACGCCCTTGAGCTGATCGTTGTAGCGGCCTTTTTCTGATCGGGACGGCAGCTTCACCGGGGCGCGCGAAATCCGCTTGTGGGGAATCCGCTCCAGGATATGTGAGATGGCGTTGAGGCGTGCTTTGCGCTTTTCATCGGAGCGCACCACGTACCAGGGCGCTTCCTTCGAGTTGGTCGCCTTGAGCATCATGTCGCGCGCCCGCGAGTAGTCGTACCAGCGCTGGTACGATTCGACGTCCATCGGGCTCAGCTTCCACTGCCGCAACGGATCATCGATCCGCGCCGCAAAGCGCCGCTCCTGTTCCTCCTGGCCGACCTCGAGCCAAAGCTTGATCAGGATGATACCCCCGTCGGCGATGTACTTCTCTATCCGCGGGCAGAGCGTCAGGAAGCGCTCATGCTCTGCCCGGGAGCAGAAGCCCATTACATATTCGACGCCGGCGCGATTGTACCAGCTTCGATCAAAGATGACGATCTCGCCGCCGGCCGGAAAATGCTCGATATAGCGTTGCATGAACATTTGGGACTTCTGCCGGTCGGAGGGTGCCGGCAGCGCGACGACGCGGAATACCCGCGGGCTGACGCGTTCGGAGATCGCCTTGATCGTGCCGCCCTTGCCGGCGGCGTCGCGCCCCTCGAAGATGATGATCACCCGCAGGCCTTTGGTCTTGACCCAATCCTGCAAATGGCAAAGCTTCACCTGCAGCTTGCGCAATTCCTGCTCGTAGGTCTTGCGCTTCATCTTGTGCGCATGACCGTCGTCCTTGCCGGAGGTTTTTGCCATCGGCCCCGCCCCGCGTTTGGTCTCGTCCGTTAGTGATCGCCCCAGCTCAAGGTCACGCCGATATCGCCGGGCATGCCGCCCGGAAAATCGATGATCTGGTAGGCGATGCGATAACCTCTCGGCTTCAAATGGTCGGCCCAAAGCTGGAAGATCTCCTTCGGGATTCCGGTCAGGGTGTTTTCCCAACCTGGCTCACGCTGATTGATCGCCCGGCCGCGATCGGTGCACAGCACGTTGGGAAAGCGATAAACCTGCACTTCCGTCAGACCGTTTCGCACTGCGCGCTGGATCACGGTCGCCGCCAGCTTGACCTTTTCCTCTTCCGATTTGCCGGATGGTTTGCCGAGCCGTTCAATCAGTTGCCGCTTTTCATTCTCGGCTGCGGTGGCGTGACGGGCCGCTTCCTCGGCCTTTTCCGCTTCTTTCAGAGCGGCCTGCTTGAGGATTTCCTTTGCTGTTGGCAGCAGATCATCGATGTTGGGCATGAGCTTTCATCCCTCCCTCGGCGGCTTCCACGACAAATTCCGTGATTTTGCACGGCTTTGTGGGAGCGCGTGTTCCAAGGCTAAGGGACGGCCCACCCGTGACGGCTTGAGATAGATCAAAGCGACGCGACCGCAGCGCTTGGAGGCTGTGCGGCAAAGGCGGGGTATCGCTGCAGCTCACAGGAGCGGGAACATGTCCGCCAAGAAGGATCAGTTCTCCGACAATCTGCCGTTCGCACTCGTCAATTCCGCGATGGAGTACATGGTCGACGCCGGACAGCGGACGCTGCTGTTCTGGGACGTGATGCGTCAGCGTGGCGGGCAATACGAGGAGCATCTCAAGCAGGCGGTTCCCAATGTACTCAATTACCAGCCTGAACTGGTGGTCGACGGACGAACGCTTGATCGGCCGGTCAACTACGGCCTGGTCCGGATCGTTCCGCCGGAAGGCGTCGAGGTCGATCCCAAGCGCAGGCCCTTCGTCGTCATCGACCCCCGCGCCGGACACGGTCCGGGAATCGGCGGTTTCAAGGCCGATAGCGAGATCGGCGTCGCGCTGAAGGCCGGTCATCCCTGCTATTTCGTCGGCTTCATGCCGGAGCCGATGCAGGGGCAGACCATTGAGGACATAGCGCGCGCCGAGGCGGTCTTTCTCGAGAAGGTGATCGCGCTCCACCCCGACGCCGACGGCAAGCCCTGCGTGATCGGCAATTGCCAGGCCGGCTGGGCGGTGATGATGCTGGCCGCGATCCGTCCCGAGCTGTTCGGTCCCATCATCGTCGCGGGATCGCCGCTATCCTATTGGGCCGGTGTGCACGGCAAGAACCCGATGCGCTATTCCGGCGGATTGCTCGGCGGGAGCTGGATGGCCGCGCTTGCCAGCGACCTGGGTGCCGGCAAGTTCGACGGTGCCTGGCTCGTGCAGAATTTTGAGAATCTGAACCCGTCCAACACGCTCTGGACCAAACAATATAATGTGTATGCCAAGGTCGACACCGAGGTACCGCGCTATCTCGAGTTCGAGAAATGGTGGGGCGGCCATGTCAACCTGAATGCCGAGGAAATCCAGTTCATCGTCGACGAACTCTTCGTCGGCAATAATCTCGCTGCCGGCCGCATCAAGACGTCGGGCGGTCTCAATGTCGACCTGCGGAATGTCCGCTCTCCGATCGTGGTGTTCTGCTCCGAGGGCGACAACATCACCCCGCCGCAGCAGGCACTCGACTGGATTCTGGACCTTTACGACGACGTCGATGAGATCCGCTCCTACGGCCAGACCATTGTCTACACCGTCCACCAGAGCGTCGGCCATCTTGGCATCTTCGTCTCGGGCGGCGTCGCCCGGAAGGAACACAGCGAGTTCTCCAGCAATATCGATCTGATCGACGTGCTGCCGCCCGGGCTCTACGAGGCGACCTTCGAGCGCAGGACCACAGACAGCACCAACGCGGGTCTTGCGTCCGGTGACTGGATCATGCGGTGCGAGGCGCGCACGCTCAACGACATTCGCGCCCTCGGCGGCAATTCACCCGAAGACGAACGGCGCTTTGCCACTGCCGCGCGCGTTTCGGAGATCAACCTGGCGCTCTATCGGGCTTTCTTCCAACCGATGGTCAAGACGATGGTCACACCGCAGGTGGCCGATCTCTTCAGGCACCTGCATCCGCTCCGTATGAGCTATGAGGCGTTTACCGAGGCCAATCCATTGATGGCTCCGCTCGCGAAGGCGGCCGAACAGGTGCGTGAGCATCGGAGGCCAACGGCTCCGGACAATCCCTTCCTCGCCGTCCAGGAGGCATTCTCGAAACAGATCGTTGCCGCCCTCGACGCCTTCCGCGACGCGCGCGACGGCATGGCCGAGAAGATGTTCCTGGCGATCTATGGCAACCCCGCGCTACAGGCCGCGGTCGGCATCAAGCCGGACTCGGTCAAGGAGCGGCGGGCCCCGAAATCGACCATGCACAAGGAATTCCTGGCCAAGCGCATTGCCGAGCTGAAATCGCAGATCGACAGGGGCGGTTTGATCGAGTGCACGGTCCGGGCGCTGCTCTATGTCGGCCAGGCGCGCGGCAGGGTCGACGAGCGCGGCGTTCGGGCGCTGCGCCAGATCCGCCTTAACGACGACGACAGCAAACGCATGACGCTTTCGGAGTTCAAGGCGATGGCCCGTGAGCAATATTTCCTGATGCTGTTGGAGCCCGAAGCTGCTCTGGCGGCAATTCCGCGGCTGCTTCCGCCGGGCGGCGAGGAGCGGCAAAGGGCGCTCGCAGCCATTTGCCACGTGCTGGGTGCCGCCGGCGAGCTCACCGGCGAAGCGGCGGAACGGCTGAAGCGGGTTACGATCTTGTTCGAGACGAGCGCAGTCAATCTTCCTTTCGTTGCGAATGCCGAAAGAGCCAAGGCCTCGTGAACGCCGACAGGATACCGAGGGACCATGCCATGAGCTCAGCTTCAGTCGAGATCTCGAGGCCGGCAACATGCTGGCAAAGAATCTCACCTTCTTCGCCAAGGCCGATGCGGCAGGCATTGTGCTGGGTGCGCGGGTGCCCATTGTGCTGACCTCACGCGCCGACAGCGTGCGCGCGCGCATGGTGTCCTGCGCGATGGCCGGGCTCCACGCCGATGCGCGCCGCCGACACCGTCCCGTTCCTGCGGCCTGACAGGTCAACATCATGGATACGATTCTCGTCGCCAATGCCGGCTCCTCCTCGGTGAAGTTCCAGGTCTTTGCCGTCGAGAGCGAAGGCGAGCTGAAGCGACAAATGCGCGGACAGGTGGACGGCATCGGAAGCAATCCGCGGCTGCGCGCCACGGGAGCGGACCAGACCGTGCTCGTCGACCGCGCGTTTCATGCGCCGGCGGTGCCCGACGTCGCCACGGCGCTTGCTGCCGCCGGAAGCTGGCTGCGGGAGGAGCTGCAGATACACCCGATCGCCATCGGACATCGTGTCGTGCATGGCGGTCCGGACTACGAGGGGCCGGTGCGCGTCGATGCCGAGGTGCTGCAGCGGCTGGAGCGCTACATTCCGCTCGCACCGCTGCATCAGCCGTTCAACCTTGCGCCGATACGCTCCGTGCTGGCGCGCTTCCCGGAAATTCCGCAGGTCGCCTGCTTCGATACGGCGTTCCACCGCGGCCACGGCGCACTCGCCGATCGTTACGCGCTCCCCGAGGCGCTCTATGCGGAAGGCGTTCGCCGCTATGGCTTTCACGGCCTCTCCTACGAGTATATCGCTAATGCGTTGCCGCTCGTCGCACCTGAGGTCGCGCTGAGGCGCGTGATCGTGGCCCATCTCGGCAGCGGCGCCTCGATGTGCGCCATCGAGGGCGGGCACAGCGTCGAGAGCACCATGGGCTTTACGGCCCTCGACGGCCTGCCGATGGGCACGCGGCCGGGCCAGATGGATCCCGGTGTCGTGCTCTATCTCATTTCAGAGAAAGGCATGTCGTCGGCCGAGGTCCAGAATTTTCTTTACCGCGACTGCGGTCTCAAGGGCCTCTCCGGTATCAGCAGCGATATGCGGGAGCTGCAGGACTCGAGCGATCCGCGGGCGCGCCTCGCCGTCGACTATTTTGCTTACCGCATTGGCCTGAATGCCGGGATGCTGGCCGCCGCCATGGCGGGCCTCGACGGGTTCATTTTCACCGCCGGCATCGGCGAAAATTCACCGAAGCTGCGCGCCGCTATCGCCAAACGGCTCGCCTGGCTCGGCATCGCGCTGGATGCGTCCGCCAACGCCGAAGGCGGGCCGCTGATCTCGCGGCCCGACAGCCGGGTGCCGGTCTATGTGGTGCCGACCGACGAGGAGCTGATGATCGCGCGTCATACGCTTGTCTTGCTGACCGCGGGATCAACGTAACCGGATATGAGAGGGCGTCATGACAATTCCCGCCTATCCCGAGACGAAGATCGCTCTCAAGGGGCGAAAGGGCCTGATCGTCGGTATCGCCAACGATCAATCGATTGCCTGGGGGTGTGCCAGGGCGTTCCGCGCCCTTGGCGCCAACCTTGCCGTGACGTACCTGAATGAGAAGGCCAGGAAGTTCGTGGAGCCGCTGGCGCGCGAGCTCGAAAGCGAGATCTTCATGCCGCTGGACGTCATGGCGCCCGGAGAAACCGAGGCCGTCTTTGATCAGATCGGCAAGCAATGGGGTCAATTGGACTTCCTGGTCCACTCGATCGCCTTTTCACCGAGGGAAGCGCTTCACGGCCGGGTGATCGACGTCAAGCGCGAGGGTTTCCTCGCCACGATGGACGTCTCCTGCTGGTCGTTCATCCGTATGGCGCATCTGGCCGAGCCGCTCATGAAGAATGGCGGCACGATGTTCACCATGACCTATTACGGCAGCCAGATGGTGGTCGAGAATTACAACATCATGGGGGTGGCCAAGGCGGCGCTCGAATGCGCTGTGCGCTACGTCGCTGCCGAGGTGGGACCTAAGGGTATTCGTGTGCATGCAATCTCGCCCGGCCCATTGGCGACGCGCGCAGCCTCGGGAATCCCCGAATTCGACGAGCTGATGGCGAAGGCCCAGTCCAAGGCCCCCGCGCGGAGTCTCGTCAGCATTGACGATGTCGGCAAGGCGACCGCCTTTCTTGCACTGGACGGCGCGAAGCTGATGACCGGCGATACCATTTACATCGACGGCGGCTACCACATCATCGATTGATGCACTGCGGCGCGCTTTGCTTGATCTAGGTCAAGTAAGGCGCTGATGAGCACCGTGAGACTTGACGAAAACACCAATTGCGCTGTGGAGGATTTGCCATGCGTGCAGCAGCGACGGTGATGGCGGTGTTCTTTGTGGCGGCAACGCCCGTCCTTGCTGCCGAGCAAGCAACACCGGCGCCTGCAGCGATCCCCGTGAGCGTGGTAGCGGCCGAGAAAAAGCCCGTCACCCGGTCTCTGGACTTTGTCGGTCGCGTCGATGCCATTCAGCGGGTTGAGGTAAAGGCCCGCATCACCGGGTATCTGGAAAAGGTGGAATTCAAGGAAGGCGACCTCGTCAAGGAAGGTGCGCCGCTTTATGCGATAGAAAAGGGGCTGTTCGAGGCGGCGGTAGGCCAGGCGGAGGGGGCACTGGAGAAGGACAAGGCCGCCAAGACATTGACCGAAGTCCAGCTGCAGCGTGCCGAAGAACTGTTGCAGCGGCAGGCGGGGACACCGGTTGCGCGTGATCAGGCGCTCGCAGCCGACGAGTCGGCGAAAGGCGCGCTGCTCGTCGATCAGGCAAACCTGAAGACCGCAAAGATCAACCTGGGCTATACCCAGATTGTTTCTCCGATCACCGGCAAGGTCGGCAAGACCAACGTCACCAAAGGCAATGTGGTCGGTCCCGACAGCGGACCGTTGACTGTCATCGTCAGTCAGGATCCGATGTATGTGAGCTTCCCGGTCAGCCAGCGGGAGTTTCTCCAGGCGCAAAAGGCCGGTCGCTCGGTCGACATTACCGGGATCAACGCCTCGCTCCATTTTGCCGACGGCAGCCCCTACAAGTATCCCGGCACGATCAATTTTGTCGATGTGACCGTCGATCGTGCGACGGATACCGTCCTGGCGCGGGCCACGTTCCCCAATCCCGACTTTGCACTGGTCGATGGCCAACTCGTGCGCGTCGGGCTGGCAAGCGGCACTGCGGAAGAAAAGATCGTGATTCCGCAGGCCGCGCTGATCTCCGACCAGGAGGGCATCTACGTTTTTGTCGTCGACCAGGGAAAAGCAGCGATACGGCGCGTCAAGCCGGGCGGTCCCAGCGGAACCGGCGTCATCATCGAGCAGGGCTTGACCGGCGGCGAGCAGGTCGTCGTCGAGGGTATTCAGGGCTTGCGTCCTGATGCGCCGGTGCGCGCGACGCCGCTGGCGTCGCCTGACCGGAGCTAGAGCGATGTTGTCCGCGATCTTCGTCGACCGTCCTCGTCTCGCGATCGTCATCGCGGTCGTCACCACGATCGCCGGCGCGCTGGCTTATCTGGCGATGCCGATCGCCCAGTATCCCGATATCGTCCCGCCGCAGGTGTCGGTCACGACCATGTATCCCGGCGCCAACTCCGGCGTGGTGGATGCCACCGTCGCGCAACCGATCGAGGCGCAAGTCGTCGGCGTCGATAAAATGATCTACATGAAGAGCACGAGCGGCGATGACGGCAGCTACACGCTGACGGCCTCCTTCGAGCTCGGCACTGATCCGGATATCAATACGGTCAACGTCAACAATCGGGTACAGACGGCGCTGTCGCTGCTCCCGCCAGAGGTGCAGCGGCAGGGTATCAACGTCAAGAAGAAGTCCACCGCCATTCTCGCGGTCCTGACCGTCTATTCGCCCAAGAAGACGCACGATCCGCTGTTCCTGTCGAACTATGTCACCATCAATCTTCTGGATCCGATCAAAAGCACGCCTGGCGTCGGCGATGCGTTCCTGTTCGCTGCGCAGGACTATGCGATGCGGGCGTGGGTCAAGACCGATCGTCTGACAGGCCTTAATCTGACGACGGGGGACATCATCAATGCGATACAGTCCCAGAATATCCAGGCCGCCGTCGGGCGGGTCGGGGCCCGGCCGATCTTCGACGATCAGCAATTGCAGCTCAACATTCAGACCAAGGGACGGCTGAGTTCGGCCAAGGACTTCGAGAGAATCGTCATCCGGACCAATCCGGACGGCTCGGTGCTGCGGCTCGGCGATGTCGCACGGGTCGAGCTCGGCGCTGCGAACCTTGATCGCGATACCCGTTTCAATGATCAGAGCGCAGCCGCGGTCGTGGTCTATCAATCGCCCGGGAGCAACGCGATTGACACGGTCACTGCTATCCGCAGCAAGCTCGCCGAGCTGCAGGAACGATTTCCCGATGACCTTGCCTGGAAGATCACCTACGATCCGACGATCTTCGTCACCGATACCATACACGAGGTGAAGAAGACGCTGTTCGAGGCGTTCGTTCTGGTCGTGCTCGTCGTGTTCCTGTTCCTCGGCAGTGTCCGCGCCACATTGATCCCGACGCTCGCGGTGCCGGTCAGCCTGATCGGGACCTTCATCGCGCTCAAAGCGGTCGGATATTCCGCAAACACGGTCTCGTTGCTCGCGATCGTCCTTGCGATCGGCATCGTCGTCGACGACGCCATCGTCGTTGTCGAGAATGTCGAACGGGTGATGGGGGAGCACCCCGAGTTGTCAGTCGCCGGTGCGACGAAGCGGGCGATGGAAGAAATCACCGCGCCGGTCATCGCCATCACCCTGGTGCTGCTTTCGGTGTTCGTGCCCATTGCCTTTATTCCGGGTATCTCCGGCGAGCTATTCCGTCAGTTCGCCGTGACCGTCGCGGTCTCGATGCTGCTTTCGGCGATCAACGCGCTGACGCTATCGCCGGCACTCTGCGCGGTTCTGCTAAGCCCCAGTCACGGGCCGAAGCGCGGCGTCATCGGCTGGCTGATGCGATCGATCGATTGGGTTCGGGATGGCTACGGTTCTATCGTCGCGCGCATCCTCCGCTTCTCGGTCATCGGCATCGCCATGGTTGCCGTAGCGGGCGCGGGAACGGTCGCGCTGTCAAGGATCACGCCGACGGGATTCCTGCCGGAGGACGATCAGGGCGCGATCTTTGTCGTCGTGCAGCTGCCCGGCGGCGCCTCTGTCGGACGAACATCGGAAGTCATGCGCCAGGCCGAGAGCATCGTGAAGGACGATCCGGCCGTGGAGGACTACACCTCCGTGATTGGTTTGAACTTCATCGACAACTATTCGCAGCCCAATGCCGGCTTCATGGTCGTGACGTTCAAGCCTTTTGAAGAACGCAAGAACCCCCAACTCGGCGCGCGCGAGGTGATCGCGAGGTTGCGGGGCAAGTTCCGGGCAATTGCGGGCGGCACAGTCGTGCCACTGGCGCCGCCACCGATTGTCGGTCTCGGCACAGGCGGTGGCTTCACCTACGTCCTCAAGGATCTGCGCGGCGGCGATCCCAAGGAGCTTGCACAGGTCTTGCGCGGGCTGGTCGTAGCCGCCAATTCGGAGCCGCGGCTGCGCGGTGTGTTCTCAACGTTCTCGGCGACTAATCCCTCGATCTATCTCGATATCGACCGTGACAAGGTTCAAGTCCTGGGCGTGCAATTGAAGGATGTCTTCCAGGCGCTGCAGGCCTCGTTGGGCGGCTATTTCATCAACAATCTGAATCTGTTCGGCCGCACCTGGCAGGTGCAGGTCCAGGCCGAGGCCGCGGACAGAGCGGCGATCGACGACATCTATCGGATCAACGTGCGCGGCGCTGACGGCAAGATGATTCCGTTGCGCAGCGTCGTGGAAACCAGGGTTGTGGTCGGCCCGCCGGCCATCATCCGCTACAACAACCTTCGCGCCGTCACGATCCAGGGAGGCCCGGCGCCGGGAATATCGTCGGGGCAGGCATTGCAGGCATTCGAGCAGGTTGCGGCAAAGACTCTGCCGCGAGGCTTTGCCGGCGAATGGACCGACACGGCATTCCAGGAGAAACGTGCAGAAGGAAAGACGGCGATCATTCTCGGTTTTGCGGTCCTGTTCGCCTATCTGTTCCTGGTGGCCCTCTATGAAAGCTGGACCATTCCGGTCCCGGTCCTGTTATCAGTTACGATTGGCATCCTCGGTTCGTATGGGGCGATCGTCCTGAGCGGCTTGACGCTCGACCTCTACGGGCAGATCGGCATGGTCGTGCTGATCGGACTGGCCGCGAAGAACGGTATCCTGATTGTCGAGTTCGCCAAGGAGCAACGCGAGCGGGGCGTGCCCTTGCTCGAGGCGGCGACGGAGGGCGCGCGTCTGCGCTTCCGTCCGGTGATGATGACGTCCTTTGCCTTCATTCTCGGACTCCTCCCGCTCGTTGTGGCGCAGGGCGCGTCGGAACTGGCGCGCCGCGGGGTCGGCACGCCCGTATTCGGCGGCATGATCCTCGCCTCGTTCATCGGCATCTTCGCGATCCCGCCGCTCTACCTGATGTTCCAGGCGATCCGCGAAAAGCTCCGTCCCGGTGTGCGGCCGCTGGACAAGCCGGGCAAGGAAGATGGGCATTCTGCCGGTCAACGCGCGGCGGCCGAATAGAACGATCGATTGGGCAATATTCATGACCTGAGGGAGGATCAGATGGGGAAGGCGCCGATATTTCAGGTTTTACGCGGTGGACTGATCGTCTGGGCATTGCTGTGTTCGGAGAACGCTTTTGCATTTGATTTCAGCGGGGCCTGGGCAACGGAGCCCGATCTCTGCAATCGCGTGTTTGCCAAAAAGGGTGCCGCGGCGGGCTTCGCCGAGATGTCGGATCTCTATGGCTCGGGTTTCATCGTCAATGGCAATTCGATCACGGGCAGGGCCGTGAAGTGCACCATCAAGTCGCGACAGCGGGATGGGGACGCGACGGTGCTGTCGGCAAGCTGCGCCACCTCGGTCATGAAATCGGAATTCAAATTCCGCTACAAGGTGATCGACGACAATACGATCGCTCGCGAGTTTCCTGAAATCAAGGACATGGCATTGAAATATTCGCGCTGTCCAATTTAGACCCGTTTCCGCCCGAAAACTGTCGGCGCAATTCGAAACTCTGAGCGACGACGCGGCAATTCGCGTTGCGCACGCGATGGACCTTGCCGCTTTCGTCAATACCGAGCTTCTGCCAGGAAACTGGCGCTCAATCACGCATGACGAGGTCAATCGTTTTGTCGACCTGACGGGGGACCGGAACTGGATCCATGCAGACCCCGAGCGAGCGAAGCTTGAGCTCGACGGTCATGCGGTCATCGTGCCTCGCCAGTTTTTGCTTGCGCTTATCCCTGGCCTTCTCCAAAAAATCTATGCCGTAACGGCAATCGGGCAAAGCCGTTGCGGTATCTCTTCGTTCGGTCCGGTTCCGAAGAGCCGTTCATCCTGGCGGTGCAGTCAGGCTGCGGGCGCGATTGACCCGGGTGGGGCAGAGATCGCAGTTCGTGCTCGTTGATGCTGCGTGCGATCTTGAACTGATGTCCGGGCAACTCGCCCTGACGTCGCAACGCACCGATGCATTTTTCGGTTGAAAACGGCGCTGCCGCTGGCCGCCGCGAGGGCTTGGCGCCGACGTTCGGGTAGGTCGGAAGTCATCCGGCCGCGTCATACGGCATTGTGGTGATAGAACATACTCGCAATCCGGAAGGTCCGAGATCGCCGAAAATGAAATGTTTCCAGCTTCAACGATTGTCGTCGGCTTCATCCGACGCCAAGCAGCTTTGACTGCAGTTCCAAATCGGCCTGAAGCAGATTGCTCGGACCTGCGTGGACAATCTCGCCGTTGACCATGACATAGGCCCTGTCCGCGAAATCCAGTACGAGATCGACCTTGTGCTCGACCAGGAGAATGCTGGTTCGCTCGCGGAGCTTCTCGACCGCCGCCAAGACCTCCGCCACCACCGACGGCGCCAGTCCCTCGAACGGCTCGTCAAGCAATATCAATCGCTGTGGAGCACACAAAGCGCGGCCGATCGCCAGCATCTGCCGTTCGCCACCGCTCAAATTTTCGCCGCGGGCATCCTGACGCATCCGTAGTTTCGGAAACAATTGATAGATGTCCTCGATCGGCCAGCCGCCCTCTCGCTGAGCCAGGGCAAGGTTTTCGGCCACCGTCAGGTTCGGGAAGATACGACGCCCTTCCGGTACAATGGCGATGCCATGCCGGTTGATTCGATCCGGCGACAGGGCGGTGACGTTATGACCATTGAACTCGATGGTTCCTCTGGTCGGCTTGAGAAGGCCCATGATCGTCTGCAGGGTCGTCGTCTTGCCAACCCCATTTCTGCCGAGCAGCGCGACCACCTCGCCTTCGCGTACTTCGAGATCGATGCTGTGAAGGATCCGGCTTGCGTTGTAACCTGCATCGACGCCGCTGATCGTGAGGAGTGGTGAGCGGTCGACCGGCGCCTCGCCAGTCGAGATCGGCTGAACGCGTCGTGTGCCGTGCCGGCCAAGATAGGCTTCGAGCACTTTCGGATCGTTGGCTATGGCGGCAGGCTCGCCCTCCGCGATCACATTGCCTTGGTGCAGGACCGTGATCCGGTCGGAGAGGGCGAGCACGCGGTCGATGTCGTGCTCGATCAACAGCACCGTGTGACTTCGGGACAAATTCCGGATTACCCCGGCGATCCGTTCACGATCGGAGTCGCCGAGTCCCGCCAGCGGCTCGTCCAACAATAATAGTTCCGGTTCGGTCGCCAGAGCGACTGCGATTTCCAAGAGGCGTTGTTCGCCATGGGCCAGATTTGCACAAAGCTCCCGGGCGCGATCCTCCAGACCAACAGTGGCGAGCAGTGTCCATGCTTTTTCGCAAATCTCCGGTAATCGGTAGGCGTCGCGCCACACCGAAATCCGGTGAGGAGAGCGAGCCTGTGCCGCGACCCGCACGGTTTCGAATACCGTCAGATTGGTGAACACGCTCACAATCTGAAAGGAACGTGCGAGACCGGCGTCGATTCGCTCGTGAGCAGGCATCTTCGTGACGTTCAGGTCACGGAACGTCAACGTGCCGCTGTCGTTCGACATCAAACCGGTCAGCATGTTGAAGAACGTCGTCTTGCCGGCGCCGTTCGGACCGATCAGGCTGTGCAGCGTCCGCGCCTTCACCATCAGATCGACCTTGTCGGCGACGACCAGCGAGCCGAACCGTTTCGACAGGCCGTCGACTCGAAGAACTATTCCTTCCTCGTCGGCCGACTTCACCGCGGCGATCTTGAGCAAACCCTTGAGGTCCCTCGGAGGAGGCGGGATGTCCTCTGCCGTCAGGGTCCAGTTCCGCCGGCCTCGCAGCCGAATCCATATCCCCGAGATGCCTTCGGGCGACAGCAGGATGAAGGCAATCAGGATCGCGCCGAAGAAGAGCCACCAGTGCTCCGTCAGCGAGCTCAACTGGTCGCTCAGAATGATGAAGATCACCGCGCCCCAGGTCGGTCCGAGGAAATGGTGGATGCCGCCCAGGATCGTCATCATCACGGGGTCGCCGGCGTGTTGCCAATTGAGATTGTCGGCGTAGACGCTCTGGATCAGGAAGGTCAGCAGGCTTCCGCCGAGACCAATGACCGTGGCAGAGATGACGAAAGCGATCAGCTTGATACGCTTGGTGTCGTAGCCAAGGCAGCGTACGCGCTGTTCATTGTCGCGAAGTGCCTGCAGCACGCGGCCGAACGGCGAGTGGACAATGCGCCAGATCGCGTACATGCCGCACAGGACGACGCCGACCACGAAATAATGATAGGCGAGGGGGGAGATGAGGCTCGACCTCGAAATTCCCTGCAGGCCGTTTTCGCCGCCGGTGAGATCCGTCCATTTGAAGGCGATCTCATAGAAGAGCTGGGTGAAGGCGAGCGTGAGCAGCGAGAAATAGATGCCGCGCCGCCTCAGGATGAGGAGCCCGATGACCAGCCCCAGCACGCCGGCCGTCACCGTGCCGAACAGGATCGCAACATACATGTTGTCGAGCAGGCGGAGCACGAATATGCCGGCAGCGTAGCCGGCCGCGCCGAAGAACGCCGATGCGCCGAACGAGACCAGGCCGATATAGCCAAGCAGCAGATTGAACCCGAGTGCATAGAGGGCGTAGATCGCAATCTCCGTGCCGAGAGTTGTCGTCGAGCCGATCCAGCGCAGCACGAATGGCAACACGGCGAACACGACGCCTGCGACTAAGATCGGGTGCAGGAACGACTTGCGGTCCGTTTTCATTCGAACCGCTCCCAGCTTTCGCCGAGCAGTCCGCGCGGCCGGATCAGGAGTACGACAATCATCAGCGCATACATCACGGCGGTGGAGGCCGCTGGCCAGAACTGAATCGACAATGCGACCGATACGCCGACCAGCAGGCCGCTGATGACGGCGCCGCCGAAGCTGCCGAGGCCGCCGATCGTGACCACGACGAAGGCAGGCATGATCGCGGCCTCCGACATCGAGGGCACCACGCTCCAAAGCGGCGCGGCCAGCACACCGGCGATACCCGCGACCGCCGTGCCAAGGCCGAATACCGCGGTGAAGACTTTCTTCAGGTTGATGCCGAGCATGCTCACCATTTCGGGATCGCGGCTGCCGGCGCGAATGATGCGGCCGTATCGTGTGCCGTGCAGAAACAGCCAGAGGGCAACAAGGATCACGATTGTGACCACCAGCACGAAAAGGCGATATTTCGTGACCAGGACCGGTCCCCATACGATGAAGCCGGACAGAAAGGCCGGCGGATTGAACGGCCGTCCGGCCGCGCCCCAGATGGTGCGGATCAATTCCTCGGTGAAGAGAGCGATCCCGAAGGTCATAAAAAGGCCAAGCAGCGGCTCCTTGCCGTAGAGCGGGCGCATCAAGGTCATTTCGATCAGCATGCCGAGAAGGCCGACGCCGAGAGGCGCCAGAACGATGGCCCATGGACCAAGGTTGTCGCGCAGGGCGAGGGCGAAATAGGCGCCGAGCGCAAAATAGACGCCGTGGGCGAAGTTCACCACACCCAGCATTCCGAAGATGATCGAAAGCCCGATGGCGATCAGGACGTACAGAAAGCCGAGCACCAGCCCGTTGACGATCTGCGAGATGATTAACTCGGTCATGCTTATCCGTCTGGTCTGGACAAGAACCGGCGTGACGGCAAGTGCCGTCTCACCGGTCGATCGATCAAGAGAACTGGATCAGCTCTTGAACTGACAGCCGATGTCGGCCTGGCTGCCGTAGGCTGCGTCGAGCTGACTGAGGTCTTTTGGATATTCGCTGTCGATGTTGAAGTAGTCGTATTTGTCGGAGATCTTGTCCTTCACCGACGCAACGAGCAGCGGCTGCACGAGCTGGTGGTCAAAATTGCGGAAACCGATCGGCGCATCCTTATAGCCATCGAACTTGTGCTCTTCGAGAAATGCAACGAGCTTGGCAGAATCGGTCGAATTGGTTTCCTTGATCGCGGTCAGGATGGCGGTCGCGCCGAACCAGTCCTGCCAACCCTCGACCTCGGGCGGCGCGCCGTGCTTCTTCTGATAGGCTTCGACGAATTCGCTGCTGCGCTTGGTCAGATGCGGGCCGGTGTAATTCCACAGCTTCGGATAGGTGCCGAACGCGGCATCAGGACCGGCCGCCCACAGATCGGTGTCGTTGACGATCGGCGCGGAGAGCACCATCTGGCGGGTCAAGCCGATCTCGTGCATCTGCTTGAGGAAGTTGGTGATGTCGGTGCCGCCAAGCCCGACATACAAGACATCCGGCTTGGCCTGGCGCAGCTTGAGAATGTAGGAGCTGTAGTCGGTCGTTCCGAGCGGCGCCTGATCGTATCCGACGACGGTGCCGCCATCCTTCACCACCACGTCCTTCATCTGATTATAGGCGTCGATACCCCAGGCGTAGGAGGCGACGACGAAATACCATTTCTTGCCATGCT
Organism: uncultured Bradyrhizobium sp.; assembly: GCA_964454955.1. Classification (GTDB taxonomy): domain Bacteria; phylum Pseudomonadota; class Alphaproteobacteria; order Rhizobiales; family Xanthobacteraceae; genus Bradyrhizobium. The sequence goes on along the minus strand of CAYVVB010000316.1, from coordinate 21,819 downwards.
CCTTGAGCAAAGGATAGACGCTCTGCACCGTCACCTTGTTGGGAAGGTCGACGCGGAACGTGTACTTGCCGCAATTCTTGCCGGTGATCTCGGTGGCATTCGGGCCTGTCGCCATCAGCAGCGTCTTTGCCTGTTCCGCGACCGGCATGATCGCCAGGACGTCGCCGCTCGATACGCCGCCCTGGATCGCGGCGACCTTCTCCTCTTCGAGGAGCTTTCGCATGTTTTGCTGGGTCGCTTGCGGGCTCGATTCGTCGAGCCAGACGATCTCGATCGGACGGTCGAGCACATGTCCGCTAAAGTCATCGACGGCGATCTGCGCGCCGTTTTTCCCGGTCTCGCCTTGGATGGCATAGGGCCCCGACTTGGGGAGCAGCAGTCCGATCTTGATCGCTTCCGCGGCGCGCGCGGTGATGATGAAGGGAGCCGCGATCTGGGTGGCACCGATTGCGGCTCCTGCCAGCAATGTGCGGCGGCTGAGGCCGGATTTCGGCCCGTCGATGAGCTTCATGATTTTCTCCCTGTTTATAATGTTATTTGTTGGCCGGCTGTATGCGGTCTTTGGATGCCTCTCGTTCGGTAGCGACCGGCAAAGCCGGGGCTTGGAGCAATTCTCGCCTGCGGACGTCGATATGCCGAGGCCCAATCCCCGAGGTTGGATAAAGGCAATGATCCAGCTCGCGATGAAAGTTCCAAGAGGAGCTTAGTGTGAAAACGTTTTCAGTCAACCGTGTGCGCCTAGCCAATCCGAACGAGACGGGGGGCAAGTTCGAGGCCCCGCTGCCGGTTCTCGTTTCCCGATGGTTGGGTCACGTTTCCTGAAACGAGCCTTCATTCCTCCGGCCCTATCCGGGGTCGCAACGCGTGTGCCGGGCTGACTTGCCGTTCGAGTCGAGACTGTCGAGCGTCATCTGAAAGCCGAGAGCGGCGCAGTTTTCGCCCGGGACGGGCGAGTTTCGCGCGACCGCACCGCAATATCTCGATGTCTCTTGCGAGCTGCGCAAGGTTGGCTTCGTCAGGCATGGTTATATCGGCCAGCAACGCCAGTTCGGCCGTTGGTTCGCAGTTCGGCTTAGCCGAAGGAAATCCATTTACACTGAAATCGATTTCTGAAATTACGGATGTCGACCGCCTCGCCATATCGTGGCCGGTTCTGCACATCGAGAGGTGTACTCATGATCGACCGGCTTTACCTGGACGCGCTCGACCTTTGTGCCCGGAAAGTGCTGGAAGACGAGCCGACGCTCGGGGTGAACTTTCCTTATGTGACCGCGCCGTCGGGGCAATGGCGGACGATGTCGGCTTCGCTCTCGGCCGGCTATCGCGGTGCCAGCTGGAGCCACGGAAACTGGTTCTGCGGCTTTTGGGTCGGATTGCTTCTGATCTCCTATCTGCGCACCGGCGACGAAAAATATCTGCAACTCGCTGATCAGCGTCTGTTGCTGGTCGCGCCGCGCGCGGCCGACGGCAATACCCACGACATCGGCTTTATCTTTTGTCCGAGCGCAGTCGCCGCTCACCATATCACCGGCGAGAAGGGGTATGGGGATCTGGCGCTTCGTGCAGCAGAGCAGTTGCGCCGCCGCCTGATCATGACGCCGAAAGGCAGCTATATCTCGTCGTGGGGACCGCTCGACGATGAGCGCGGCCGCCGTTCGTCTGCCATCGATACCATGGCCAATTTGCCGCTTCTATATTGGGCCGGTCTTTACAGCCGCGACGCGAGCTTCATCCTGGCTGGGGAGACCCACGCGATCATGACACGCGGCGCTTTCATTCGTTCCGACCATTCGACCTATCACGCGGTCGAATATGATCTCGCCACCGGGGACCGCCGGCGCGGCTTCACGTTTCAGGGCTCTGCTGACGAGTCTTGCTGGCCGCGCGGACAGGCCTGGGCCATCTACGGCTATGTGCGCACGGCGGAGGCCACCGGCAAACGCGAATATCTCTATCTCGCCGAGACTCTGGCTGATTATTACTTACGTCGTGCGGGCCCGGATCTGGTGCCGTTCTGGGATTTCGACGATCCGAACATTCCCGATGCGCCGAGGGATTCGGCTGCATCGGCCATCGTCGCCTCGGCATTGCTGGACCTTTCGGCCCTACACCCGGATGCGCAGAAGGCGGCGCGCTGGGCGGGCGAGGCGCGTTCCCTGCTGACTGCGCTTTGCCAGCACTATCTCGCGACGGAGCCGTCGCATCGTGGTCTCTTACGGCAGGGTTGCTATTCCAAGCCGCACAACGAAGGCGTCGTGAGCGCGGTGATGTTCGGTGACTTTTTCTTCGCCGAGGCGCTGTGCAGTGCTGCGATGCCGGGCAAGTTTCGGGCGACGCCAAAACGGCTGTCGGCGTGAGTGTTCGCGCGGGCCGCGGGGTCGTTAGAATTAACCTTTGCGTTTGGCCGCGGTGCGTCGCACCGCAGGCCCGGTACGGGGAGGCGCTGTCGAGCCCCGCATGATCAGCCGATAGGGCAATTGCACGGTCTTGGGGATGGGCAGGCCCGCAATCGCGTTGATCAGATAGTCCGCGGCGCCCCGTCCGATTTCGGCTGCCGGGACGCTGACGGTGGTCAGGGGTGGATCAACTTGCGCCGCAATTTCCACATCGTCGAAGCCGGTGATGGAGAGCTGTCGCGGAATGTCCAGCCCGAGCTTGCGTGCTTCGGCCATAGCGCCGATCGCCAGCGTATCGGTCGTGCATATGACGGCGGTCGTATCCGGATGGTCGCTCATCAACTGGCGTAGCGCGCTGCGTCCTTGTGCAAGCGAAAAGTCCGCGCGAATGATCTGCGTCGGCTCGAGACGGATACCGGCATCCGCCAGTGCCTTCTGGATGCCGTCGAGGCGGGCCCGCGATCGGTCGTTGGAAGGGGGCACATTGGCGATCACTCCGAATCCCACATGGCCGAGGCTGATCAGATATTGCGTGAGCTCCCGCGTCGCACGCTGATTGTCGATCCCGATGGCCGGGATCCCACCCTGGGCCTTGGACACATAGGTCGTGATCACCGGGACGCCCGCCTGTTGGACCAGGGTACGGAGTTCTGGCGCATGCGAAGCGCCGACGAGGACGATGCCGTCAATGCCGCGTTCGATCAGGCTTTGCAGTTCCTGCAGCTCCCGGCGCTGGTCATATTGCGAATTGGCTATGAAAAGCGTGTAGCCGCTTTCGCTCAAGCGGTTCTGTAGCGCTTCGACGCCTTCGGCGAAAATGCCAAGTCCAAGGGTAGGCACGATCGCTCCGATTGTGCGCATGCGGCCCGACTTCAGCGCCCGCGCAGCACTGTCACGCGTATAGGACAATTCTGTGATGGCGCGCGTGACCCTGTCCCGCAGCTCGGAGCGAACGATTTCAGGGGTATTGAGCACGCGTGAAACGGTGGCTGCGGAAACCGCCGCCTGCCGCGCTACATCCTCAATCTTCACCCGCGCATTTGCGCGACGCTTGGTCGACACTCTGTCCATCCAGGCTTGCTCAGCCGATGATCGGTGAAGACTGTGGCGTACACAAATTCGGTTCCGATGTCATGACCCTGGAATACCTAGGGCATTGCGAGAACAGCCAAAAAGGGCTGGGGCAGAGCACGAGCCCTGGCAAGATAGCCCTGCATGCTTGACACCGTCTCCGGGTGCTGAATATTCTGAAATCGATTTCAGAAGACTCGTCGACTTGGAAGCGAAAGACAAACTGATGGTCGATCTTCTCCAGGGTATTCGCGTTGTGAGTTTCAATCACTTCCTCATGGGCCCGGTCGGCGTGCAGTTCCTGGCGGATCTCGGCGCGGACGTAATCGCGATCGAGCCGCCGGAGGGCGCTTTTCAGCGTAAATGGGGCGGAGCCGACAAGCGCCTGGACGGCCAGACTATGCTGCTTCTGGCGGGCAACCGCAACAAACGCAGTCTCACCCTTGACCTGAAGCAGCCGGAAGCCATCGAGGTGGCCAAAAAGCTGATCGCGACGTCGGATGTGATCGCGGAAAACTTCAGGCCTGGTGTGTTGGATAAGTTGGGGCTCGGGTTCGAGGCGGCAAAGGCCATCAAGCCCGACATCATCTACGCCGGGGCTTACGGGTATGGTGCCGACGGGCCCTACGCGAATCGTCCCGGCCAGGATCTGCTCGTTCAGGCTCTTTCAGGGCTCGCGATGATCACCGGAACCCGCGAGCATGGGCCGCGAGCGATCGGGGTATCGGCCGTCGACCACCACGGCGCAGCGCTTTTCGCCGCAGGGATTCTGGCGGCCCTGGTCAAGAAGGAACGAACGGGGCAGGGCTGCCGCGTCGACGTGAGTCTGTTGTCAGCAGCGATTGACCTGCAAATGGAGTCGTTCACCTGTTATTTGAACGGCGAGCGTCCCGGCGACGTCCGTCAGCCTTATCCGATCGCCGGCTGGTATTACGGCGCGCCCTATGGCGTCTATGCAACCAAGGACGGTCATGTAGCAATCTCGCTCGGCTCACTCGATACGCTGGGCGACGCGCTCGGGATCCCATCGGAGCAGCGGGTCCCTGACGATGAAGCCTTCAGCCGGCGTGACGAAGCGACGCCCGCAATCGCGGCCCATGTCGCAAAGCTGACCACGACCGAGTGTGTGAAGGCCCTGGAAGCTCGCGGCATCTGGCACGCCGCCGTCAACGACTATTCCGATGTCGTGGCCGATCCTCAGGTGGCGCATAACAAAAGCTTCCAGACCATCAGTGGCGCGACGGGCTCGCCAATCACGCTGGTCAGTCATCCCGTTCGTTACGATGGTGAGGTGCCGGAGATCAGGCTGCCGCCGCAAAGGCTTGGCGCCCAATCGGAAGAGATTCTGAAAGAGCTTGGTTACGACGCCGGCCAGGTTGAGGCGCTTCGTGCCAAGGGCACGGTTGGTGCCACGACCTAGCCGCTGATTTCGATTGGCTGCAGAACAAGGAAGTGTCGTCTGACGGCGAACGTGCTGGACCACTTAACCAATAGGAATTATCTGATGACCGCGATGCATGCGAAGGTAGGGGATTCCGTCAGGTTCTCCAAGACGGTCGGTGAATCCGACATTTACTTGTTTGCGGGACTGACCGGCGATCTTTCCCCGAACCATGTCGACGATGAATTCATGAGTCATTCAATTTATGGCAAGCGGATTGCCCATGGTGCGCTGATGATCGGCTTCATGTCGACGGCCTCGACCCGTATGATCGAAGAGAGCCTGCGGAAAGGGGTCGATTCGACGCCGGTTTCTCTGGGCTATGACGGCATTCGCTTCCTGAACCCCGTCTACATCAATGACACTGTGACGGTCACCTACACGATGGTCGAGATCGATATCGAACGTCGTCGGACGCTGGCTGATGTCGAAGTGAAGAACCAGCACGGAAATCTGGTCGCAGTCGGCAAGCACCACCTCAAATGGACCCTGAACGCCAAGGTCGAGTGATCGTTGCCGATTTCGGTCTGATCGAAAGGATGCCCGGATCGGGCCGGCGTCTGGCCGCCGAAGCGCGGTGGGAGAGTTGCCGAGGGTCTGCGATCCGCTCGCACTACTCAACCTACCTGCCGAAATGTATCCAATTCGGCAGTTATGATATCCACAAGACGATTCCTTTCGCTCGCTTTGACCCCTCTCTCCGGAGGGGTATTTGGTCGGGACCTATCTAAAAATAGCAGCGCACGATGATCTTGCTCTCCGACACAGTCGAAGACGTGATCCGACCAAGCGAAGTGTCCCGGCCGGCTCTTGGATACAAAGCTTGACTTCTGGATACAATTCGACCAGCTTTCATCGAACAACAACGAAGACGATCCTGGGAGGGACGGGTGACCAGCAGCTCGGGGGGAGCGCGCGGGCCGAAACTGACGCAGACTACGGCAGTTCTTGCCATGTGCGCCGTTCTGATCGTGCTTTTCTCCATTTTCCTGCGCGGCTTTCTGACACTCGGCAACGCCTTCGCGCTGGCCCGCAACATCTCTATTCTCGGCATCCTGGCGCTCGGTATGGCCGTGGTGGTGATCGGCCGCGGTCTCGACCTCTCACAAGTCGCCTCTCTTGACGCCTCCACGGCGATTGCCATCATTCTGATGAATTCGGGCTACGCGACGCCATTCGCGCTGCTGATTGGATTCGGAATGGCGATCTGCGTCGGCATCGTTAACGGGTTTCTCATCTCGGTGATCGAGATGCCGCCCCTTCTCACGACGCTGGCCTCGAGTCTGGCGGTGCTCGGGATTACCCGGACCACCGCCGTGCAGCACTATGTTGTCTATCTTTCCAAGGGGCATGACGATTTCCTGCGGCTCGGCGGCAATATCTGGGACGGCGTGCCCATTTCTCTTCTGATCTTCGTCGGTACCGCGTTGGTCGTGCATTTCTTTCTGTCACGTACCGTCATCGGACGCTTTGTTTACGCTCATGGCGATAATCCCGATGCCGCCCGCCTGAACGGCTTGCCGACCCGTCCTCTGACCATGATCGAATATGCGCTCTGTGCCGCCATCGGTTATATCGGTGGTGTCATCATGATCGCGCAAACGGCGCTGATGCACCTTCAGGTCGCCGAGTCGACGCTCATCTTCGATGTCATCATGGTTGTCGTTCTTGGCGGCGTCAGCCTCGTCGGCGGGCGAGGCAACGTGATGAGCGTCGTCGCTGGCACCTTGCTGATCGGCGTGCTCCTGAATGGCATGACCATCATGGACATGGACGTGCAGACCCAGAACATCGTCAAGGGAATCGTGCTGCTGATCGCCATCGTGCTCGATTCGCGGCTGCATCCGCGCGACGAAGAAACGTCCAAACAGGGTGATTGAAGCGCGTCCATCGGCCGCGGCAGACGGTCGATAAAAAAGGGAGGGTAATATGAACAGATCGATACAGCAGCGAGTGTCTTCCGGCATCGGGCTCGCAGCCCTGGTGACGGTGTGTCTACTTTCGACCGCGCCCTCGAAAGCGGCCGAGCCGCGCGAGCAATTGCGCCAGCAATTCGACAAGGCGCTCAAGGGCAAGACTGTGGCCTGGTCGCCGGTTTGGCTCGGCGTGCTGGAATCCGAATGGACGCGTGTAATGAAGGAACGCTTCGACGACTACGGCATCAAGCTCATCACCCGCGATCCGAACATGAAGTCCGACGTCCAGCTTCAGACGGTCAGCGATTACATCAACGAGAAGCCTGACGTGATCGTGGTCCAGAATCCGAATGTGACGCTGCTCGCGAAGGAACTCAAGCGCGCGATGGAAGCAGGCATCTATGTCGTCCAGGTCAATATGGCTTCGAACACTCTGAGCGACGCCTATGTCGGGGTCGATGCGAGGGATATGGGCCAAAAGATTGCCCGGGAGGTCATTAATCAATGCGGTGGCGGGAAGGGATCGGGCGAGGTCGCGATTCTCGAAGGTGAGGCGACCGCAGCCTACTCTCTCGACATGAAAAACGGCGCGATGGAGGTCTTCAAGACCGATCCGTCGATCAAGGTCGTGTCGTCACAGCCGACGAGCTGGGACGCGAACAAGGCTGGCGAAATCACGACGACGGTGCTGCAGCAGCATCCCAAGCTGTGCGCGATCTTCAGCGTCTGGGGCCCGCAGACCGCGGGTGCAGCGCAGGCGATCAAGGCCGCCAACGTGGGCGATAAGGTCAAGGTCTTCGTCGCCAGCGACGGGCAGCCCGCGGACTGCGATCTTCTGGAGCAGGGCGCTTTCTCCGAAAATCTGTCCTATCGCGCCGACGTGCAGGGGCAGACCATCGCCGATGCCGTGATCGCGCTGCTGCAGAGCGGCGACAAGCCGGGTACCAAGCACATCGCCTACTACACGACACCCGCATGGGTGAAGTCGAAGGATGACCGCATGTACTGCTTCGGCATTCCGAAGGGCGAAAAATAGTCGCTCCGGCGCCCGCGTCCTTGTTGGCGCGGGCGGCCCCGGCATTCTCACGTTTCCCATCCTCTTTCTTTCTGCCGTTCGGCCAAACGCGTGCCGGAACCGGAGTCTGTTGATGAAAAGCCTGCAACGATTCTGGCATCGTAATTCGCCCCAACTCTTTCTTGGCGAGTTGCTCGAGAAGCGATGGATGGAGCCGATCATTCCATTCACGCTGACGATCGCGGTTTTTTTCTTCTTTGCTCTCACCATCCCGCGCTATCTGACGTCCGGCAGCCTTCAGGAGCTCATGCGGAATTTCGCCGAGCAAGGTATGGTGGCAATCGCCATGGCCTTCTCCGTGTTGTCGGGCGGTATCGACCTTTCGATCGGCTCCGTCTTCGCGATGTCGAATTTTCTTGCTCTCTATTTCTATCTCATCCTCGGTTTTCCGCTGCCGGCGATGATCGTTCTGGTCATTCTGTTCGGCGCAGCGATGGGCGCGATCAACGGAGGCCTGATCGCCTATGGCAAGACCCGGCCGTTCTTGACGACGTTGGTCGTCCTGATCATTGTTCGCGCATCCTACAACAAGATAACGGTGGCCTTTACGAACGAGCTTGCCGGCATCGACAGCGGATCCGACATTTGGGACTTCGTGGGGTCGGGCAGAATTTTCGGTGTTCCCTTCAACATGGTTGTGCTGGTCGTTCTGGCCGTCGGCACGCACTTTTTCCTCACGCGTGTGAAACCTGGCGTTCACATCATGGCGGTCGGCTCGAGTCGAAAGGCGGCCCGGCACGCCGGCGTCAACGTCAAGCGCGTGCTCTTCTCCGCCTACGTGATCTCGGGCTCGATCGCAGCGCTGGCCGGAATCCTATATGCGGCGCGGCAGAGCAGCTCCGGTACAGATACCGGGGTCGGCTGGGAGATCAACGCGCTGGCGGCGGTCGTGCTGGGAGGCATCAGCCTTGCCGGCGGGCGGGGCACGATCGCGCGCGCGGTGATGGGGGCTGCGATCATCTTCATGCTGATCAGCGGCATGGTGCGCCTGGGAATCTCAGGAAACCTTACCACGGCCATCATCGGCGTCATCCTGCTTGCCGCAGTTGGCTTCAATGTGAAGTGGGTCAAGAACAAGGGCAAGGTTCTCCAGAAGGTCTATGTCACGCCGAGCTGGGTCGATTTCACGCCGCCGCCATCCATCGCGCGCGACAGCGGCACGCCATTCGCCGAGAATGATCGCCTCAAGAACGCGGAAGCCATCGCGCTGAACAAGATCGAGGGTCCTGAGGATGTCATTCTCGATCGCAAGGACAACCTTTACACCGTCAACCGCAACGGCTCGATCATTCGCTTTCTCGCGCCGGACTATGACGTGCGCGAGGAATTCGCCCGCATCGGCGGCCGGCCGCTTGGGATGGCCTTCGACAGGGATCAGAACCTTCTCGTCTGCATCGCCGGCATGGGCGTCTATGGCGTGATGCCAGACCGTACCGTTTTCAAGGTTACAGATCGCACCACGCGCACGCGCACACGCCTCAAGGATGACTCGCGCCTTTATCTCGCGGATGATCTCGACGTCGCGCCGGACGGCAAGATCTATTTCAGCGAGGCATCGACCCGATACGAATTGACCGACTGGGCGCTCGACGGATTCGAGGGTCGCGGCAACGGGCGCCTCATCTGTCATGATCCGAAAACGGGCGTGACCAGGACGATCCTCAAGAATCTGACGTTCCCCAATGGCATCTGTATCTCCCACGACGGTCAGTCTGTGCTGTGGGCGAGCACTTGGCTCTGCCAGATCAACCGGTACTGGATCTCCGGTCCGAAAACGGGAACCAACGAACTTCTGATCGACAATCTTCCGGGCTATTGCGACAACATCAACCGGGCCTCCGACGGAAAATACTGGCTCGCCCTCGTCGGCTTGCGTACGCCGGTCTACGACCTCGCCATGCGCAACCCTGTTTTCCGCACACGGATGGTGAAGCAGATTCCGCCGGACGAGTGGCTGTGCCCCGGCATCAATTTTGGCTGCGTCATCAAGTTTGATGACAACGGCGTGGTGACGGAATCGCTGTGGGATCCCGGCGGACTCTCGCATCCGACCATCACCTCCGTCCGCGAGCACAAGGGCCATCTCTATATCGGCGGCCTTGAGAACAACCGCATTGGTCGGGTCCGACTGCCGGATGCCGACCCCACCTGGGAAGCCCACAAATCCTATTGGGGAGGTGCCTGAGCAATGTCCCTCCTTAGCGACATTGTCGATCGCGTGCTCTTCCCAAACAGGGAAATTCACGGCATTCCGGTGCTCGACGGTGCCTTCTCGCCCAACCAGCGGCTCGATCAGGCTCGTCAGCTCGGCGACGAGATTGAGCGGCCGGATGACATCGCATTCGGCCCCGATGGAGCGCTCTACGTATCCACGGGAAATCGCGTTCTGCGTTGTACGGGGGTGGATTTCGAGATTCGCGAGGTTTTCGCGACCTTGAGCGGGCCGGTCGGCGGGCTTGCATGGACTCCTGACGGCAAGTTGCTCGCGTGTGTTTCCGGAGCAGGGCTCGTCGTGCTCTCTCCGTCCGGTCGGATTTCCGGTAAGCTCGAAAGCGTGGACGGCGAAAGGATTTCGTGCCCGTTGTCGGTGACCGCCGCGCTGGATGGTGCGATCTATCTGACCGACGGTTCGCGAAACAATTCGCCTGAGCTTTGGCTCTCGGACTTGATGCAGAACAGTGCCCCGTCCGGTCGACTCATCGCCTGCAATTCGTCGCTAGACAAAGCGAGCGTTCGTGCTGATGGGCTTGCGTGGCCGCTCGGCGTCGTGGTGTCGGAGAACGACCAGGAAGTGTGGGTAGCCGAGTCCTGGACACACCGTCTGACCGCCTTCTCGCGTGCCGGCGATGACAAGCGGGTGATCGTCAAGAATTACACCGGCTATCCGGCGCGCCTCGCCCGCGGCGCTGCAGGCGGGTACTGGATGGCTTTCTTGGCCTTGCGCACGCAGCTCACTGAATTCGTGCTGCGCGAACGGCAATTCTGCGAGGAGATGATGCGGACCGTGCCTCCCGAACTCTGGATAGGGCCGGTGCTGGACGGGCGCCTCAATCCGCGCGAGCCGACCCAGATCGGCCGCATCAAGAAGCTCGGCATTCAGAAGCCTTGGGCGCCACCGCGCTCATACGGTCTCGTGGCCCGGCTCGACCACGCCGGCGAGGCGGCCGAGACATTTCATAGCCGCGTCGACGGCTGGGTTCATGGAGTCACCGCCGTTCGCCCGGTCGGTTCCCGAGTACTGGCCGTTTCCAAGGGGCGCGATTGCCTTGTCGAACTGCCGCTCGGCCGCGGCGCGCAAGTAGGATGAAAGCCATGCCAGCGGAGCAACCCGGTCAGACGCCGCTGCTTCAGATCATCAACGGCAGCAAAGTCTACGGCGGCCTGCACGCCATCAATGGCGTCGACTTCGAACTGCGCCCAGGCGAGATCCATGCACTGCTCGGCGAGAACGGAGCGGGAAAGTCGACGCTCTGTAAGGCCATCGCCGGCGCGATCGTGCTGACGTCCGGGGACTATCTGATCCAGGGACAAAAAGTCAACTTTGCGTCGCCCAAGGAGGCTCTCGAAGGCGGCGTCGCGATGGTCTATCAGGAATCGAGCCTCGTGCCTTCGATGACCGTGGCGCAGAACCTCGAACTCGGTATGGAGAGGTGGTTCACGATCTACAGCAAGATCAACATCGCGGCGACGCAATCGCTGCAATCGCTGAATTTCAACGTTGACCCGCTCGTTCTGGTCGAAAACCTCGGCACCGCCAAGCGGCAGATGGTCGAGATCGTGCGGGCCGTCCGCCACAACGCCAGGATTTTCATCTTCGACGAGCCGACTGCGTCGCTCACCCCGGAAGAGACGCAGCATCTGTTTCATCTTCTCAATACCCTGAAGGAGCGTGGTGCTGGGGTCATCTTCATTTCACATGCGCTTGAAGAGGCACTGAACGTGGCGGACCGCATTACGGTGCTTCGGGATGGCAAGCTCGTCGCGACAGTGCCCGCTAGGGATGCGACCCGGGATTCCCTGGTGCGGATGATGGTGGGCCGAGAGGAAACAGCGGCTCAATACGCGACCCACGGTGCCGATCCTGATGCATCGATGCCCCACGCGCCGCGTGGCGAGAAGGTCCTTTCAGTCGAGAATGTGACGATGGGCAGCATCGTCAAGAACATGTCCTTCTCCGCGTTCAACGGCGAGGTAGTCGGCATTTTCGGACTCGTCGGCGCAGGCCGTTCCGAGATAGCGCAGATCATCTGCGGCGCTCGCAAGCGCAATTTTCTTCGCGGCGGGATGATCTATCTGCGGGGTAAGCCGATCCGCTACCGCGTGCCGCGGCAGGCGGTGCGCGACGGCATTGCCTATGTCACCGAGGACCGGAAGGTCGACGGCTTCTTCGAGACCATGACGGTCGACCAGAACATCTATCTCGGCTATCTGGCGTCGCCGCGGGTGAAGCGATTCTTTTACTCCATGCGGGAGATGAAGCGCGTCGCCGATCGGTGGATCGCGTTGCTCTCGATATCTGCATTGAAGCGATCACTGAAGATCATCGAATATTCTGGCGGTAATCAGCAGAAGGTCGTGGTCGGCAAGTCTCTCGCCCAGGAGCCTGAGCTCGTGATCTTCGACGAGCCGACACGCGGCGTTGACGTCAGCGCAATTCCGCAAATCCATGCGGCGATCCGCAAGCTGGCCGGCGAAGAAGGCAAGGCGGTGATCGTCATCTCTTCCTATCTGCCGGAAATTCTCGCGATCTCGGATCGTATATTGGTCGCGCGGGGCGGGCGCATCGTCGAGGAAATGGCACGCGCGGATGCGACTGAGGACAAGATTATGTACGCGGCCATTCATTGAGCCGGAGCGCCCACATATGAGTGCATTTCCGCAGCCTCCCTCGCGCAAGGATATGACGCAGGACGTCCGCGAAGATGGTTCGGATGACGGCCGACTGATGAGCGACCGCATTGCGAGCGAGATTCGCAATGCCGTTCTGAGCGGCGAGATGCGGCCGGGCATGCGCGTCAGGCAGGAGCTTCTTGCCGCCCATTTCGGGGCCAGCCGAATTCCCGTTCGTGAGGCGCTGAAGCAGCTCGAAAACGAAGGTCTCGTCGTTCTTGCGCCAAATCGAGGTGCCTGGATCGCCGACGTCAACTCGAAAGAGTCGATTGAAATCTACAAGATTCGCGAAGCTGTCGAGCCACTCGCCATCGGCGAAAGCGTGCAGCATCTCACGGACGAGGATATCGACACGCTCGACCGGATCGTTCGCCAGCTCGAGCGTGTCACTACGCTTGAGGAGTACATTCAACTCGATCGCGAGTTTCATTTGCGCACCTACTCGCGTGCGAGGATGCCGCAGCTTCTGGCGATGGTCGAGCGGTTCTGGAACAGCACGCAGCATTTCCGACGCCAGTTCGTCAGTGAGGCCTATGCCAAGGACGGCCTGCCATTTTCGGATCCACAGCACCTGCTGCTGATGGACGCAATCCGCGCACGTGATATTGAGGCGTCCCAGGTTCTGGTTCGCCTGCATATCCGCCGGACACGGGTTTTGATTCAGTCCACCGAGGGCGGCACTGCAGAGCCTCCGGTGGCCAGCCGCGCGCCGTTGCCGCGAAGGCGGCCGGGAACGGTCTATAGAGGAAAGACAACGAATGAGTAGTTTTCGGAAAATCGGAGTGGCTGAGGCCGGCACGTCGGGTTCCGAGATCGCGCTCATGCGTGGGCTTGCGGGCCTCCGACGTCCATTGCTGCGCCAACTGGATGCTGCCGGCGATATTGGATGCAAGGCCAAGTGCGGATGGCATCGCTACGACGACGGCAAGGGGCTATGACATCAGCGACGGATCTGGTGGCTCAAGCGCAACTTTACCAAGCGGCTGCGGATCGGCTGCGGGGCACGCTCAGGCGATCGGCCGCCTGTACGCCGGTGCCGGCGCAGCACACGGCGCTCGATCTGTTTCTGGCGGCTCCGCGCGAAGCAACGGCGCTTGTCTATTTCGATAGGACGTTGACCTACGGAGACGTCGATCGGCTCAGCGATCGCGTTGCCAGCAGGCTGGCACAAAAAGGGGTCGAGCGCGGAGATCGCATCGCCGTTATCCTGCAGAACGTGCCGCAGTTTGTCATCGTGACGGTGGCGACCTGGAAACTCGGAGCGATCGTCGTCACCCTCAATCCAATGTACCGCACGGCGGAACTGGTGAAACTGTTTCGGGATTGTGAACCGAAGGTGGTGGTTTGTCACGACGATCAATGGGACAATGTCAATCTGGCGGCCGCCGGCCTCGATCCCGCACTCATCTTCTGGACAAGCGCAAGGGAATTCCAGTCGCGCAATGATGCGCGCGTGCTTCCCGCACCAGGCGTCGCGCCGGCGGGCTACGCGCTGGCAGATGTTTTCGCGGAAGATGTTTCCACCCCGCAGTTCTCCATGCCGGGTCCCGATGATGTCGCGCTGTTGCTTTATACCTCCGGAACGACCGGCGTGCCCAAAGGCGCCATGCTCACCCACCGCAACCTGGTCGCGAATGCGCTTGTGTGCCGCGAGCATTTCGAGCTCACCCGCCAATCACGAATCTTCGGGCTGGCGCCGCTGTTCCATGTCACCGGCTTCGAAATCCAGCTCGTAGCAGCTTTCGCGGCAAGGGCCGCGCTGCTGCTGACCTATCGCTTCCATCCGCTGGTGGCGCTCGATACGTTCCTGGAACGGAAGCCGACCTTCATTATCGGCGCCATCACTGCTTTCATCGCGCTGATGAACCAGCCGAATGCGAGGAGCTGTCATTTCGACAGCTTCGTGCATCTTTATTCCGGCGGTGCGCCGATCGCGCCGTCGGTGGTGGAGGCCTTCGCCAGGCGTTTCGGACGATCGATCCGCAGCTCCTACGGCATGACGGAATTGACGGCCGCAAGCCATCTGGCACCGAATGACGGCCGTATACCGGTCGATCCGCAGTCAGGTGCGCTCTCGATCGGAAAGCCGACGCCTGGCGTAGACGCTGTCGTCGTGGATGATGAGCGACGTCCACTTGGACCCGGCGAGCACGGCGAGGTCGTCGTGCGCGGGCCGGGCGTGATGGCAGGCTACTGGCGCAAGCCTGACGAAACCGCGGAAGTGCTCAACGAAGGCTGGTTGCATAGCGGCGATGTCGGCTTCTTCGACGACGATGGCTGGTTTTACCTTGTGGACCGCAAGAAGGACATGATTTCCGCGTCCGGCTTCAAGGTCTGGCCGCGTGAGGTGGAGGATGTGATCTATGCCTTCCCCGGCGTGCGGGAGGCCGCTGTCATCGGCGTCCCCGATCCTTATCGCGGGGAAACCGTGGTAGCCTTCCTATCGGTCCAGCCGGATGCTGCGATCGATGTCGCCGCGCTTAAGCGTTTTTGCCGTGAGCGGCTGGCCGCCTACAAGTGCCCGGTCGACATTCACGTGCTTGAGGACCTTCCGAAGACTGAATCCGGCAAAATTACCCGCAACACACTCAGGGACGGCCTGCGCAGCCGATAGCGGTGTATCGACATGGACATCACGCAGAGCGAACGAAGCCGGGAACTTGGGGTGCGCCTCAGCCACTTCATGGCGGAGCACATCTATCCGAACGAGCGGCGCTTCTACCAGGAGGCCGAGCGGCTCGGACCTTGGGCGGTGCACCCGGTCGTGGAAGAGCTGAAGCCGCTCGCGCGGGAAGCGGGCCTGTGGAATCTGTTTCTGCCGGCCCACGCAGGGGATGGATTGACCAATCTCGAATATGCGCCCTTGTGTGAGATCATGGGGCGCTCGCATCTTGCGCCGGAGGTTTTCAATTGCAGCGCGCCGGACACCGGTAACATGGAAACGATCCTGCGTTACGGAACGGAAGCTCAGAAGGAGCGGTGGCTGAAGCCGCTGTTGGCCGGCGAAATCCGTTCGGCCTTCGCGATGACAGAGCCGGATGTTGCTTCCTCCGATGCGACCAACGTTGCCAGTTCGATCGCGCGCGATGGTGATGACTACGTCATCAACGGCCGCAAGTGGTATACGACCGGCGCTACTGATCCTCGCTGCAAGATCATCATCTTCATGGGGCAGACCGATCCCGACGCCCCTGACAGGCACAAGCGGCAGTCGATGATCCTGATACCAAAAGACACGCCGGGAGTATCCGTGATCCGATCGCTGCCGGTATTGGGCTTCTACGGTGTTCCCGATCGCGCCTCCGAGGTGGTGTTCACCAATGTGCGGGTGCCGCTCTCCAACATCCTGCTCGGCCAAGGGCGCGGCTTCGAGATTGCTCAGGGGCGGCTGGGGCCGGGGCGTATCCACCATTGCATGCGACTGATCGGCCTGTCCGAGCGCGTGCTTGAGCGCATGTGTCGCCGAGCCCTGAAGCGCGTCGCTTTCGGCAAGCCGCTTGCCGAACAGACGGTGACACTGGAGCGCGTGGCGGAAGCGCGCATGAAAATCGAGCAGGCTCGGCTGCTCACGCTCAAGGCGGCCTATATGATGGACACTGTCGGCAACAAGCAGGCGCGGCAGGAGATCGCGATGATCAAGGTCGTCGCGCCCATCATGGCGCAGACCATCGTGGACTGGGCAATCCAGGCGTTCGGCGGAGGAGGCACCAACAACGATCATTTCCTGGCCGCTGCCCTGGCCACCACGCGGCTGTTGCGGCTGGCCGACGGCCCGGACGAAGTTCACCGCAACCAGATCGGGAAAATCGAACTAAGACGGTGGATGAACACAGATCCGGCGCGTACCGGGGGCGGGGCCGATCCTCTGCCCCTTGATGAGTCGATGGCGTGGGCGGAAGGCGGCCTCTGGCCGCGTCCAAGCGATCTCTGAAGACGCAGAGAAGTCCAGTCTGACTATGCTGAGTTTGTCTCGGCCCAGGCAGCCTCTCAATCAAAGGTCATTTTGCTCTTGAGGGAGCCGGAAGGCTCACCACCGGAGTAACTACGGTGCCAAATATCGCAAGAGCTCCGGGTCGCTCCGTACTTTCTCCGCCGAGCCCTGGAGCGCTACCCTGCCGCGGTCGAGCACATAGGCGTAGTCAGCGACACGCAGCGCCAGGTCAAGGTGTTGCTCGACGATGACAATGGCGATCTCCTTAGCGAGCTCCATGAGCCGATCGGTGATCTCATCGATCACGCCGACCCAGACCCCCTCCGTCGGCTCGTCCAGCAACAGCAATTTGGGATTTCCCAGCATCGCCCGGCTGATCGCGAGCATCTTGCGCTCGCCGCCCGAGAGCGTACCCGCCGGCTGGTCGAGGCGCTGTCCGAGCTTGGGAAAGATGGTGAGCACCCGTTCCACGGCCGCCGCATCAGGATTGAAGAGCGCGCCGACGGCCAAGTTGTCTCGCACCGACAGACGGGCGAACACGGAGTGCTCCTGCGGTACGTAGCCGATGCCGGAGCGGGCGCGCTCCTCAGGGCGGCACTGCGTGATATCGCGGCCGTCGAAGAACAATTCGCCCTTTGAGCCCGTGAGCTCACCGATGATCGTCTTCATCAGCGTGGTCTTGCCGGCGCCGTTGCGCCCGAGCACGGCGACGCCGCCGCGCCAGGGGATGCCGACGTTGACGTCGAACAGCACTTGGCTGCGGCCATAGCCGGCCTCGAGATGCCGGATATCGAGGAATGTCTGTTCAAGCACGGCGCAGATAGATCTCCTGGACGTTCTTGTTGGCCTGGATCTCCGCGACCGTCCCGGACGCCAGCACTCTGCCCTGGTCGAGCACGGTGAGGCGGTCGCAGATGTCACGGATGAAGTCCAGATCGTGCTCGACGATGACGAGTGAGCAATGCTGCTTGATGGGCTGCAGCAGTTCGCCGGTGGCGCGACGCTCCTCGAGGCTCATGCCGCCTGTGGGCTCGTCCAGCAATAATAGCTTCGGCTTTCCGGCAAGGGCCATGGCGATTTCCAGCCATTGCTGCTGGCCATGCGATAGGGTCGCCGCTGCATCCCGGGCGCGGTCGACGAGACGAAATTGGGTCAGCATCGTCATCACCTGGTCGTGCAGCGGGGTCCGGGTACGCGAGAAAACCAGGTCGATCAGCGAGGACTGTGCCTGCAGTGCGAGCAGGATGTTGTCGTAGAGCGTCAGCGACGGCAGCACGGAGGTGATTTGGAACTTGAGGCTCATGCCGGCCCTGGCGCGCTCCGTCGGCGTGAACGCCGTGATATCCGAATTGACGAAGCTGATCTTGCCCTGCGTCGGCACCTCGGCACCGGCAACGCACTTCATCAGCGTGCTCTTGCCCGAGCCGTTCGGGCCGATCAGGCCGTGAAACTCGTTTTCGCCGACCGTCAGTGCGGCGCCGTCGAGCGCGGTGAGCTTGCCGAAGGTCTTGACGATGCCTGAGGCCTCAAGGAGCGGCATTGCGTTGTCCCTTGAACTTCGCGGCAAAGCTGCCGACGCGCTCGCGTTCGCCGAGCACGAAACTGATCAGCCCAAGCGGGCGGAACAAGATCACGACCAGCAAAAGCAGGCCGAGGATGATCGGCCAGATTTCGCGATAATTGTCCGATAGCCAGAAGCTGACGCCCTCGATGATCATCGTTCCGATCACTGCGCCGATCAGTGTGCCGGAGCCGCCGAACAGCACGTACAGCACGACCTGTGTCGAGATCACCACGCCCAGCATATTTGGCCAGACGAAGCCCTCGTGGAAGGCGTAGAGACTGCCGGCGAGGCCGGCGATGGCGCCGCCGATCGCGAACACGATCGCCTTGAGATGCTGCGTCTTGTAGCCGAAGAAGGCAATGCGCTGCTCGTTCTCGCGCAGACCGGCCAGGGCCAGCCCGAACTGTGAGCGCACCAGGAAGCGGCACAGGAGATAGACGAGCACGAGCAGGCCGAGCGCGAGATAGTAGTAGACCGGCCCTTCGGAGAACTCATAGGACCCCATCGTCATGGTTGGGATCGAGGGAATGCCGTTCTGGCCGCCGAGATAGTACCAGCCACGTGCCAGGCGGTCGGCAGCGTAGGAGCCGGTCAAGGTGCCGAGCGAGACGAAGATGACGCTCGAGGGATGCCGGCCGAGTAGCAGGAAGCCTCCGAGCATCAGCGAAACCGCAAGTCCGATCAACAGCCCCGCCGGCAACACCAGAAAGATCGAGGTTACGTCGAGGTCGCGTGCCAGGAGTGCCACGCTGTAGCCGGCCGCGCCGAAGAACATGGCCTGGCCGAAGCTCATGATTCCGGCATAACCCCATACCAGGTCGAACGATAACGCGAACAGCGCCAGGATGGCGACGCGGGTGGCGAAGACGGTGAGATAGTCCTGCAGCACTAGCGGCAGTAACAGCGCTACGATGAGCACCGCGGCTTCGAGGATCGGCAGGACTTTCCATGCTGCCGCCGCCTGTGCTGCCGGCGTTTCAGCCGTTCCATCTTCAGGCATTACGACTTCGGGTCCTTCGCTGACACGCGCCTGGACCGCCTGTTTGGCTGCACCCATCGGTCCTCAGCATTCCTTCGGATCGACCAGCCCGTCGCTGCGTGCCACGATCTCGTAGTTTCCACCCTTGGCGACGGCGGTATACATCTTCATCTTGCAGTGGCGCTTGCCCGGCACCATTTCCGCTGGTCCGCCCGGGCCCTCGGCGATCTTGGCGTGGTCGAGCGCCGCCGCCACGGACTCGCGATCTACCTTGCCGGCCTCCTTGACCGCGGCCTCCCACAACTTCAAGCCGCGATAGGTTCCGGTTGCGGCGCTGCCCGCCGCAAACAGGATGTTGCCGGGATATTCCTTCTCATAGGCCGCGTGAATTTTTGCGCTGACCGGATCATCTCTGGTCAGCGCCTTGAAATAATCCAGGCAGCTCGCCAGTCCCTCGATCTCATTCGCCTGGTTGATGTTGAGCGTGTTCTCGTCATAGTACACGCAGGACAATCGTCCTCCGTTCTTCAGGAAGCCGGCTTCATAAAGCTGCTTGAAGAACGGGCCGACGCCTGGCGGGATCACCGTGTTGAACACTACGTCGACCTTGTTGGAGACGATGCCGTTGACGGTAGCGCTGAAATCGACCTGATCCAGCGGGTAGTATTCCTCGAAGACCACTTCGCCGCCGTTGGATTCGATCACCTTGCGAGCATAGATGTTCAGCGTGTGCGGCCACACATAGTTGGCGCTCGGCAGTGCGAACCTCTTTCCGCCGTTCTTGATCAGCCAGGGAATGAACTCGTCGCATTGCTGCGCTGGTGTCGGCCCGGTGCAGAACAGGTACGGCGTACACTCCTTGCCCTCGTAGAGCTGCGGGTAGATGTACAGTGTCTTGCCGCGCGCGACGATCGGATCCTTGATCGCGTTACGCATCGAAGAGGTGATGCCGCCGAGCACCATGTCGACCTTGTCGCGCTGGATGAGCTTGCGCACGTTGCCGACTGCGACCGATTCGTTCGATGCGGTGTCCTCAATGTAAAGCTCGATCGGCCGGCTGAGCACGCCGCCGGCATCGTTGATCTCCTTGATCACCATCTTCGCGACGTTGGCGTCGGCATTCCCGGCATAGGCGATTGGGCCGGTAAGGTCGGTCGCGATGCCGACCTTGATCGGGCCTTCCGCGGCATTGGCCCAGTCGGGCCGGATCACCCAGCTCCCGACGCCGGTTGCAATCGCGCTCGTTGCGAAGGCGAAGTTACTTAGGAAGCGACGGCGGGTAAGATTGATGCGATCGGCACACATATGGCTAAACCCCTTTTCCAGCTATGAGGCCCTGCGGTCGAAATTTGATGAAGGCGATGGCAAGCACGAAGACGAGGACGTCGGCGACCACCGGCGACATGATCCAGGGTAGCGCCGCGCTGAGCGTCCCGATCGCGCCGGCGCCCACGACCGGGCCGATGAAGGATCCGACGCCTCCGACCATGACCGCCACGAAACCCTGGATCAGGAAACGAATGCCGAGATCGGCGAACAGGCTGAACACCGGCACGATCAGAGCGCCGGCCAGTCCCGCCAGCGCCGCACCGAAGGCAAAAGTGGCACCGTAGATCAAGGGTGTCGAAATTCCCGACGCGCGTGCGAGCGACGGGTTCTCCAGCGTGGCGCGGACACGCAGGCCAAAGCTGGTGCGTGCCAGCAGCAGATAGCAGGCGCCCATCACCAGCAGTGTGACGACGATGATCGTGAAGCGCCAGGCCGAGAGATGTACGGTGCCGATATCGATCGAACCGCCGATCGGTTCCGGCACGGTCAGATAGAAGCCGCCTATCAGCCCGCGCACGGTTTCGCGAATGATCAGGCCGAGTGCATAGGTGCCGAGCATTGCCACGATCGGCGCTGCGTAGAAGCGGCGGATGATGAGCGCTTCGAGGACAAAGCCGAGCATCCCGACCAGGAATGGTGCCGCGGCCATGCCAATCCAGATCGGAATGCCGCGACTGTAGGCGAGATAAGTGACGTAAGCTCCAAGCAGAACGAACTCGCCCTGGGCAAAATTGAAGATGCCCATCATACTGGCGATGATTCCGAGCCCGAGCACGACCAGAACGATGATCGCGCCGAAGCTCAGGATCTCGAAGGCTGCGACGAATGCGCTGGTCATGCCTTGTGATCCAATCCCGTCAGCACAGGCGAACTCCTCACATTTTCTTCCAGTCGCCGGCCTGCTCATATGCATGGGTCGCGCGATAAATCGTCGATTCGTCGAAGTGACGGCCGACCAGCATCAGGCCCACCGGCAGTCCATCCGCCATGCCGCAGGGCAACGACATCGCCGGATGATGGGTGATGTCAAAGGGCGCAGTATTGGCTATCATCTCAAGAGCGCGCGCCACATATTCCTCGCGGCTGGCATTGGCCGGCGGCAGCGCCGGCGCCTTCATCGGAGTGGTCGGAAGCAGCAAGAGGTCATAGTCCTTCAGCGCCCTGTCATAGGCCGCGGTCAGCCGGCGCGAGACGTTGACCGCCTTGCCGTAATAGCGCGGGCCGAAG